>NZ_JBXAPG010000001.1:0-24077 GCF_058803765.1 Burkholderia sp. GW821-FHT14F03
GCGGCTTACTTCGCGGCTTACTTCGCGGCTTACTTCGCGGCTTACTTCGCGGCTTACTTCGCGGCTTACTTCGCGGCTTACTTCGCGGCTTACTTCGCGGCTTACTTCGCGGCTTACTTCGCGGCTTACTTCGCGGCTTACTTCGCGGCGAGCGCCGCCGCGACGTCGCGATGGGTCCACGCGTGGTTGCCGATGGTGAGCTTTTGCGGGATCAGCTTGACGCCGAGGAACGCATCGGCCACGCCCTGCTGCGACGCGATGATCCGCTCGTCGATCGGCACCGCGCCGAACGGCGTGCGTTTCACCCAGGTCTCGACGAGCGCGGGGCTCAGGCCGACCTTCGGCGCGAGCAGCGCGGCGGCTTCGGTCGGATGCGCGTTCACCCACAGCCCGGTGGCGCGCGCCTGCTGGAGCGCCGCGCCGATCACCTCGGGGTGGTGCTCCGCGAAATCGCGGGTCGCCTCGTAGAAGTTGTACGCGCCCGGCAGGCCCGAGTAGTCGGTGAGCGTGCGCGCCTTCAGCGTGGCCTGCGCGGCCGCGTAATACGGATCCCACACGGCCCAGGCGTCGACGTCGCCGCTCTCGAACGCGGCCCGCGCGTCGGCGGGCGGCAGGTAGACCGGGCGGATGTCTTCGTAGCGCAAGCCGGCCTTCTGCAGCGCCTTGAGCAGCAGGTAGTTCGCGCTCGATCCCTTCTGCAGCGCGACTTTCTTGCCTTTCAGCGCGGCGACGTCGCGGATCGGCGAATCGGCGCGCACGAGCACGGCCTCGCTGTGCGGTGACGGCTGTTCCGCGCCGACATACACGAAGCGCACGCCGCCTGCCTGCGCGAACACGGGGGGCGGTGCGCCGGTATAGCCGAAATCGATGCTGTTGGCGTTCAGTGCTTCGAGCAGTTGCGGGCCGGCCGGGAATTCGAACCACTTGACGGTGTAGCCGAGCGGTTTCAGGCGGGTTTCGAGCGCGCCTTGCGCCTTGACGATCGAGAGCAGGCCCGCTTTCTGGTAGCCGATGCGCAGCACCTTGTCGCTGTCCTGCGCGAAGGCGGAGGCGGCGGCGAGCGTGACCAGGGCGGCGGCCACGGTACGGGGAATCCAGCGGGCAACGCGGAACATCGGCGCATTCTCCTGAAACGTTCATCGAAGCGGGCGGCGGGTGCCGCTCGGTTCGATGAATCGTCGCACGGGCAGCGGCCCGCACCAACCAAGCATTGCCGATATGAATATGACGGGCGCGCGCTTAACGTTTCTTGCGCGGCGGGGCGGGCGGCGGGGGCGCGCCGGCGTCGCGCGCGGCCTGGTCGCTGAGCTTCTTGTCGAGGATGGTCGCGACCCGGCCGCCCAGGTAGGCGCTCGACGCGGCTTCCAGCGCGCGGTTCATCTCGCCCTCGACGAACACGGCGGACAGCGGCCGCAGCCGCCAGATCGCGTCGACGAGCGCGGGCACGTCGGTCGGGGGCGGCAGGGTGTCGGCGTCGTAGCGGTCGAGACGGCGCACCACCAGTTCGACGAGCGCGCGGGCGATCGCGTCGAAGTGCGGCCGGGCGATGCTCATCGCGTCGAGCAGCTCGCGCGCGGGAATGCCCTCGTGGGTCATCGCGGCGGCGGCTTCGAGCATCGCGGGGCTTTTGGCGACGAACGACAGCCCGCGCCGTTCGAGCAGCCCGAGTTCGGCCACCCGCGACAGCGACGCGGGCGTTTGCGGGCCGAACATCTGGATCAGCTGCGCGAGCGAGTAGGTTTGCGGCCGCTCGTGCGACCAGCGGCCGCCGATCGCGTTTTCCAGGCCGAGGATCGAGCGCAGGTCGTGGCCGTCGTCGATGGCCTTGATCAGGTCCTGGATGTTCGACAGCGTATAGCCGCGCGCCAGCAGGTGATTGATGACCTTGAGGCGGGCGACGTGGGTGTCGTCGTAGATGCCCACGCGGCCGCGTTTCTCCGGCGGCGCGAGCAGGCCGCGATCCTGGTACGCGCGCACGTTGCGCACGGTCGTATCGGACACGCGTGCGAGTTCGTCGACGGTGTACTCGTTGACCTTCGGCGCGTCGGGCGCGCGGGTCGGGGTGGGCTTGGCGGATTTCGACATGGGTCGATTTTAGCGCGCGCCGCGCGCGCGGTGCGCGTCGGGGCCGCTCGCGGGGCCTTCCCGGCGCCGCGCGGGCAGGACCGGGGCCGCCGCGACCCGGGGCGCGGCGGCGTCCGGCCGCCTCCGCTATCGTTGGCCCGGCGCCGCGTGCTTGACCTGGATCAAGCTTCGTGCGCGAACGGGCCGCGCGGGCCGGGGTTGCCCGGCGCGCGTCTCAAGTTTTTCGCAGGCCAACCGTAAACGCCTGAGACGTCTAACGACTTCCCTTACTGCGCCCGATTCGCCATGAATGCATTGTTTTCCCGTTTTTCTATCCGCACGCGGATCTTCTCCACGCTTGGCCTCGTTGCCATTCTGCTGGTGCTGACCGGCCTCGTCGGCCTGTTCGGCATGCAGACCTCGAACGATGCGCTCGAAGAAGCCTACACGCAGCAGCTCGCCTCGAAGACGGCGCTGTCCTCCGCGAACCTGAACCTCGCGATCGTCCGCACCACGCTCGACCGCGCGATCCTGCATCCGGAGGCGTCGGATGTCGGCAATACCCTCGACAAGGCGGAACGCTACCTGGCGACCTCGGAGCGCGCCTGGCGCGACTACGACGCGCTGCCGCACGAAGGCGACGAGAAGACGCTGGCCGCGCAGACGGGCGCCGCGCGGCGCGCGTTCATCGACGACGGCCTGCGGCCGATGATCGATGCGGTGAAGGCAGGGCACCGGGACGATGCCGACCGGCTGGTGATGACGGTCGTGCCGCCGCTGTCGGTCGCGTTGTCGAAGGCGTCGGACGCCCTTGACGCGTATCAGTCCGCGCGCGGCAAGACGGAGTTCGATACCGCGCAGCAGTACTACCGCTGGCTGTGCCTCGGCATGGGCGGCGCGATCCTGTTCGGGCTGGCCGCCTGCCTGGGGTGCGCGATCGGCCTGCATTACGCGATCACGCAGCCGGTGGTGCGGCTGTTGAACCACTTCCGCCGGCTGTCGGAGGGCGACCTGACGATGGAGCTGCGCTGGGGCTCGCGCGACGAGATGGCGGAGCTGGTGAAGGGCGTGACGAACATGCAGCGCAGCCTGTCCGACACGGTGCGGCAGGTCACCAACGGTTCCGAATCGATCGCGACCGCGACCCGCCAGATCGCGGCGGGCAACACCGACCTGTCGCAGCGCACCGAAGAGCAGGCCGCGTCGCTCCAGGAGACCGCGGCCAGCATGGAGCAGCTGACGGCGACCGTGAAGCAGAACGCGGACAATGCGCGGGAGGCGCAGCAGTGCGCGGACACCGCGACCGATATCGCGACCAGGGGCGCGATGGTGGTGGGCGAGGTGATCGGCACGATGACCGAGATCGACCAGAGTTCGCAGCGCGTCGCGGACATCATCGGCACGATCGAGGGGATTGCGTTCCAGACCAATATCCTCGCCTTGAACGCGGCCGTCGAGGCGGCGCGCGCGGGCGAGCAGGGCCGGGGCTTCGCGGTGGTCGCGGGCGAGGTGCGCACGCTGGCGCAGCGCTCGGCGACGGCGGCCAAGGAGATCAAGACGCTGATCGGCGAATCGGTCGAGCGGGTCGGGACGGGGTCGCGGCTCGTCAGCTCGGCGGGCGACACGATGCAGGAAATCCAGCGCGCGATCGCGCGCGTGACCGGCATCATGACGGAGATTACCGCCGCCTCGAACGAGCAGCGCGACGGCATCGAGCAGGTGAACCTCGCGGTCTCGCAGATGGATCAGGTATCGCAACAGAACGCGGCGCTCGTCGAGCAGGCGGCGGCCGCCGCCGCGTCGCTCGAGGAGCAGGCGGACGGGCTGCGCCGCGCGGTCGGTTCGTTCCGGATCGCCTGACGGCGAACGCCGGCCGTCAGGCGGCCGGCGCGATACGGGCGGCCGCGCGCTGCGACGCGACCACGATCAGCTTCATCGTCGCGCGGGTCGCGCCCACGAACAATTTGCGCGCCGCGCGCGCATCGAACGTCTCGAAATCGACCTCGGTCAGGATCACGCACGGCGCGGCCTGCCCCTTGAAGCGGTAGAGGGAATCGAGCAGCAGGTCGCCTTCCCGGTACTCGGGGTTGCCGAACAGATCGTATTTCCCGGTGAAGTGCTTCAGGCGGTGCGGGCCGAGCTGGTCGAGCCGCGTGAACGCCGAGCCGTCGCGGCCGCGGAACGACAGCAGCGCGATGTCCTGCTTGCGGAAGCCGAGCGACAGCGCGTGGGTGACCGCGCGCTTGGTCGCATCGATGCACGCCTGCGCTTCCTCGTCGTCGTCCGGATAGGTGCTGAACACGATCTCCGAGCCGTCGAACGGTCCGCCCGCCCGCAATTGCGCCGCCAGCGGCTCGACCGGTCCGACCATGGCGCGCACGTAGTCGAGGATGTCGCGCGGGCTGCGGTGGTTGGTCAGCTCGCGGATCGTCACCCAGCCGGGCAGGGGCACCGGCTCGCGCATGTAGAGGTTCTGCAATGGATCCTCGAGCCACCACCACGCGCCGTCGCGTTCGAGCACGCGCTCCAGCGCGGCCGCCCATGGGGCCTGGAAGTCCTGGCCTTCATCCACGATCAGCACGTCGAAACGCCACTTCGCGGGAATCGGCGCGGCGGCGAACTGCGCGTCGAGGCGCGCGAACGCATCGGGCGCGTCGAAGTCGGGCACGTGGCCGGCATCGCGCGCGACCCAGTCGCACAGCTGGTGGTAGTTCGCGATCCGCGCGCCGGGCGGCGCGATGCGCGCGACGTAGTCGGCGAGCGGCCGGTTGAAGCAGACGTACAGCACGCGCCGGCCCGCCGCGACCGCGTCGCGCATCACCTGGACCGCGAGCTGGGTCTTGCCCGAACCCGCCGTGCCGATCACGCGCAGCCGGAACGGCGCGAATTCGAGCCGCCGCGCCCAGGTCGCGAGGCCGCCGGACAGCCGCGTGACGAGCGTGCCGGCCTGACCGACCAGGGCGCTCGTATCGGGCGTCAGCGCCAGTTCGTCGGCGAGGAAATGATGGATCTTCGCGGCGCTCGACAGGCGCGGCTCGTCGGCCGGCAGCGCCTGCAGGATGATGTCGGCGAGCTGGTGGCGGCGCGTGGCGTCGACGATCCGGTCGGGCGCGACGCCCGCGATCGCCGCCTGCCGGACCGCGTAGTCCGGGCAGTACAGCAGCGCCTCGATGCCGTAGGTGCCCGCGCCGAACGCGGCCGTGAAGCGTCGCTGGAGGTTTTCCAGCGTGCGCGCGAGCTGGACCGACACATTGCGCTCGGTCTGCAGGTAGACCTTGACGAGCCCCTTCGGCGTCTCGCGCAGGAATCCGGCCTTCTGCTCGATCACGAGCACGCGGCCCGCCGGGCTCACGATCACGAAGTCGGCCTCGCCGAACACGGAGAACTGCTGGTCCGCGCGGGTCCAGTGCACGCCGTGGTAGACGGTATAGCCGTCGGGCAGCGTCTGTTCGAGCGTCGCGAGCGTCTCGCGCTCGCGCTCCGCGGCGCCGGTCGCGGAGAGGCTTTTCCAGTCGTCGGGAATGATGCGGGCCATGCGGATCCTTGCCGTGCCGGGCGGAATGGGAACGCCGGCTATTGTACGCAGGACCGCGCCGCGCGCGGGTCAGGCGCGCGCGAGGCGCTTCGCGAGATCGGCGCTCAGCAGCGCCAGGCGGGCAGGCTTTTCGTAGCAGACGACGTCGAAGGTGCGGATCACCTCGCTGATGTCCGCCTCGCTCGCGCGGCCTGTCAGCAGGTCGCCCGTGAGCACGAACACCGGCGCGCCCGGGTTGTCGGACGCGCGCACCGCCTTGATCGCGACGGCCGCCGTGTAGCCGTCGAAGTGCCATTCGCTGACCACCGCGTCGAACGCCTGGCCCTGCAGCGCGTCGATGAAGGCGGGCAGCTGCTCGAAATGGACCGTCGAGAAACCCTGCTGGTCGAGGTAGCGGCAGACTTCCTCGGCATCCGAGGGATTCGCGTCGACGACCGCGACCAGCAGCCGGTCGTTCTCGGCGCGGCGCGGGTAGATCTCGATCTTGTGGACGTCGTAGGCGTTCTGGTAGAGCACGCCGGTATGGCGCAGCACGCGCCAGCGGCCCTGCTGCTCATAGGCGACGAACTCGGGCCGCGCGCCCGCTTCGAGCGGCGCGCCGACCCAGACGGTGCACGGGATCTCGGCGACGCCCGCATACAGCGTGGCTTCCTGCGCGCATGCGCCCACCATGCCGGGGTCGAGCGCCTGCGCGCCGAACAGCTGGGCGGCCGGCTCGCCGTAGGCTTCGGCGACTTTCTTCAGTTGCGCGAGCGTCCACGGGCTGCTGCCGCGCAGCTTGCGGTGCCCCTGGGAAAAGCTCAGGTCGAGGATCCGGCACAGTTCGGTGGTTTGCTGCCGCTTGCCGATGCCGTTGCGGCTCATCAGCTCGCGCACGCGTTCGGCGACCGCGAGGGAATCCGTGGTAATTGCTTCGTTGGCCATGCTACGGGGACGGATCGAGTCGAATGACGTTCAGGTGGCGCCTCGGACGCCGGGTTCGACATCGTGGGATGCCATCGGGGCGAGCCGACCGGCTACGCGCGAAAGAGATAACTTTACCGCAAAACGGAGTTCGCTCTGCGTACTACTGTACGTGAATGTGTGACAGGTGTTTCCTGATGTTGCTTCAGATCGTGGCGACGTCGTATTGCACCGGGGGGCCGACGGCGCGCCGCGAGCGATTGCGGCGATGCCGGGCGCGGCCACCGTGGGCGCGTGTCGTTGGATGCGCCGGGGGCACGGAAAGTTGCGTGCGGTGGATCTCACAGGGCGCTTCCGGGCGTCGGGGCCGCCGCTGCGGGACGGTCGGCGCGCACCGGGTTCAGGGCTCAGGGTGCATCGGGCGCGGCCGCCTCGATCGCGCGGCCGAGCCTGACCAGGTGGCGCTTGGCGTTGTCGGCGTCGCCGCGCGACAGCCACTTCAGGCATTCGAGCAGCTCCCACGGGAGCCAGCGGTCGCCGCCGTGATACACGGGCGTGTCGGCGCGGCCCGGCGCGGGATCGTCGCTCGCGCGCGCCGCCACGCAGCCGTCGCGGCTGAACACTTCGACATAGGGGCGTTTCAGCGCGAACGGCTGCGCCGGCGCGATCACATGGAATTCGCAGGACCTGAGGTCGCCGAGGATCACCGCCTCGTACGGGCTGTCCGGCCCGCGCCGGCCGTCGAAGCGCATCAGCACGTCGGCGTCGGCCAGTGCGGCGCGGAACACGTCGAGCACCGCGCCGCCCGCGCCGTCGCCGCAGAACGCGACGAGATCGAGATCCGACAGGCGGTCCGCGGCGCCCTTCGCGAACGAGCCCACGAGCACCAGCCCGAGGCAATCCGGCGACGCGCGCAGCGCCGCGGCGAGTCGCGTCAGCAGGGCGATCTGGGGCGCCGTCGCGGGCTGGTCGCGGCCCAGGGCGACGATGTCGGGCAGGTTCAACGGCAGGGTGGCGGACATCGGATGCTCATTCGACGAGGAGGGGGCGGTCGCTATCATCGCCGAAATCCGGATCGCGAGGCTGCGACGCGACGCATGGACCGGCGCGGGTCCGCGCGCGTTCCGTCCGGCACATCGAGGCCATCGGCGCTCGCATCTCGTGAGAGCATGGGGCTTTTACCCGCCGCCCGTGCCCCGGCGCCCGCGCCGCTCCGATCATGACCACCACGTATCCGCTCTACGGCGCGCTCGCGCGCGCCGATCTGCCGTTTCCCGCCCGCGCCGACGTCGTGATCGTCGGCGCGGGCATCATGGGCTGCGCCGCCGCGTACTACCTGAGCTTGCGCGGCCTGAGCGCCGTCGTGCTCGACAAGTCGCGGATCGCCGGCCAGCAATCGACCCGCGCGTGGGGCTTCGTGCGCCAGCAGGGCCGCGAGGCCGCCGAAGTGCCGCTGATGATGGCCGGCATGCGGCTCTGGGAGACGCTCGAACAGGAACTGGGCGTCGATCTCGAATGGCGGCAGGGCGGCTGCCTCTATCTTGCGGACAACGAAACGGATTGGGCGTCGTTTCAAGGCTGGCTCGACGTGGCCCGCGCCCATGACCTCGACACGCGGGCGCTGACGCCCGCCCAGGTCGGCGAGCGTGTGACGGGGCTCGCGGCGCCGGTGCTGGGCGGGCTCTATACCGCGAGCGACGGCCAGGCGGAGCCGCGCCGGGTCGCGGGCGCGTTCGCCGCGCGCGCGGCCGAGCGCGGCGCGCAGTTCCTCGAAGGCTGCGGCGCGCTCGCGCTGGAAACGGCGGGCGGCGCGATCACGGGCGTCGCGACCGAGCGTGGCACGATCCGCGCGGCGCGCGTGATCTGCGCGGCGGGCGCGACCAGTTTCCGCCTGCTCGACGGCGTCGGCATCCGCCTGCCGCAGCAGGCGGTGCGCGGCACCTGCATGCGCACCAACGCGCTGCCGCCGGTGTCGGCGGCCACGCTGTGGGGCCACGGGCTCGGCATCCGGCAGCGTGCCGACGGCGCGATCAATCTCGCCGACGACATGCAGGTCGATGTCGACATGACGCTCGGCCACCTGCGCGGGCTCAGCCTGTTCTGGCCGGAACTGTGGGCGCAGCGCGACAAGTTCCGTTTCCACCTGAACGGCGCGGCCTGGCGCGACCTGCGCGCGCGCCTCGGCGGCGGCCGCGATGCGCTCGCGCCGCGCGATCCGGCGCCGCAGCCGAATCCCGCGCACGCGCCGCGCGCGCTCGCGAAGCTGAAGGCGATCTTTCCGGCGCTGCGCGACGCGCAGGTGGTCGAGGCCTGGGCCGGCCTGATCGACGTGCTGCCGGACGGCATCCCGGTGATCGACGCGCCCGCCGCGCCGCGCGGGCTCGCGATCGCCACCGGGTTCTGCGGGCATGGCTTCGCGATGGGGCCGATCGTGGGCCGCCTGCTCGCGGAGTGGGTCGACGGCGGTGCGCCCTCGCTCGACCTGGGCGCGTTCCGCGCCGCGCGCTTCGTCGACGGCACGATGCAGCGCCCGCGCAGCATGCTGTAGGCGGCGGTTTCGTGCGGCGGGCATCCGTGCGGCGGGCATCCGTGCAACGGACGCCCGCATCATCCCCTTCCGCCGGGCCCTGCACCGCAGCGTAAAATCGCGGAGCCGTCATTCTGGAGAATTTCGTTGGGCTTGCCTTCCGATCACCGCAAACTGCTGCGCTTCCGGCTGCGGCGCGCCAGCAACGCCTGGCAGGCGCCGCGCGAGCGGACGTTGTTCACCCGGCCGGTCGCGTCGCCGCTGCGCACGCTGCTGTTCCGGATCGGGTTCGTCATCGGCCTGTGCGTGCTCGCGTTCCTCGTGCTCTACCTCGATCGCGACGGCTTGCGCGATTCGACCAAGAGCACGCCGATGACCATCGCCGACCTCGTGTACTTCACGATGGTCACGGTCGCGACCGTCGGCTACGGCGACATCGTGCCGATCACCGCGCGCGCGCGGCTGATCGACGCGTTCTTCATCGTGCCGATCCGCATCGGCATCTGGTTCATCTTTCTTGGCACGGCTTATCAGTTCGTGATCCAACGCGTCATCGAGGACTTCCGCATGAAACGCCTGCAAAAGCACCTGTCCGATCACATCGTCGTCTGCGGCTACGGGCTCAGCGGCTCGATCGCGGTGCGCGAGCTGCTCGAAAGCGGCGTCGATCCGGCCACGCTGATCGTGATCGACGCGCAGGAGCAGGCGCTCGAAGCCGCGTCCGCGCTCGGCGTCACGGGGCTGTGCGGCGATCCCGCGCAGGAGGATCTGCTGCAGCAGGCGCAGGTGCGCACCGCGAAGGCCGTGATCATCTCGGTCACCGACGATCCCACCGCGATCCTGCTCACGCTGTCGGTGCGCAGCATCGCGCCGGACACGAAGATCGTGGTGCGGATCCAGGAGAACAAGTATCAGCGGCAGTTGCGCCAGGCCGGCGCGGACGTGATCGTGTCGTCGACCAAGATCGGCGCGCTGCTGCTCGCCGACGCGGTGGCGAGCCGCTACATCGTGCCGTTCGTCAACGACATGCTGTCCACGCGCGGCCGCGCGACGCTGGTCGAGCGGCCCGCGGCGAGCCACGAGGTCGGCTGCATGTCGAACGCGCTCAAGGGCGCGATCGTGATCGGCCTCGAACGGGACGGCCGGATCGTGTCGTTCTACGAGGATCCGCCTTGCCGCATCGAGCCGGGCGACACGCTGGTGGTGATCCAGTCCGCGCGGATCTACGCCCCGGACGAACTGGACAAGGCGCGCCAGTGACGCGTCGGCAGGGGCGGGGCGTCAGCCGGCCAGCTTGCGGAACGTCTCGAGCACGGCCTCGCCCTTGAAGGGCTTGACGATCCAGCCCTTCACGCCGGCCGCCTTGCCGCGCTCCTTCATCGCCGGGCTGCTTTCGGTGGTCAGCATGATCACGTTGACGGCCTGATTGCCGAGTTCGCCGCGAATCTTCTCGACCATCGTCAGGCCGTCCATGTTCGGCATGTTGACGTCGCTGATCACGAGCCGGATGCCCGACTGCAATTTCAGCTTCGCCAGGCCGTCCTTGCCGTCCACCGCCGTGTCGACGTCCAGTCCGTTCTTCTTCAGGAAGCCCGCGACTTCGTCGCGCACCGTGCTCGAATCATCCACCACCAGAATCTTGGCCATGTCGTGTTCCTCGTGTTTCTCGTGTTGATCAAAACAATTCCAGTTCGCCCGCGTCGACGAGCGCGTCCACCGCGCCGTCGTTCGCGTCGAACGCCTCGGGCAACCAGCGCAGGCTGAAGATGAAGCGCTGGTCGAGCTGCACCGCGCGCCCGGTGGCGTCGTCGGTGAGCCGGTACTTGAAGCACAGCTGCGGGTTATCCGTGCCGAACGAGATGTAGCGGTGCTTGTGATTGACGAGCAGCGGCACCTGCACCGCGTCCGCCGGCTCGGGGCGCGCATCGTGCAGGTAGCGGTCCTTGAACGCGCCCCAGACCAGGTTGGTCAGCTCGCCGAGCAGGCCGTTCAGGTCACGGAAATCGGCGTCGCCGCGCCGGCCGGGCCGCGCGGACAGCAGGTCGAGCAGCGGCGCCTCCTCGGTCTGCATCAGCATGTAGCCGCGGCACCAGGCGCTTTCGAGCGCCATCAGGCTGAATACTTCGCCGAAGATGATGCGATCGCGCACGATGCACGGCGTGTCCCAGCTGATCGTCAGATCCTTGAACAACCCGCCGAGCCGCGCCTCGGTGATCTCGGTGATGCCGCGCACCAGCGCGTTCGGATAGTCGAGGCTGAAGATGTATTCGTCGACCACCGTGCGCAGCGCCGCCATGTCGTGGGCGACATAGGTCGCGCAGATCACCTGGCGCAGCGCGTCGGGCAGGCCGTCGGGGCCGGTGTCGGCATCGCGGCGCAGGATGATCGGCAGCTCGGGGCGCAGCGCGTCGATGCGCGTCGCGATCGCGGCGCATTCGGCGAGCGAGCCGCCGTAGGATTCGCCGAGCAGGATCGCGCCGAGATCGATGTTCGAGCGCAGCACCGACATCAGGCGGCTCTTGCGCACCTTGAGCCCGATCAGGTTGTGCGCGTCGCAGAAGTGCTTGATCGCGTCCGCGTGGGCCGGATGGTCGTCGAGCACCAGCACCTTGCAGACCGGCTTGTTCATGTTCATCGTGATTCCTTCGCGCGGGGCGCGGGTCAGAAGAGTTCCAGCTCGCCGCCGCCGTTCGCGGCCTCGGCCAGCTCGACGTGGAAATCGAGCGGGGCGTGCGCGCAGACGCACAGCGTCGCGCCGAGCCGCACGCCGGGGCCCGGCGTCACCGTGTACGAGGCGAGATGAACCGGCCGCAGCTCGTCGAAGTGGCGCATGCTGCGGCGGTTCAGCAGGTACGGGGTCGACATCCCGAGGTCCGGGAAGCAGGTGACGAGCGCCTGGTTGATCGCGCCGCAGCACAGGTTCGCGACTTCCATGAAGGTTTCGCGCAGCGCGCCGTCGGCGCGCTCGACGTAGTACGCGCGGGTCGGCGCGTCGTCGGCGAATTGCAGCGCGAGCAGCAGCCGGAAACCGATCGACGAGATCGTCAGCACCACCACGTCGTCGCCGGCCGGCGCGGCGTCGCGCGCGGTGAGCGGGGCGACCTCGCACGGGTCGCCGTCGCGCGCGACGAGGCGCGTGCGCGCCGCGTCGCGGAACAACCGGTCGAGACTGTCGACGGCGCGCGCGCTGATCACGCGGCCCCCTGGTCGAGTTGCGCCTGGAACTGCTGCGCGAGCGTCTCGACGCTGCCGAGCGAGGCGGTGATCATCTTGCCGCCCGCCTGGATGTCCTGGAAGGTCGCGGCGGTGATCAGGTCGTTGCGATGCAGGCTGTCGCGATAGCTTTTCGACAGTTCCTGAGAACGCGTCGCGAGCGTGCGCACCTCGCCCGCGACGATCGAGAAGCCGCGCCCGGCCGCGCCCGCGCGCGCCGCTTCGATCGACGCATTGAGCGAGACGATCAGCACGTGGCTCACGATCGACGACAGCTCGTGGTTCTTCACGTGCATGTCGCGGTTCTGCGCCATCAGCGAGATCATCTGTTCGTGCCAGCGCTCGAAGGTCGCCGCGAGGCCCTTGAGGCGGGTCGCCTCGTCCGCGATGCGGTTGGCCTGCCGCTGCCAGTCGGCGTGAATTTCGCGCGCCGCCTCGTGCGCCGCGCGCCGCGCGTCGGCTTCGCCGGTCTGCCGGGCGAGGGCGTCGCGCAGTGCGTCGAGTTGCGCTTCCAGGTCGGCGCGGGTCGCGGCGAATCCGGCCTGCGCGTCGTCGAAGCGCGTTTGCGCGACGGCGAGCGCGGTGTCGTGTTCGGCGGCGCGCGTCGCCTGTTCGCGCGCGCGCCGCGCCCGCCCGAGACGGGCGATCAAGGCCGCCGCCAATGCTGTCAGCACACCGCCCGCGACGGCGGCTGCTCCATACCATTCCACCAAGTCGTGCTCCTGCGTGCTCAGTCCGACAGCGCGTCGAGCCGCAGCGGCTGCGCGCCCGCGCCGACACTGTCGACGGCCCAGCTTTCGGGCAGGTGGACGATGGTCTGGAAACGACGGAACGGCGCGCCGGCCCGGTCGTCGGTGAAGCGCAGTTCGATGCGGCCGTGTTCGCGCGCGAGGAAGTCGCGCACGGCGTCCATCCCGACGCCGCGCCCCGAGACCTCGGTCACATGCTCGGCGGTCGAGAAGCCGGGCCGGAAGATGAAAGCGGCGATCGCATCGTCGTCGGCCTCGGCGTCCGGCGCGAGCCAGCCGCGCGCGATCGCGATGTCGCGAATCCGCGCGAGCGCGAGGCCGCGGCCGTCGTCGCTGAGCGTGAATTGCAGCGCGCGCTCGTCGATGCCGACCTCCAGCGTGATTTCGCCCGCGGCCGGCTTGCCCGCCGCCGCGCGTTCGTCGGGCGTTTCGAGCCCGTGATCGAGCGCGTTGCGCAGCAGGTGCATGAAGACATTCTTCAGCACGGGCGCGGCGGGCCCGCGCAGCCGGTAGCCGTTGTCGTCGAGCGTCACGACGGGCGGCGTCTTGCCCAGCTCGCGCGCGAGCGAGGGCAGCGACGCGAGCACGCCGGCCAACGCGTCTTCCACGGTCTCGGTGTCGATCAGGCGCAGCGCGTGGCGCACCGAATCGCGCATGCTCAGCAGCGCGCGCGCGTCGGCCGGGTCGGCCGCGTCGAGCAGCGCGAGGCTGTGTTCGAGCCGGCTGCGCTCGATGCGCAGGTAGCCGTCCGCGCGGCCGTCGTCGCCCGCGCGCTTGCGGCCCAGGCTGTCGGTGCTGATCCGCGCGTAGTGTTCGAGCGCGTCCTTCACGCGCGCGAGATCCTCGATCAGCACCTGCTGGTCCCACGCATGCTCGGCGGCCTGGCGGCGCAACTGGTCGTAGCGCTGCTCTGTCTCGTGGACGACGCTCGTCAGGTGTTGCAGGCTGTAGGTGCGCGCATTGCCCTTGATCGTGTGCATGTTGCGGAACAGCTCGTCGACCGCCGCGCGGTCGGCATGCGTGTACTGGCGGATGATGCGCTCGTTGTCGTGGATGAAGCCCGACGCGCTGTGCACGAACTGATGGAATTTCTCCTCGCTGATCGCCAGGATCTCGCCGATCATCTCGAGGCGGCGCTTCTGCTCGCCGGCCTCGGCTTCGAGCGCGCGCAGCTCGGTCACGTCGCGCACGCACAGCATCAGGCGCATCACGGTGTCGTGGTCGTCGGTGATGGCCGACCAGCTCAGGTCGAGCGTCTTGCGGCGGCCGTCCGGCATCGTCATCACGACTTCGTTCAGCAGCAGGTGCTGGTTGAAGGCGAAGTTGATGCCGTCCTCGCCGAGGCACGCGTGGATCGCCGCGTCGATCTGCGCGCGGGTGTCGGCGCCCAGTTCCGCCGGTGCGAACACGAGGTCCATCACCGGCCGGCCGGCGATGTCGTTCGTTTCGAAGATGGCTTCGAGGTAGGTCGAGTACTCGGCGTGCACGCGCGCGCCGTCGACGATCGTCAGGATGCCCTGCTGCATGTTCTGCAGCATGGCCTGGATGTCGGCCGTCTTCTGCTTGAGCTGCGCGGAGCTGTGCTGGATCTTCTCGATCATGCCGTTGAACGCGACGATCGAATGGCCGATCTCGTCCATCCGGCCCACCGGCACGCGCCGCGTGAAGTCCTGGTTCGACGCGATCTCGCTCATCATCGACTGCATCCGGCTCAGCGGGCGCGTGATCTGGCGATACAGCAGCGCGCCGATCAGCGTGAGCAGCAGCACGGCCGCGCCCGTCACGCCCGCGATCGCGGTGGTGGTGGTCGACAGCATGCCGTTCAGCGCGCTGATCGCATCGTCCTTCTGGCGGTTCTTCTCGACCCGCAGCGTGCCGACGATGCCTTCCAGTTCGTCGCGGTACTGCGCGACGTTCGCGAACAGCGATGCCTGCGCGAGCGCGTCCTGGCCGGCCGCCTTCATCTTCTCGATCTCGCCGATCGCGCCGAAGTAGTTCGCGAGACTGTCGCGCGCCTGCGCGACGAGCCCCGTCTGCGCATGGCTGGCCGCCGCGCGCGCCTGCACGTCGAGCGCGCGGCTCAGCGTGTCCTGCTTGTCCTTGAGTTCGGTGCGGGCCTGGTTCGCCATGTTCGCGTCCGGCGCGTAGACGAGCGTCATCGTCGCGAGCTGCACGTCCTTCACTTGGGAAACGAGGTCGGCGGAGGCGAGTGCGCTCGGCACGACGCCCTGCGTGACCTGCCGGACATCGACGGCGCTGCGGCGGGTCTGGTAGACGGCGTAGCCGCCGATCGCCGACAGCGCAACAAACATCAACACCACGAGCAGGGTGATACGGTGACGAATGGTCATGTGGAATTCCCCGGGCGAAGCTGGTCAACAACGCGCTTGTTGTGAATTTGTCAGAAGGAAGCGCGACGGGATTATTGTGGTGCGGATATGACGGCGCGATGACCCGAAGCGGATTCGCGGGGGCTCGCCGCGAAAAAACTCGAACAGGGACGCGCGCGTGTGAAAAGCGCGGCTTTTTTGCCGGGGAAGCCTAAAGTTCCGGTTTTCCGCGCCGTTAATCAATGCCATTTTTATTGAGGCGTCGACGGTCAGCGCGCGAGCATCGCGATCGCGCGATAGGCGGAAGGCGATAGGCGGAAGGCGATAGGCGGAAGGCGATAGGCGGAAGGCGATAGGCGATAGGCGATAGGCGGAAGGCGGAAGGCGGAAGGCGGAAGGCGGAAGGCGGAAGGCGGAAGGCGGAAGGCGGAAGGCGGAAGGCGGAAGGCGATAGGCGCGAGACCGCACGCGCGATGCCAGGCATGCACCATGTGCGCGGCGTCGAAGGAGCCGGCGGCATGCGCGGTGTCGGCCAGGGTTTCGTCGCGCGCGCAACCGCTCCGCCGCGAGCGTGATCCGCGCGGGCGAACGCACGCTGCGCGACCACGCGACCACGCGCCCGAGGCGATCGACTTCGTGTTCCTCGATGGCGCGAAGTCCGCGTATCTGCCGGTGTTGCGCGTACTGGAGCCGCGCTTGGGCCCCACTGCGCTGATCGCGGCCGACAACGCGGGGATGGCGGGCGCGCGGGCGCTGCTCGATTGCGCGGACGCGCCGGGCAACGGCTATGCGCGCGCCGCGCTGTCGATCGCTGCGCGCGGCGCGGCGCGACGCATCCGCGCACGCTGCTGATGCGCGTGCGCTGAGCGCCGAGGCGCTCAGCGGAGGCGGCCGGGCTCAGTCCGGCCGCGATTCGAGCGTATCGATGCGGTCCGGGTAGAACGCGAGATGGTTGCGGATCGCCTCGACCGCCTGGTACGGATGCTCGTAGCTCCACACCGCGTTGACCGCGCGCGGGCCGCCGGCGGGAATCGAGAAGTACGCGCAATCGCCCTTGTACGGGCAGTAGGTCGTGTGGTCGGTGTGCGCGAGCTGCGTCATGTCGGCGTCCTCGCGCGGGATGTAGAGCACGGGCGGATAGCTGGCTTCGCGCAGCGCGAGCGCGCGGCGCGTGTCGGCGATCACATGGCCCGCGACGGTGACCACGACGCGCCCGGGATGGGGCTCGATCGTGATCGGATGATCGGGGCCGGGGATCCGGACGGGACGGTCGGTGTGGCCTGCATCGGTGGACATGGGGCACCTCGGCGGACGGGAATAGCGGTGTTGTACACCGTTTTCCGCCGCCGCGTGCGCGACCCTGACGCGCCAGGGGGCATCCGCGGCGATCCGCCTGCGCGCCGGCGCGCGTCGTCAGCCATAGATCGGCAGCGCGAGGAACAGCTTGATCACGATCGCGTTCGCGATGTCGATGAAGAACGCGCTGACCATCGGCACGATCACGAACGCCAGATGCGACGGGCCGAAGCGCGCGGTGACCGCCTGCATGTTGGCGATCGCGGTCGGCGTCGCGCCGAGCCCGAAGCCGCAGTGGCCGGCCGCGAGCACCGCCGCGTCATAGTTCGCGCCCATCAGGCGGAACGTGACGAACACCGCGTAGACGACCATCAGCAACGTCTGGGCGACCAGCAGGATCACCATCGGCAAGGCGAGCGAGGTCAGTTCCCACAGCCGCAGCGTCATCAGCGCCATGGCGAGGAACAGCGACAGGCTCACGTTGCCGAGCAGCGCGACCGCATGCTCGGACACGCGCCCGCCGAACAGCGCGAGCCCGTTGCTCAGCACTACGCCGACGAACAGCACGCAGACGAAGGTCGGCAGCTCGAACGCGGTGCCGCGGATCGCGGCTTCGATCGCGGTGCCGCCCGACAGCGCGATCGCGAACAGCGCGACGGTGTTGATGAAGGCGGCGGGCGTCATCGACTGCTGGTCGCGCGGATGTTCGAAACCGGTGTCGTCGGCGTCGTGCCGGCCGTCGGCCGCGACCGGCTGCGGCGTGCGCAGGCGGCGCGTCAGCAGGCGCGCGACAGGGCCGCCGAGCAGCCCGCCCAGCACGAGGCCGAAGGTCGCGCAGGCGATCGCCGCCTCGGTGGCCGACTGCAGGCCGTGGCGCTCGGCGAATACCTTGCTCCACGCCGCGCCCGTGCCGTGGCCGCCCGACAGCGTGATCGAGCCCGCCAGCAGGCCGAGCAGCGGGTCGAGCCCGATCGCCTTGGCGAGTCCGATCCCGAGCGCGTCCTGCAGGACCAGCAGGCCGAGCACGACGAGCAGGAAGCGCAGCAGCATCGGGCCGCCGGACTTGAGCGTCGACAGTTTCGCGTTGAGGCCGATCGATGCGAAGAACGCGAGCATCAGCGGGGTCTGCAAGGCGGCGTCGAAGCGGACTTCGACGCCGCCCACGCCGCGCAGCGCGGTCAGCGCGAGCGCGATTACGAGGCCGCCCGCGACCGGCTCGGGAATGGTGTAGGCGCGCAGGACGGCGAGGCGCGACACGAGCGCGTGGCCGAGCAGGAGGACGAGCGTGGCCGCGACCAGGGTTCCGTAGGTATCGATTTGCATGAGGCGCACCGGTAAGCGTTGAACAGGACGGCGGGGCGCCGGGCCGCGCGACGATTCGGACGACTTCGACGCGGGCCGCGCGACGCGGGAGATTGTGTCCGACCGTCCCGGACGGCGCAACTCCCTGGTGCAACCGGGGCCGGCGCGGGGGCGTGCCGGCGGCCGGGTCGCTTAATGGGGGGAAAACAGCGGGCGAGGCCGCCCGCCGCCTGCGTGCTCGTCTACTTGACGCATTCCAGCGTGTACTTGAGCGCGGGGCCGATCAGGCGTCGCCATACGTCCCAGGTGTGCGCGCCGTCGATGATGCGCAGCGCGGCGGGGTTCTGCGCGCGGCGCAGGTGGGTATACAGGTAGCTGGACTCGGCCTGGATCGACAGGTCGTCGTCGCCGGCCGCGATGAACATCGGCAGCCGCAGCGGCTGCGCGAAGTAGCCGCGCCACAGCGCCGGGTAATTGAGTTCGTGCCAGACCTTCGGATCGAACTGCCGGTCGCCGAACACGCCGACATAGCGCGCGGCCGAGGTCGACGGCGGTTCGCCCGAGTAGATCGCGGGGCTCAGCAGCAGCGCGCCGCAGAACCGCTCCGGTTCGAGCAGCGCGAAGCGCAGCGCGCCGTAGCCGCCCATCGACACGCCGCCGATCGCGCGCCCCGCGCGCTGGTTCGACACCGCGTAATGGGCCTCGACGTCGGGGATCAGATCGTCGAGGAAGGCGGTCTGCATGCGTTCCTTGCGGTCGACGTACCAGTCGGTGCCGCCTTGCGGCATCACGATCACGACGGGCGGGATCTCCTTGCGCTCGATCAGCGCGTCCGCGGTGAGCGGCAGGCGGCCCTGCGTGACCCAGTCGTTGGCGTCGCCGGCATTGCCGTGCAGCAGGTACAGCACCGGGTAGCGGGCGCCTTCGGGGTTGTAGCCGGCGGGCAGGTAAACGATGTAGGACCAGTCGCGGTGCAGCGCGGCGGAACGGAACGTACGGGTGACGACGCTGCCCGGCGCGGCGGCCGCGCTGAACGAGCAGGCCGCGCACAGGGCGGCCAGGGCGGCAACGAGAAATCGGCGCATGAAAAAAGTGTCGGAATAAAGCTCTGGTAATGCTAGCAGGTGCCGATGACGGTTGCCGGGCGTTTTCAGCGCTTGCGCGCCGTGAACGGCAGCCGCGCGACGAGCGGGGCGTACAGTTTCGCGACCACGTACAGGAGGCCGATCGCGGCGGCGTCGGCGGCGAGGCCGAGCGGCACGTTGAGATAGCCGCCGGTCGTGTAGTACAGCAGCGAATCGACGGCGAGCGAGATCGCGGTGCCGGCCACGAAGCACAGCAGGCCCTGGCGGCCGATCGTGCCGATCCAGGGCATCGCGTGGGCGATCGTGTGCATCCAGCCGAGGTGCACCAGCTTGGCGGCGAGCCAGGCGATCGCGAGGAAATTCAGGAGGCGCAGCGCGCCGAGGTTCTGCTTGAGCGACGGATCGGCGGGGAACGGCTCGATGCGCAGGCGGTAGTACGCGCCCGCCGCGACGCCCGCGAGCGCCGCGACCGTGATCAGCCAGCCGAGCGGCGGCTTCGACAGCGCGGGATAGATCGGCTGGCAGCGCGCGAGCACGCCGAGCACGAACAGCAGCTGCCAGGCGAACGGATTGAAGTCCCACGGCATGCCGTCGACGGTCGGCAGGTAGCCGGCGATGCGGCGCGCGGACAGCCACAGCAGCACGCTGACCGCGAGCAGCAGCCAGGGCCGGTTGCGCGCGACCGGCAGCGCGAGCGGCACCAGCAGCGCGAAGAACGCATACATCGGCAGCACCGAGGCGAGATAGGGCTGGCGGCGGAACAGCAGGATGTCGCGCAGCACGATGAGCGGCGTGTGCAGCAGGCCCTCGAGATCATTGGTCGGCATGTTCGGGCCGTCGATCGCGAGCGCGTTCAGCACCGCGGTGATCAGCAGCATCAGGCCGGCCGTGACGAGGAACGCGCGGTAGATCTCGAACGCGCGCCGGATGAAGCGCTGGCGCGCGGCCGCGACGGTCTTGCGTTCCGCGAGCGAGTTGTACGCGATCGCGGTCGCGAAGCCGCCGAGGAACACGAACACCTCGGCCGCATCGCACAGCGCGTAGGCGTGCAGCGTCACGCGCGACAGGATGCTGCCGCCGATGTGGTCGACCATGATGACGAGCAACACCAGGCCGCGAAAGAAATCGAGTTCCAGGTAGCGCTGCGGCGATGAGGCGGCTGCGTTCATGCGCGGCCGGCCGCGCGGGCGGCGGCCGCGGGGGCGGCGGGAAGTGGGAAACGCATGACGGGGAACGACAGCATAAGACCGTGACGAAATGACGATGGTCGCGCATTTTGCCATTGATGGCGCAAATCACGGGTTTACGCGAATGGCGGCCGGTCGCGCCCGGCGCGGCAAGGCCGGCGCGCAGGGTACCTTACAGCGTAGTTGGCAATTTGCAACGTGCTGTAAAAAAGTGGTGCCTTAACGTGGACTCGTTATTTTTTGCATGACACTATTGCGCGCACTGCACGAATCCCGGGTGGATCGGGGGTCGGCGGCCCGAAACGGGCATGAATAAAAGAAATCGCGTGAAGGCCTCGTCAAGAGGCAAACAATCAATAAGGTCTGGAGATTCCAACATGAAGAAACACGTCATTGCCGCAGCCGCACTCGTCGCCTGCGCCGCACCGGTTTTCGCGCAAAGCAGCGTCACGCTGTACGGCGTGATCGACGAAGGCTTCAACTACACGAACAATGTCAGCGTGAACGGCCAGGGCAAGACCAGCTACAAGCTGGCGAGCGGCTACGCGCAGGGCAGCCGTTGGGGCCTGCGCGGCACCGAAGACCTCGGTGGCGGCCTGAAGGCGATCTTCACGTTGGAAAACGGCTTTGACGTGAACAACGGCGGCCTGGGGCAAGGCAGCCGCATGTTCGGCCGTCAGGCATTCGTCGGCCTGTCGCACGCGCAGTACGGTACGCTGACGCTGGGCCGCCAGTACGACTCGCTGGTCGACTACCTGGCGCCGCTGACCGCGAACGGCAACTGGGGCGGCACGTTCTTCTCGCACCCGTATGACAACGACAACACCGACAACTCGTTCCGCGTGAACAACACGGTGAAGTACGCGAGCCCGAACTTCAACGGCCTGACCTTCGGCGGCACGTACAGCTTCAGCAATGACACCGGCTTCTCGAACAACCGCCAGTACAGCATCGGCGCGCAGTACCAACTGGCCGGCCTGAACCTCGCGGCAGCCTACCTGCAGGCGAACAACCCGGGCAAGTCGACGGGCGGCGCGATCGCGACCAACGACGCGAATTTCACGGCTGACCGCCTGCGCATCTTCGGCGGCGGCATCAACTACACGTTCGGCCCGGCGACGGTCGGCTTCGTCTACACGAAGACGGACATCAAGAATCCGGTCTCGACCGTGTATCTGCCGACGAGCTTCTCGCTGGCGGCGCTCGGCGTGACGGCGACGAAGTTCCAGAACTTCGAAATCAACGGCATGTACCAACTGACGCCGGCATTCTTCATCGGCGCGCAATACGTGTACACCGACGCCAAGTTCGACGCGAACAACAGCGTGAAGCCGAAGTACCACACCGTCGGCGTGATGGCGGACTACAACCTGTCGAAGCGCACCGACGTCTACCTGCAAGGCGCATGGCAGAAGGTCGCGGGCGACAAGACCGGCACGATCCTCGACGGTGGCTACGTGGTCGGCACGGACGGCCCGTCGGCTTCGTCGAACCAGTTCGCGGTCCGCGCGGCGATCCGCCACAAGTTCTAAGCGGCCGTTGTGCGAGCGGGCGTCCGCCCGTTCGCGTCTCGGCGGGATTGCGCTCAGCCGGCCTGCATGGGCCGGCTGAGCGTTTCCGCGACCCAGTCGATGAAGATCCGCACGCGCGGCGGCACCTGCCGGCCATGCGGAAACACCACCGACACCGGCAGCGCGTCCGCCTGCCAGTCCGCCAGCACCTCGACCAGCCGGCCCGAGGCGAGCGCCTCGCCGAGGCTGTCGCGCGGTGCCTGGATCATCCCGAGGCCCGCCAGGCAGCACGCCAGGTACGCCTGCGAACTGCTGACCGCGACCACGCTGCGCATCTTCACCGTGCGGTTTTCACCGCTGTCCCTGTCCCGATACTCCCAGTCCAGCTCGCGCCCGGTGCGGGTCGAGAAATAGCCGACCGCGACATGGTCCGGCAGGTCGTCCGGCGTGCGCGGCGTGCCGTGGCGCGCCAGATAGTCGGGCGCCGCGCAGTTGAGTTGCGCGATCTCGCCGATCCGCCGCGCGACGAGCGAGGTGTCGCTCAGCGCGCCCACCCGCACCGCGCAATCGATGCCTTCCGCGATCAGGTCGACGTAGCGGTCGGACGCGCTCAGCACGATGCGGATGTCCGGATAGCGCGCATGGAACGCGGGCAGCGCCGGAATCACCTTGTACAGCGCGAGCCGCTCCGGCAGATCGACCCGGATCACACCGCGCGGCGTCGCGCCCGCGCCGTCGAACAGCGATTCCGTATCGTCGAGGTCGGCCAGCAGGCGCACGCAGCGCTCGTAATAGGTCGCGCCCTCCGGCGTCAGGGCGACGCGTCGCGTGGTGCGTTGCAGCAAACGAACGCCCAGATGCTTTTCCAGGTATTGCACGGCATTGCTGACGGTGGGGCGCGGCATCAGCAGTTGTTCGGCCGCCTTCGTGAAACTGCCGAGGTGGGCGACGCGCACGAAGATGCGCATCGATTGCAGGTGATCCATGAGGGAGACGTCCGGCGGGTGAAGGGAAAGCGCCATTGTTAACCGGCGTCGAACGATTTGGTTGGGGAACGCGCGTTTATCGGCGCGCGGCGACCGCCCAGAATGCGTTCATTCCCACCCGATCAAGCAAGGAGCACACGATGGATACCCGTCACCTCGGCCGCACCGGCCCGCGCGTTTCCGCCCTCGGCCTCGGCTGCATGGGCATGTCCGATTTCTATGGGCCGGCCGATCGCGAGGAGAGCATCGCGACGCTGCACGCCGCGCTCGATGCCGGCGTGACCCTGCTCGACACCGGCGATTTCTACGGCATGGGCGCGAATGAACTGCTGATTCGCGACGCGTTGCGGGGCCGGCAGCGCGAAGCCGTGGTGCTGAGCGTGAAGTTCGGCGCGCTGCGCGATCCGGCGGGCGCGTTCCTCGGCTACGACGGCCGTCCGGCCGCGGTGCGCAGCTTCCTCGCGTACACGCTGAAGCGGCTCGACACCGATTACGTCGACATCTACCGGCCGTCGCGCGTCGATCCGACGGTGCCGATCGAGGAGACGGTCGGCGCGATCGCGGACCTCGTGAAGGCCGGCTACGTGCGTCATATCGGACTGTCCGAGGCCAGCGCGGAGACGGTGCGCCGCGCGGCGGCCGTCGCGCCGATCAGCGATCTGCAGATCGAGTACTCGCTGCTGTCGCGTGGGATCGAGGCGGAGATCCTGCCGGCCTGCCGGGCGGCGGGAATCGGCGTGACCGCCTACGGGGTGCTGTCGCGCGGGCTGCTCGGCGGGCAATGGACGAAGGCGCGCGAGGGCGAGCGCGACTTCCGCGGCGCGAGCCCGCGTTTCTCGGGGGCGAACCTCGACCACAACCTGCGGCTCGTCGAGGCGCTGCGCGACATCGCCGTCGCGCGCGACAGCAATCCGGCGCGGGTCGCGATCGCGTGGGCGCTGTCGCGCGGCGTGGACATCGTGCCGCTCGTCGGCGCCCGTCGGCGCGCGCAGCTGGCCGACCTGTCCGCCGCGCTCGAACTGCGCCTCACGGCCGACGACCTCGCGCGCATCGAGGCCGCGGTGCCGGCCGGCGCGGCGGCCGGAGAACGCTATCCGGATGCGCAGATGGCGCATCTCGACAGCGAGCGGCGGGGCTGAGCGAGGCGGCGGGCGGCCTCCTGGTTGCTTGGGCGGCGGGGGCGTACGGGTTGGGGCGCCCCGGGGCCGAGAAGGTTGTCCGAACACGCGGATTGGGCGCCCGGCAGCAAGCGGCGGGACTGGGCGAAGCGCTGTGCGCTGCGTCTGAATCGCTCGGGCGAGGCCGCATAAGTTGGTGCGTCCCCGGGCCGCGGAGGCCATCCGCACCGTGTGAACGGGGTATCCAGACAGCAAGCAGCGGCAAGCCCGA
>NZ_JBXAPG010000001.1:24175-308597 GCF_058803765.1 Burkholderia sp. GW821-FHT14F03
TAACCCGAACCCGAACCCGAACCCGAACCCGAACCCGAACCCGAACCCGAACCCGAACCCGAACCCGAACCCGAACCCGAACCCGGGACCGGCGGGCGTCGCCTCAGGAATGCTCAGGCAAAGCCGCATAGGTCCTCGCGGCCCCGCGCTGCGATCATCGCGCCTTGGATGCCGTCACAAGGAGAGGCGCATGCATGTCGAGCCGGCCGCGATCGTCGCGAGCGTGTTCCTGCTGGCGGGCCTCGTGAAAGGGCTGGTCGGGCTCGGGCTGCCGACCATCGCGATGGGCCTGCTGAGTTTCGCGATGCCGCCCGCGGCGGCGGCGAGCCTGTTGCTGGTGCCGTCGTTCGTGACCAATGTCTGGCAATTGCTGCTCGGGCCGTCGGTGCGCGCGCTGCTGCGCCGGTTGTGGACGCTGATCGCGGGCCTCGTCGCCGGGATGCTCGTCGGCGGGCTGCCGACCCTTGCCGCCGCACCCGCGTGGACCCACGCGGCGCTGGGCGCGGTGCTGGCCGCCTACGGCGCCTGGGGCCTCGCGGCCGCACGCCTGCCCGAACCGGGCCGCCATGAGATCTGGCTGTCGCCGCTCGTGGGCTACCTGACCGGCGCGGTCACGGCCGCGACCGGCGTGTTCGTGATTCCCGCCGTGCCGTATCTGCAGTCGCTGCGGTTCGGCCGGGACGATCTGATTCAGGCGCTGGGCCTGTCGTTTACCGCCTCGACGCTCGCGCTCGCGGTCCAACTGGGCCTGTCGTCGAGCCTGCAGCCGGTCGATCTCGGCCTGTCGGCGCTCGCGCTCGTGCCCGCGCTGGCCGGCATGGCGCTGGGCCAGGCCCTGCGGCGCGTGATCAGCGAACGCGCATTCCGGCGCTGCTTCTTCGCGGGGCTCGCCGCGCTCGGCGTATACATGATGCTGGCCGCGCGCGCATGACGGCGGCCGCGCCTCACTGCGGCGGGTTCGACAGGAATGCGATGAAATCGCGCGTATGCCGGGGCAAGTCCTCGAAGCGCCGCGCGCAGAGCGTGAGCTTGCGGTGCGCCCAGCTGTCCGTCAGTTCCACCAAGCGAAGTTCGTCCATGGTCGCGCGCGCCCGCAGCGCCGCGTGCCGCGACACCACGCCGATGCCGACGCCGCTCGCGACCAGCCGGCAGATCGCGTCGAAGCTCTTCAGCTGGACCCGGTAGTGGATCCGCTTGCCGAGCGCCTTCGCCTGCTCGGCGAGGTGCACCTGCAGCGCGCTGCCGTCCGTCATGCCGATGAAATCCGTGTCGATGAGATCCGCGAACGCGATCTGTTCGTGGCGCGCGAGCGGATGGCCGGCGGCCGCGATCCCGATCAGCCAATCCTCGCGGAACGGGATCTGTTCGAGCCCGTCGAGCCCGACCGAATCGGCGACGATGCCGAATTCGGCGACCCGGTTGCGGATCGCATGGACGATGTCCTGGCTGGAGCGCTCCTCGACGCTGATCGTCAGCTTGGGATGGCGGGGCAGGTAGGCGGCGAGGGCTTCGGGCAGGTATTCGCTCAGCGACGCGGTGTTGCACAGCAGCCGGATATGGCCGCGCAGGCCCTCGCCGTACTGCTGCAGCTCGCCGCGCATCTGCTCGATCTGCTGCAGCACCGCGCGTGCGTGGTGTTCGAGCGAGCGGCCCGCATCGGTAGGCTGCGCGCCGTTCCGGGTGCGATGCAGGAGCGGCACGCCCAGTTCGTCTTCCATGCCGCGAATCCGCTCGCTCGCGGATTGCAGCGTGATATGGGTGCGCTCGGCGCCGCCCGTGATGCTGCCCGCTTCGCAGACGTGCATGAACAGGCGCAGATCGGTCAGATCGAATCGCATGGTGTTGGGGCGGGATGAGTGTTGTTCGGCCGATACGGTAACAGGAATGCGCGCCCGCGCGTTCAGTCTGTGCCTGAGCGGCGCTTCGCCGCTTCCGCATGTTGCGCGCATCGACGCGGCCGCATGATGAGAACCGTTCGCCAGCCTGGAGCTTTCTATGCGCAACGATCCGTCCTGGTTCGCGTCGTTCAAGATCGCGC
The DNA here is from genome assembly GCF_058803765.1 of Burkholderia sp. GW821-FHT14F03. NCBI lineage: Bacteria > Pseudomonadati > Pseudomonadota > Betaproteobacteria > Burkholderiales > Burkholderiaceae > Burkholderia > Burkholderia sp. GW821-FHT14F03. The sequence continues at coordinate 26,214 of NZ_JBXAPG010000001.1, forward strand.
TGCACCTGTTCTTCCTCTGCGTGGGCGCCGCGGTCGCCTATTCTGTACTGATCGAGCCGTATTGCTGAGCGGGCGGCGTTCCTCCGCCCGCCGCCGCTCGACACATAAGCATTCCGATAATCTCGGGATGTGAAGTAAACCATAGCCGCTTGCCGGCGCGCTGCGCGATAATGCGCGCCTTTGCGAGCCGGCCCCCACAACGGCTCGTGTTTCTGAGACGGCCGCCCGCGGGCGGGCGCGGTGCGCATGGCGCGCCGCAGTAGGAGGATTCCATGAGAAAACACGGCCTGTCGCGGCGTGCTTTTCTGAAAGCCAGCGTGCTGGCTGGCGTGACGGTGTACGTCGCGCCGATCGGCAGCCGCGCATTTGCGGCGCTATTCGAAGAGAAAATCCTGACGCCGGTGCAATGGAACAGCGCCACCGGCCAAGCCAAATTCCGCATCGACGGCATCGCGAAAGTCACCGGCGCGAAGGTGTTCGCGCGCGACATCCGCGCGTCCGACATGCCGCACTGGCCGAAGGAACAGGCCCATGCGCTGGTGCTGCGCGCCACGCGGGCCGACAGTGTGTACCAGGGCTTCGACCTGACGTCGCTCGGCGACGACCTGCAACCCGACCGGATCGTGACGGCCGACGACCTGGCGCGCGACGGCCTCGCGTTTCCGGCGTTCTACGGCGACGACATGCTGCTGCCGGCCGGCAAGACGCCCGCGTATCTCGGCCATGCGGTCGCGATCCTCATCTATCACGATTTCGCGCGCTTCAGTTTCGCCAAGAGCACGCTGAAATTCCGTGACGACGTGATCCGCTACGGCGCGAGCACCGGGCCGCTCGAACGCGACCCGTGGGGCACCTTCCGCTACGTGCGGGTGGGCGGCGCGACGCCGTACGACGACGACGTGTTCTCGAGCCTCAAGGACGCGCCGATCTTTCCGAGCATGATGCGCAAGCACGAGCCCGTCTGGCCGGACGGCAAGGAACACGGCAAGCTCGACGAGCAGGGCATGTTCCACGCGGCCGGGATCGCGCACGAACTCGACCAGCCGGATGCCGGCTGGCTCGTGTTCGACCGCGAATACCAGACCCAGTCCGTCGACACCGCCGCGCTCGAACCCGACAACGCGAACTGCTGGTACGACGCGGCGACCCAGACCCTGCACCTCGTGGTGCCGACCCAGTCGCCGCTCGAAGTGGTCGAGAACGCGGCCGGCATGGCCGCGAAGTGCCGCTTCCCGGTCAGGCAGATGTTCGTGCACCCGTGCTACACGGTCGGCTACGGCTCGAAGGACCACTGCAACATGCCGTTCTACGGGCTCGTGGCCGCGCTGTATGGCGACGGGCGGCCGGTGCGGCTCGCGAACGACCGCTTCGAACAGTTCCAGACCTCGCTCAAGCGGCATGCGTTCAAGATGCATTACCGCATCGCGGTCGAGCGCGAAACCGGCTTGCTCAAGTCGTTCAAGGGCGACTTCGAGGCGAACGGCGGCGGGCGCTGCAATTTCTCGCCGTCGGTGGCGATGGTCGGCGCGACCGCCGCGCAATCGATCTATTACTTCCCGAAGAACGACTTCACCGCCGTCGCGATCGCCTCGCGCGCGATCGACGCGGGTTCCGCGCGCGGCTACGGCACGCTGCAGAGCATGGCGGCGACCGAGATGGCGATCGACGAGATCGCGGCGCAATTGCGGATCGATCCGATCGAATTCCGGCTGCGCAACGTGCTGCGCTCCGGGATGAAGAACACGCAGGGCGCGATTCCGGCCGGTGCGGTGCGCGCCGACGAAGTGCTCGAGCGCGCGAAGAAGCATCCGCTGTGGACTCAGCGCGAGAAGAAGAAGGCCGATTACGAAGCCGCGCATCCGGGGCGGCGCTATGGCGTCGGCTTCGCGTGCGTGCAGAAAGACTTCGGCACGGGCGCCGAGGCGTCGCTGGCGAAAGTCGAGTTCGACGAGAACGGCGCGATCACGCTGCATCACACGGGCGCGGAGATCGGCACCGGGATGTCGACCTCGCAGGCCGTCGCGGTCGCGAAGTGGCTTGGGCGGCCGGCTGCCGAGGTGCGCGTCGCGGTGACCGAATGGCCGGATCTGCCGGTCGTCACGAGCGGCGATCCGTACCTGATGTCGCAGGCCGATCAGGACCGGCTGAGCGCGAACCCGCGTTGGACGCCGAGCTATGCGTCGCCGTCGAGCGCGACCAATTCCGCGTTCTATTTCACGCACAGCACGCAGGAAGCCGCGCGCGCGGTGTTCCGCTACGGCCTGTGGCCGGCGGCGCTCGCGATCTGGGGGCAAGGCATCGGCGGCGGCCAGGCCGCGCCGCTCGTCGTGCGCTTCGAGGACGCGCGCTGGGTCGACGGCAGTCTGACGGCCGCCGGGCTCGAGGCGCTGCCGTATGAGCGGCTCGTGAAGAAGGCCTATGAACTGGGCCTGCCGACGGGCGCGGTCGTCCACGTGTTCAACCGCTGGCAATGGACCGAGGCCGAGTTCGAGGTCGGCGGGACCGTGGATCGGCTGCCGATCGACGGGCTGTCGCTGCGCTATGGCGCGGGCGGCGGGACGCCGGCGGGTGCCGCGGCGAGCGGTGCGGCGGCGGCGCCTGCGCCTGCGTCGCGCAAGCCGGCCGCGGCGGTTGCGAAGTCCACGTTGCCGACGACTGCGAACGGTTATCACGTGCTCGACCGTCGGCGTGTGTTCATTCCGCCCGTGCAACGCAACAACGCGGCCGTGACCTATTACACGGCGGTCGGCACGCTGGTCGAGCTGACCGTGCATGAAGCGAGCGGGCAGGTCGAGCTGCTGACGCACCACTCGATCATGGAGTGCGGCAACCAGATTTCGCCGCAACTCGTGTCGGGGCAGTTGCAAGGCGGCCTCGCGATGGGCATCGGTCACGCGCTGCACGAATATCTGCCGCTTTACGAGGACGGCCCCGGCAACGGTACGTGGAACTTCAACCGCTACCAGCTGCCGCGCGCGAAGGACGTCGCCGTCTGGTCGCAGACCGGCGAAACCCTGCCGCCGCTGTCCGAAACCGATCCGCCGAAGGGCGTCGCCGAGGTCGTGATGATTCCGGTCGTCGGCGCGATCGTCAACGGCATCGCGCACGCGATCGGCCACCGTTTCACCGATTTGCCGGTGACCCCGCAGAACATTCAGGAGGTACTTGCATGACGGCCGCCCAACCTGCCGCATCGGCGACCCAGGGCGCCGCCGGCGCGCCGACGGCTTCCCAGGTTCAAAACGCTTCGGCCGCGAGTGCGGCTGCGGCCGCGCCGGCCAGCGGCGCGTCTGCGGCCGCGCCGGTCGAGCGTCCGCTCGTTCAGTATCGGCCGCAGCCGCTCAGCATGACGGTCAATGGCCAGTCGGTCGGGCCGATGCCGGTGCCGGCCGGGATCATGATGATCGATTTCCTGCACGAGTATCTCGGCCTGACCGGCTCGCGGCTCGGGTGCGGGCAGGGTATTTGTCACGCGTGCGTCGTGATCGTCGATCAGCCGGACGGCAGCAGCGAGGAAGTGCGCACGTGTATTACCGGCGCGCATTTCTTCGACGGCCGACGGGTGCGGACGGTCGAGGGGCACGCGAAGCGCAACGACGCGGGTGACGTGGTCGAACTTTCGCCGATCCAGCAGAAGTTCCTGGAGCACTTCAGTTTCCAGTGCGGGTACTGCACGCCGGGGTTCGTCAATGCGGCGACCGTGCTGCTCGAACGGCTGAAGCTCGCGCCGATCGCGCGCGCCGATGTCGAGAGCGTGATTACCGAGGCCTTGAATCCGCATCTGTGCCGTTGCACGGGGTATGTGCGCTATTACGAGGCGGTGAAGGATCTCGTGCTCGGCACGCCCGGACTCGTGAAGGACGCGGCATGAGCACGATGACGACACTGGGGGCCCGGTTCGCGCGCGCGGCGCGCCATGCGACGCTGCTTGGTCTGTGCGCGGCGGCGCTCGCCGCGTGCGGCTCGCACGATACGCCGAGCGTTGCGGCCGTGCCGACGCCCGAATTGATCGCGCGCGGCCGATATCTCGTGAAGGCGGCCGACTGTGCGGCCTGTCACACCGCGAAGGACGGCGCGCCGTTTGCGGGCGGGGTGAAGCTCGATTCGCCGTATGGCGCGTTTTATGGCTCGAACATCACGCCGGACAAGGATGACGGGATCGGCAAGTGGAGCGCGGCGGAGTTTTATGCCGCGCTGCATGATGGGAAAGCGCCGGGCAAGCAGTTGTATCCGTCGATGCCTTATACGTCGTATCGGCAGCTGAGCCGCGCGGATACCGACGCGATGTATGCGTATCTGATGACGGTGAAGCCGGTGGCGGTCGAGAGCCGCGCGCACGAGCTGAGCTTCCCGTACAACATGCGCTTCGGGATGGCGGTCTGGAACATGATGTTCCTGTCGGACACGCTGCCCGATGCGTCGCGGGGGAAGTCGGCGGATTGGCAGCGCGGGCGGTATCTGGCGAATGCGCTGGGGCATTGCGCGGAGTGTCATACGCCGCGCGGGGTGTTCGGGCAGCTGGATAAGGCCAAGCCGCTGCATGGCGCGGCGCTCGGGCGCGTGATCGCGCCGGATATCACGCCGACGGGGCTGGCCGCGCGTGGCTGGACCGGGGCCGATCTGCAGACGCTGTTCGGTGTCGGGATCGCGCAGCAAGGGTCGGCGTTCGGCGAGATGTATCCGGTCGTGCATCTGAGCACGCAATATATGACGCAGGATGATTTGCGCGCGTTGTCGGTGTATTTGATGGGCGATACGCCGCCCGCGCCGGAACCGCTCAAGGCTGTTTCGGCGGATGCCGCGCAGCTCGCGGCGGGGCGTTCGGTGTATCTCGCGGTGTGTGCGGGGTGTCATGGACTGTCCGGCGAGGGCAAGCCGCATGTGGCCGTGCCGATGCGCGGGAATTCGACGCTCAGACAGGCCGATCCGCACAACCTGCTGGTCGCGATGCTCGATGGGATCGAGGAGCAGCGGTTCGCCGGGGTCGAGAACATGCAGGCGATGCCGGGGTTCGCGCGGACGCTCGGCGATCAGGATCTGGCGTTGCTCGCGAATTACCTCAGGGCAAGCTGGGGCGGGCAGCCGGCGAATGTCAGTGCGGGGGATGTGAAGGCGTTGCGCTGAGGATGGGGTGTAGGGCTGGTTGGATTGAGACGGCGGGGTCCCGGTGGGGGCTCCGCCGTTTTTGCTTTAGGGGGATTGGCGGTTAACAAGGTAAGCCGTCTCGCTTCCAAGCGCGTTTGTGCGACAGCAATCAAAATTAAACGGCGCGAAGAAGTAAATTGGCGATTTATTAAAAATTAGATATCCGAAGTGCATAAAGTCGCAATTGGAAAGAAGTGTGTCGTATTGCTTATGCTTTCTCGGGTGATTAGAAATTATTTTGAAATGGTGTTGAGGCGTATTTGAAAGTGTTTTTGCGCCCCCTTCACAATCGCGGTGTCATTCGTTGTGATGTTCAGGAATTATAAGGGCCATGAAAGTATAATTCAAGGAGTGTTTAATCATGCCGAGGCTATCGTCATTGGTGTCTGCTCTGGTTTTTTGGGGTGCCCTGCTTTTTGGATCGACGGCGGCAATGGCAGGTCCGCCCATTTTTGCTCAAGATGGTCCTCCGGCCAATGCTGGCGGAGTGCCTGGTCAAGTATTATTGGTTAGCGTCAAATATAAGCTGACCGTTCCCGGCTCGGATCCCATTCATTTTGGACGGGAGCCTTTGGATGTGATATTCACGGCGCCTCCCAATACGTTTACTTTCTTGCCTCAATACACGGTTGCTGTTGTGAGCAACAGTATCAGCTTGGCGACCAATTGCAAGACAAATGCCAGCAATACCGAGTTGCAGTGCAAGATTGATCCTCAGGCAAATGGCGTGGTTAACGTAAAAGGGGATATCGAGTTTCGGCCATTGGTCCAAATCTCGCCAAAAAGCACGGCTGGGAGTATCTTTTTGGGCGGGAGCGTCATTTATTATCAAGACCCAAGCCTTCTTCCGCCTAATACGCCTCCAAGTGTTCCTATCCCGGTGCTGACAGGTAGCGTCAATTATTACGTGACGGTGAAATGACGCCTTCCTGCTGAATTGCGGCGAAGGTGCCGCGAAGAACCATGGGCGAATTAATTTCGACCGGAAGACTTGAATTTCCCGTCGCCGGGCACTCAATTCAAAATTTGCATGGGTAGCGGGATTCTTTGAGCCGCGAAGAAGGCGCATGCCGCCGCCGGGCGGCCAAGGTGTTTTTTAATAAAAAGGGATCGATATGAATGACGTAAAAATTGCCTTTTCGGCATTGATTTTTTCTCAATTATTTATTTTCGATGTGATGGCTGCCTCAAATTTTTCCACCTCGAAGTTTGAGGATATCGGCCTGGCATGCGCGGACGCGAATAAACTGGCGTCCCAGAATAAAGGAAAAATGGCGTGCTCGTATACCAGGACATCGATTGCATCATCTCCCTCCGATGACGGAGTGCCAAACAACGGAAAGAATCTAAATTACGCCAGCATGTCTGGCGAGATTGTCAGCGTTATCTGGAAGGGTAGCGACGGTATCCCAAGGTTGGCCGTTCAAGTTCTTGGAAATGCCTACAAGCAGTGCAGTGGAGATGTCCTCTATCAAAAAAGGGGTAATAGCGCGGGTCAATCAAATCCGAAAGGTGAGTGCAATGCGTCAAACACACTCTCGAAATCTGTCGGCATCAGAGTTTTCGCGCATGATTCCGGCCTGGATAAATTGCGGGTCTATAGTGATTCATCCGACGAGAACACATACAAGGATCCGAAATTTGCTTGCTTCGTCAGTGGCGGAAGAGCGCCGTCCTTGCCATACGAATGTACAAGTCTTGGCGGCGTATCTGTCTCTACAGTCACGCCATCAAGTTCGGTGGGGACGATTGGCTACAATGACGGATTCAGTTTTGGCGGGTCGATTGATCCCAAGGGCGCGGTTAGCCTGTCTCCCTCGTTTAGTTTCGGTTCGTCGAGATCCATGCCGAATCTGAGCGTTGACCAGCGCCAAAATGGCCAGGCGAATGTCTCGTGGATTTATACGGCTGACAAATACACTGGAAGTATTCCAAATGGTGAGTTTGTCGTTTTTCAGCTTCCGGTTTCGGTGATCGAGGCTGAAAAAGTTACGGTCGGATTCGGTATGGAGTACACGATGTGGATGTACTCGACAACGGGGAAGCCGTTTATGAAAACGCTCTTCAGCACCATTCCAACCAAGGGCCTTTGATTGATGGATGGGGCACTCGGTTTGATTTGATCGAGGGCCCCATATCGCAAGCTGTCGCCGGCTGCGCGGCAGCGCTGCGCGCCGGACAATCATGCCGAAGCTGGCCGGTCTGGTCGCGGTCAACGGCTTGGTCACGCCACGAAACAGGTCATCGACGATTTTCGCCCGGCGGGCAGTTCGCAATTCATGGACGGCCGTCATATCGATGACAATCGCTTCGATGCGCCCGGCCGCCGTCGGGATGGCGATGTCGCGTGCGTGGCTCTGATCGATCCAGAGCATTTTAGGACCGGGAACTCGGCAACAACCCGCACGCTGGCGGGCATCGGCAAGATCCCGCAAGCCCAGGCAAACCGTGCGGTGGCCCAATGGTCGCGCCCCGGTCAGTCCAGTTTCATCAACTGGTGGGGCCACAGTGTTCGCACCGGAATGAACCGCACCGGGAATCGTGGAGGCTGGTTGGTTTAAGTTAATGCGGACACGTCAGCGGCATTTCTGAATTGCCTGTAGTAGTTTGCCTCAGCTTCAGCAGGCGGGATATAGCCGAGCGGTTCCATCAGGCGATGATGGTTGTACCAGGCCACCCATTCCAGCGTTGCCAGTTCGACGGATTCCCTCGTTTTCCAAGGGGCGCGCCGATGAATCAGTTCCGTCTTGCACAGGCCGTCGATCGTTTCAGCCAGCGCATTGTCGTAGCTGTCGCCCCGGCTGCCAATGACACGGCCCGTGCTCAGAATGACCGCGATGGCGTCGTCCGTCAGCTCCGCGTAGCGGATCGCGGTGGATGTCAGCGATGTCTTGCATGCCTCGCGTGCGAACTCGATATCGGCGAGGCCGAGGGGGCCCGGCCCATAGCTGAACGGCATTACCGTGTTTACCCCATTTTACAGATCGGTCGGCACATCGTATCTTCCGCACATGGTAACGATGCCACATAAAAGACTGACGATCCGTGATATTGCGACGCTCTCTGGTGTATCGACGTCGACGGTTTCGCGGGTACTGAATAACTCCGGATATGTGAAGGCCGAGGTGCGCGAGCGCATCGAAGCCGTGATATCGCAGACGCATTACACGCCGTCGGAACTGGCGAAGCAGCTAAAATCCCATCGGTCCGGGCTGATCGGCGTGATCATTCCAAAGATCAACTCGTATACGACGGGGGAGGTCGTCGCCGGCATTTCGTCGACACTCGAGCCGCTACGGTACCAGATGCTGCTGGCCAACACGGACAATTCGGTGGCGGAAGAAGAGGCCGCCTACGATCTGTTCCGCAGGCAGCGGGTCGCGGGCGTGCTGCATCTGGCGACGACCGTCAACGGCGGTCTGATCAATGCGATCCGCGAGGCGGGCCTCCCGATCGTGATGATCGGGCAGGACGCGAGCCATCTGGGCGTCACGAGCGTGATTCAGAACGAACGCTCGGCGGCACGCCAGATGACCGAGCATCTGCTCAATTGCGGGCATACGCGGATCGGGTTGGTGACGGTGGGCGAAGAGGATTTTCAGGTCGGCGGAGAGCGAACGGCCGGCTATGTCGATGCGTTGCAGGCGCATGGATTACTGGTCGATCCGGATTTGGTCGTCCGCGTGAGCTTCCGGGCCGAAGCAGGCGAGGAAGCGGTGGAGCGTCTCTTGCGAGCGACGGGCAAGGCGCGCTGCACCGCGATTCTGGCCGTGACCGACCGGCTCGCGGTTGGCGTGATGGCGTGTTTGCACGACCACGGCATCCGGGTACCCGACGGCATGGCGGTCGCGGGAATGGGCGATAGTGACATGGCGCGGATGGTGCGTCCTGCGTTGACGACCGTCCATTACAACTATGCGGACACGGGCGCGAAGGCTGCCCGCCTGATGCTGGACATGCGCGAAGCCAAGAGCGGCGACGTTGCGCGGGTGGTGATGCCGTATCGGCTCGTATTGCGGCGGAGCACCTGAGCCGGTCCCATTACGATGGTGTTTGACCGAAGATGCGGGTCGCGAACGAGCCGGTTGAACTATTCGGTAATGTGGTATCGATACCATATGGCACCGATACCATGACAACCAGGAAGTGGAGGAGACAAATGACTGAAATCGACACCGCACAGGCGCTGCTGCCGTTGGTGGGCGGTCCCGCGAACATTGCGCGGCTCTCGCACTGCGCGACCCGACTGAGGCTCGTCGTTCATGACGCCGAGCAGGTCGACCATACGGCGATCGGCGCGCTCGGTCTCGTGAAAGGGTCGTTCAGCGGCGCCGGACAGGTGCAGATCATCATCGGCCAGGGCACCGTCGAGAAGGTTCACGATGCGCTGCAAGCGCTGCTGGGTGCGTCGGCAACCGGATCGCTCGAGGACGTGAAGCAGGCCGCCGTCGCCCAGCAGAACGCCGCGCAGAAGCTCGCGCGCACGCTGTCGAACATCTTCGTGCCGATCATTCCGGTGATCGTCGCATCGGGCTTGCTGATGGGCCTGCTCGGCATGCTGAAGAGCATGGGGTGGATCACCGGCGACAGCGCCGTGTTCCAGATCCTGAACATCTTCGCGAGCACGGCGTTCGTGTTCCTGCCGATCCTGATCGCATTCTCGGCGGCCCGCGATTTCGGCGTATCGCCATTCCTGGCGGCGGCACTCGCCGGGATCATGATCCACCCGGACCTGCAGAACGCCTGGACGCTCGGCAGCGGCGTGCACGAATACTGGGATCTGTTCGGCCTGCACGTGGCGAAAGTCGGTTATCAGGGCACGGTGCTGCCGATCCTGCTGGCGGTCTGGATGATGTCGTGGATCGAGCGTGGCGTGAAGCGATTCATGCCGAACGCGATCGATCTGATCTTCACGCCGTTCCTGACGCTGCTGATCTCGGGCGCGATCGCGCTGACGGTGGTCGGCCCGATCGGGCGCGCGCTTGGCGATGGCCTGTCGTTCGGCCTGCAGGCGATCTATCAGCATGGTGGCGCGCTCGCCGGCGTGGTGTTCGGTGGCCTCTATTCGTCGATCGTCGTCACGGGCATCCATCACAGTTTCCATGCGATCGAGACGGGTCTGCTCACTAATCCGTCGATCGGGGTTAATTTCCTGCTGCCGATCTGGTCGATGGCCAATGTCGCGCAAGGTGGCGCGGCGCTCGCCGTGTTTTTCACGACGCGCGACGAGAAGATCCGGCAAATCGCGGTGCCCTCTGCGCTGTCGTGCCTGATGGGGATCACCGAAGCCGCGATTTTCGGCGTCAACCTGCGGTTCTTCTGGCCGTTCGTGTTCGCGGCGATCGGCGGTGCGGTCGGCGGCGGCTGGGTGGTTGCGACGCACGTCGGCATGACGGGCATCGGCCTGACCGGCCTGCCGGGGCTGGCAATCGTCCGCCCGGACGGCATTCTGAACTACCTGATCGGCGGCGTGCTCGCATTCTCGGTTGCATTTGCCGGTACGTGGCTGCGCGGCGTCAAGGCGAAGGTGGCATACGGAGAGATCGCCGGTGCCTAACGTGACCGATCTCGATGTCATCGCCGATCGCTGGCGGCCGTCGTTCCATCTGTGTCCGCCGCAAGGGCTGATCAACGATCCGAATGGACTGATCTACTGGCAAGGCGCGTATCACGTGTTCTATCAATGGAATCCGAGTGGTTGCGTGCATCTGAACAAGCACTGGGCTCACGCGAAAAGCACGGACCTGATTCATTGGGAGTCCATGCCGATCGCGCTCGCGCCGGACATGCCGTACGACGCGCAGGGCTGCTATTCCGGCAGCGCGATCGACGACGGCGGTGCGATGGTGCTGATGTATACCGGCAACGTGCGCGATGACGCGGGCGGCCGCTCGAGCTATCAGTGTCTCGCACGGTCGTCCGACGGCGAGCGGTTCGACAAGCTCGGGCCAGTGATCGACGGCGCGCCACCCGGCTATACGGACCATTTCCGCGACCCGAAGGTGTGGCGGCAAAACGATGCATGGTACGCAGTGATCGGTGCGCAGCGGGACGATCTGACCGGGACCGTCGTGCTCGCCAAGAGCGCGGATCTGCGTTCTTGGCGCATCGTCGGTGAACTGGTCGAGTCGGTTGCATCCTGCTACATGGTCGAGTGCCCGGATCTGTTCGAGCTCGGTGGCAGCACGGTGTTGATTGGCTGCTGGCAGAGCGAGGAAACCCGTGGCGGCGAGACGCGCCGCGATGATGTTGCTGGTTATTTGGTCGGCGACGTGGACTTGGACGCGCCGAAATTTTCGTATGGCGCCTTTCGCGTGCTCGACCGCGGCTTCGATTTTTACGCACCCCAGACGCTGCTTGCGCCGGATGGGCGACGGCTGATGATCGGCTGGATGGGGCTGCCGTTACAGCCGGATACGCCGACAATCGCGTCTGGCTGGACTCACTGCTTGACGATCCCGCGCGAACTGAGTCTCGAAGGCAGGCGGCTACGGCAGCGGCCGCTGCGCGAACTCGAGCGTCTGCGTGGGGCGGCCGTCACGATGCCTGAGACCGCCCTCGCGGCGGGCGAATCCGCGGCGCTGCCGCGGGCGCCGGGCGCGGCATGGGAACTGGACGTGTCGATCCACGCGGGCTCCGGAGCGGACTGGGTGCTGCACGTCTTCGAAAGCGACGAGCAAACTCTGCGCATCGTGCACGACGGACGTCGCGGCACGCTCACGCTCATTCGGCATTGCCCGATGGCCGGGCATTTCGACGACCTCGCGGAGTGCGAGAGCGCATCGGACGTCACGCGGCTTCGGCTATTTGTCGACAGTAGTTCGGTCGAGATCTTCGTGAACGATGGCGAAGAGGTGTTCACGACGCGCTGTTACCCCACGTCGGAGCTGGCTTTGCCACGAGTGAGCGCCATGCATCCGCTGACGCTGCATCGCACCTGCATGTGGCCTTTACAAAAAAGAGACGCGTAGCGAAGACGTTCTCGAATATTTAAATCAATAATTATTTGGAGACTTTCATGAAAACGTGGATCAGCACGCTGATCGCGGTGGCTTCGCTTTGCCCGTGCACAAGGGCTTTCGCGGTGGATCTCGGCGACGACTTCAATTTCAACGGCTACGTTCGCGCGGGCTTCGTGTCCGGGCACAAGACGGATACTGGCGGTGTCAACAAATACGCGCTCGGTAACGGTGCCGAATTGTTCCGCCTCGGCAACGAAGGCGACACCTACGCGGAACTCACTTTCAAGAAGACGTTTCATTTCGACGGCGGTATCACATGGTCGGCGGCCTATACTGCGACCTACTGGAACCCGCAGGCGAACTTCCGCGGGATGCAGGGCCAGGGCCAGTATTTCGGCAAGGAAATGTACGTCGCGACGAGCGGCTACGCATTCTCGCCGCAAACGGAATTCTGGGCTGGTCGGCGCTATATCGAGCGCGAGGACGTGCATATCGTCGACCACTTCTTCTACAGTGTTGGCGGCCCGACGATCGATCCGGGCATCGGCGCGACCAACATCCCGTTCATCGGATCGAGCAAGCTTGGCGTCAGCCTGTTCCGCAGCGAACAGCATTACAGCCCGACGCTGAACCGGAAGGACGCGACCCGGATGAACGTCGACGTCTACGACATTCCCGTCACGCAGGGCGGCAAGCTGCGCGTAATCGGCGAAGTGATGCGCGGAGATTTCCCCGGCGGCAGTTCGGGCGCCGCACTGACGTTCAAATATGACCACGCGAATTTCCTGCTGCCCGGCGTGACGAATTCGGTATGGCTGCAGGGCAGCACCGGTTATGCGTCGCTTGAGACGGGATTCGGCGGGCTCGAGAACCCGAGCGGCACGCGCAGCGTGCGCTTGGTCGATTCGGTAAACTGGCAATTCGGACGCTTCGGCGGTCAGGCGCTGGCGGTGTACCAGCGTAGTCAGGGTCAGCACGATTCCGGCAGCGCTACGGGCACGTCGTTCGGAGGCCGCCTGTCGTATGCGGTCGCGCACAACGTAAAGCTATTGACGGAATGCGGCTGGACGACGCTGCGCGCCAACGGTGGGCCGCTTCAGAAGCTAGACAAATATACAGCGGCGCTTGCATTCAGTACGGGGCCCGAGTTGATGACGCGCCCCGAGCTGCGCCTTTACGCGACCCATGTCGCGTGGAATCAGGCGGCGCTCGACGCGCAGGGGATGAACTGGGGTTCGTGGTCGGCGGGCCGGAATTCGACGAACATGATCGGTGCGCAAGTCGAAAGCTGGTGGTGATCCGGGGCTTCCAGCGTGTCGTTTTCAACGTTGCGATTTTCAGGAGTGCGTATGTTGTCTAAACAAATTCAGATGAGCGTGCTTGCGCCGCTGTCGGGCACGGTCGTGCCGATCGAAGCGGTCCCGGATCCCGCGTTCGCGCAGAAGATGGTCGGCGACGGCCTGTCGATCAATCCGCAGACCAATATCGTGCTGTCGCCGATCGCAGGGCGCGTGATCGATCTTCACGCATCGAGGCATGCGGTCGTCGTCGAGGGCGAATGGGGCGTCAGGGTGATGGTGCATGTCGGCATCGACACGGTCATGCTCGACGGCGAGGGCTTCGACGCGCTCGTCGCGAAGGGGGACGACGTGCTCGCCGGTCAACCGCTGCTGCGTTTCGACTTGGCGCACGTGGCCGCGTATGCGGCGAGCATGCTCACGGAAATCGTCGTCGTGAATAGCGAGTGCGTGTCGCGGATGGACAAGAGCGTGGGCGCCGTCGAAGCGGGAAAGAGCGTGCTGCTGACGCTGCATCTCGCATCGCAGACCACCGGCGGTGCAGTGCCCGAGCAGGACGGGGAGTGGTTGTATTCCCCGTTTATCCTACTGCCGAACCCCGCGGGCTTGCATGCTCGGCCTGCCTCGGTACTCGCGCGGGAGGCGCGGCAGTTCTCCGCGCACGTCGTGCTGTCGTGCGGGGCGCTCGACGCCGATGCGAAATCGGCGGTCGACGTGATGGCACTCGCAACGGGGCAGGGTGACGAAGTGTGCGTGAGCGCGCGCGGCGGCGATGCCGCGCAGGCGCTCGAGCGCCTCGTGGGTGTGCTGCTGGATGGGTGCGGCGAGCGTATCGACCATGTCGCCGCGTCCGGTCCACGGTGGCAGGACACGGCGCGCGCCGCAGCCGCGGATGCGGCGGTGGGAACGTTCGCGGGCGTCGGCGCGTCGCCTGGGCTCGCCGTCGGCAGTATCGTACAGTGGCGCGGAGCCGAGCTCGAGTTCGACGAAGCGGGCGGTACGTTTGACGACGAGCGTCCGCGCCTGTCCACGGCGCTGCGGCTCGCGGGCGAGCAGATTCAGGCGCTTGTGGCCGGTGGCGGCGAATCGGCCGCGTGTCGGGCTGAGATCATGGATGCGCATCTCGCGTTGCTCGAGGATCCGGTGCTGCTTGATGCCGCGGAAGCCAATCTGCGCACCGGTGCGAGCGCACCGGGGGCGTGGTACCAAGCGTGCCAGGCCGTCGCCCGGCGGCTGGCCGGCCACCCGAGTCCGTTGCTGCGCGAGAGGGCGACGGACATCCGTGACGTCGGCACGCGCGTACTGTCGTTGCTGACCGGCGTTCGGCGCGCAATGCCAGTCTTCGGAGACCGGTCGATCGTTCTCGCCGATGACCTGACGCCATCGGACACGGTATCGTTGGACCGCAGCAAGGTCATCGGCCTGTGCACGGTATCCGGCGGCCCGACGAGCCACGTGGCGATCCTCGCGCGGTCGATGGGGATTCCGGCGATCTGCGGAATCGACGCGGAGGCGCTGTCCCTGAGCGACGGTGCGGCCGCGGTGCTCGACGGCACGGCGGGGCTGCTACGGATCGATCCCGATCCCGAACTGCTCGCCGACGTGACGCGGCGCATGGATGCCGAAGTCGCTGAGCGGCGGGCGAACGAGCAGGCCGCACATCGGATCGGCAGCACACGCGACGGTCATCGCGTGGAAGTTGTCGCGAACGTGCGGGATGTGGTGGAAGCGAAGGAGGCGGTTGCGTCGGGCGCCGAAGGAGTCGGACTGCTGCGTTCCGAATTCCTGTTCGAAGATCGCGCGACCGCGCCCGACGAAAACGAGCAGGCCGCCGCCTACGAGGCCATTGCGGCCGAACTCGGGCGAGCGCGGAAGTTCGTCGTACGTACGCTTGACGTCGGCGGCGACAAGCCGCTGCGCTACCTGCCGCTCCCGAAGGAAGCCAATCCATTCCTCGGCCTGCGCGGCATTCGCGTCAGCCTCGCGTATCCCGAGCTGTTCCGCAATCAGTTGCGCGCGATGCTGCGCGCGGCGCCGCACGGAGACCTTCACATCATGTTCCCGATGGTTTCGGATCTCAACGAGGTGCTGGCCGCGAAGTGCATCCTGCAGGACGAGCAGCAGAAATATCCGCATCCGGTCAAAATCGGCGTGATGGTCGAAGTGCCTGCGGCGGTGGCGATCGTCGAGGCGCTGGCGCGGGAGGTCGACTTCTTTTCGATCGGCACCAACGATCTCGCACAATACACGCTTGCGATCGATCGTGGGCATGCGAAGCTGTCGTCTCAGGTCGATACACTGCATCCGGCCGTGCTGAAGATGATCGACCTGACGGTGGCGGGCGCGCACGCCCACGGGAAGTGGGTCGGCGTATGCGGCGCGATGGCCTCCGATCCTGCCACGACGGCGATTCTCGTCGGGCTGGGCGTCGATGAGTTATCGGTGAGCGTGCCCGCGATTGCCGCGATCAAGGCGGAACTGGCGAAGCTCGACTTCGACGCGTGCCGCGCATTGGCCCGGCGCGTGCTGAAGCTCGGCAGTGCTAGGCAGGTGCGCGACGCGATCGTCGGCGGGCCGGCTGACTGACTGACGCCGCGAACATCGACGATGCGCCTGTTAGGCGTGCCGGTCCCCCGGTTTGCCAACCATTGATTCACCAAGTAGACGATGAACACGCACGCCTTTTCTTCCGCGCCCGAGCGGCCGCTCGACATGGTGATTTTCGGCGGCGCCGGCGATCTGGCCGCGCGCAAGCCGCTTCCGGCGCTCTACATGGCGCATCTGCACAGCAGCCTGCCCCCCGAGACGCGCATCATTGCCGTTGGCCGCAGCGGCTGGACGCGTGAACGGTATCTGACCTTCGAATTGAAACATGGCGATTGCGATATCGATTGTGCGAGTATCGAGCGTCGCTTGTCTCCACATTGACCCACCACGGGAAGAAAAATGAAAGAAGCAACATCAGACAATACAGCCCGGTTATGGCAGGACATCACGGTTGTCGATAATTTTTTGCCTGGCGCAGAGCAATCAGCGATCTACCACACGCTGTCCAACGGAGCATGGACTCACGGGTGGCGTTCACGCAGTGGCGAGGGTGCACAGCCATTCTGGCATCAACATTTTGTTGGCCCGAAAGGCTCCTTGCAAACCGGGCAGGAGGAACAAGGCGAGGAGAAACTCGCTCGTGACGCGCCGCTGTTGCACGCGTTCTGGGGGAGGTTGTCAACGTCGTATCTGAGCGCGCATGACCTGCATAGCTGCTATGCAAATGGTTTGCCATATGGCACCGACGGTGCACTTCACACTGACTCGCTTGCTCCAGGCGCCTGCACGGCGGTGTACTACCCGCACACCGAGTGGGATCCGGATTGGGGTGGCGAGACCATCCTGTTTAACGAGCAGAAGGACGACATTCTGGCAGCGATCTATCCAAAGCCAAACCGGTTGCTGATTTTTCCGGGATTCGTCCACCACGTTGCGCGTGGCGTGTCGCGAACCTGCCCGGTCATGCGGATCACCTTGATGTTCAAGACACAGATCAATGCTGCCTCGATCCGGTAATCTGAAACATCGTCTGCCAGGGAACGCCGCTCGGTCAAGGCCTGTTGTCTGCGACCGCCATCGATCATCCATTGTCGAAACGGCTCAGGCCCAATTGTGTCGATTCGCGACATTTCTCGACATTTCTTGACGCCAGTCATCATTTTGATCTCTTAGCTTCTCAGCAGCCCTCGCTATTTGATGCCGGGTGTTACAGGGGGAGCCTCCCCTTGACAGATGATGGGGTAAAAGATCAAAAATGAATAACTTAGCTCACCATAATATATCATTTAATAATTCGGGGTTGCGTGCGATTTCAGTGGGCGTGATGGCCTTGTTCGCCATTATTACTCCCGCGGCGCACGCACAAGGCTACGTTGATCCGGGGCGACTCGGAGATCCGGGTAGCTGGAAAACACCGGAATTCAAGGCCGATTGGGGATTGAATCAGATGAATGCCGAGTACGCCTACGCCCAAGGCTATAACGGAGGAAACGTCAAGGCTGGCGTGCTGGATTCCGGGATTTATATTCAACACCCTGAATTTTCATCAGATCGCTTCCATCCTGTTTCGACAGTCGGCACCTACTCTTCCAATGGGTCTTTGAGTGATGGATCGGATGACGCCAATGGTTTGAGCTACGATCCGAAATACACCAAGGATGATATAACTGGCGCGTTTAAAAAGGGACAACCATTCAATGTTCCTGGAACGTTCATTGATGAAGTCAACAACACGCACGGAACTCATGTGAGCGGTACCATTGGCGCGACGCGCGATGGTGTTGGGATGCACGGGGTCGCCTTTGGATCGCAGGTATATGTCGCGAATACCAATGGTACGGACGACAATGCCATGCAGGGGCCAGATTTTCTTGATTATGGCTATTTCAAGGCGGCCTATCAGGCGCTTGCCAGTCAAGGTGTCCGTATGGTTAATAATTCCTGGGGACAAAATTCGGCAAATCCTTTGGACAACGACATGAGCAGTGTCCAGAGTATGACGACTGCATACCGTCGGTTCTGGGATAAAAATCAGGCAGGACAGAAAACGTGGCTGGAGGCCATGACCGAAGCGGTCAAGGAGCACGGATTTATTCAGGTCGTTTCGGCGGGCAACAGTGGCGATGGAACGTCGAGTGCAGGTATTGGCGCCAACCCGGACATGAATGCCAGCATTCCATATTTCCGGCCCGATGTGGAAGGTCGCTGGCTGGCGGTGGCGGCATCAGACCCGCCTCCGTCAACGTCACCCGGTGGACAGACGGCTGACTCGACGATTGCATCGTATTCGAATCGCTGCGGTGTTGCCAAATACTGGTGTGTGGATGCACCGGGGAGTCGCATCAAAAGCACAGTCAATCCCAATTATCCATTTGATGGCTCGCATAAAGGGAGGCTGTATGAATCAGTTGACGGCACATCGATGTCGGCACCGCATGCATCGGGAGCCCTGGCCGTCATCATGCAACGATTTCCCTACATGACGAATGAGCAGGCCCTCAGCGTTCTGCTGACTACTGCGGGTCATAACGGAGTGCTCACGCAAAAGCCGAACGAAATCGATGGGTGGGGGAATATCGATCTTCGTGCTGCGATGAAAGGCCCGGGGCAGTTGACCGGCCTCTTTGAAGCAAAGCTGGACAAGGGCGTCAGCGATACCTGGTCTAACAACATCACGGACAACGCACTCGTTCAGCGCAAGCAGGAAGATGGCGCGGAACACGCGCAGTGGGTGGAAACGCTCAAGGACAAGGGCTGGCAGAATGGTCTCCCCGCCAATGCCAGCGCCGACGACCGATTCATATTCGAGGTCGGTACGATCCGTGAGTATGCGTATCAACATCGCGCCTACGAGGGCAGTTTGACGAAGTCCGGTGATGGCCTGCTGACACTCTCGGGTGCCAATACATATCGCGGGTTGACGACGGTCAATGGCGGAGAGTTGAGAATCAACGGGTCCGTCACTTCGGGCACGGTAGTCAATCCTAACGGCCTCCTGACTGTGAACGGCACGAGTGCCGATGTCGCGGTCAACGGTGGGCTGG
Organism: Burkholderia sp. GW821-FHT14F03; assembly: GCF_058803765.1. Taxonomy (NCBI): domain Bacteria; kingdom Pseudomonadati; phylum Pseudomonadota; class Betaproteobacteria; order Burkholderiales; family Burkholderiaceae; genus Burkholderia; species Burkholderia sp. GW821-FHT14F03. Next base: position 45,210 of record NZ_JBXAPG010000001.1, read on the forward strand.
CATCGATCTCAGGCACGAGCGCGAACGTATCGATTACGGCGCAGGGCACTGCGAGGATCACTGGCAAGAGTGCGGACGTCACCGTGAACGGCGGACGGGCGTGGCTGGACGGAGCGAGCGGTGCGGTATCGGTGGGCAACGGCGGAGTCGTCAGCGGCAACGGTTCACTGCAGTCGCTGAGCGCGCAAGCCGGCGGTACAGTAGCGCCGGGCCACTCGATCGGCAGCCTGAACGTGGCGCATGACGCCAGCTTTGCGCCGGGTTCCACCTATGCGGTGGAAGTATCGCCGAACGGAAGCAGCGACCGCATCGATGTAGGCGGCCGCGCACGCCTCTCGGGTGGCACGGTGAACGCAGCGCTGGAGAGTCTGCCTCCGCCGCTGAGCCTGTCGCAGATGGGCACGCTGCTGGGCCGCAGCTTCACGATCCTGAACGCGGCCGGCGGTATCGATGGCCGGTTCGACGCGATGCCGCAGCGTTACCTGTTCGTCGGCACGGCGCTGACCTATGGCCCGAACAGCGTGAATCTCTCCGTGAACCGCAACGCGACACCGTTTGCGAGCGTGGCAGACACGACCAACGGTCGCAGCGTGGCAAACGCGCTGGAGACGGTGAACGGGAACAACGCGGTGTACCGGAGCGTGCTGCTGGCTTCGGACGCGGCAGTGCCGCAGGCGGCGTTCCATCAGCTTTCGGGTGAGATTTACCCGGCGGCATACGGGATGCTGATCAACGAGAGCCGCAAGGTGCGCGATGCAGCGCTGGACCGTCTGTGGACGGTAATTCGCGATGCGGTACCCGGGGCGAGCCGTACGGGGGCATGGGCGCAGGTACTGGGCTCGTGGGGCAGCACGGGAGGCAATGGCAACGCAAGTGGTTATAAGAGCTCGACGGGGGGCTTCCTGGCCGGGGTCGACGGTGCGGTTCGCGAGGACCTGCGCGTGGGGGCGCTGGCAGGATATAGCCACAACTCGGTGAGTCTGGACGACCAGCCTGCATCGGCTTCGTTCGACAGCTTCCATCTCGGGGCGTACGCGGGCTGGCAGCCGGGGCCATTCGGCCTGCGGATCGGCGCGATCCATTCGTGGCACCGGGGCGGGGTGGACCGGGCCGTGCAGTACGGCGCTGCGCCGGAGAGCGAGACAGGGACGCTGGAAGCCGAAACGACCCAGGTATTCGGCGAGACAGGGTACAGGCTGAACGTGGGGGCTGCCTCGGTGGTCGAGCCGTTCGCGCGGGTAGCATTCGTGCATCTGAACAACCACGGAATGACGGAGAGCGGCGGAGCGGCGGCCCTGCAGGTGCAGGGCGGCAACAACGACGTGACGTTCTCGACGCTGGGGTTGCGGGGGACGACGCAGCTGGACCTGTGCGCGAAGGTCCAGCTGACGCTGCGCGGATCGGCGGGCTGGCAGCATGCGCTGGGCGATGGGAAGCCGGTAGGCACGCTGTCGTTCGTGGCGGGCAGCTCGCCGTTTAGCGTGTCGGGCGTACCGGTGGCGAAGGACGCAGCGGTGGTGAACGTGAGTGCGGGACTGGCCCTCGGCAAGAACGGCATGCTGAGTGTGGGATATGCAGGTTCGCTGGCGAGTCGTGAATCCGATCATGCCGTGACGGGCAATCTGAACTGGAAGTTTTAAAGGCAGACACCCGGTTCGGCCAGTTTTATCGGCCGGACCGGTTGGCCGGTTATCTTGACGTACAGCGCCCCGACATCGGTGATATTGCGCAGCGCCAGCCAGATGAGCTTCGCTGCTGCGTCATCGGTCGGGAAGTGCCCGCGCGTCGTGATGATCTTGCGCAGTGGCGAATTGATATTCTCAATGGCATTCGTGTGTATATAACCTTGCGGATATCCGGCGCAAATGCAAGGAACGGAATCCCGCGATCCCAGGCCTTGCGCCAGGCGATACTGACAGGCGGAATTTCTGGCCCCAGGGACCTTCAGCAAACGCATCAAGCGGCCTGAGCGGCTTTCGCACTGGGGGGGCCGTGCAGAGATGGTTTGATCGCGGCAGCCAGCCCCTTACGGTCCTTCCAGCTTGCGTAATCGAGGCTGTTTCGAATCAGGTGGACGATGCAGGTTTGCAGCGTGGTCGCCGGGAACACGGCAGCCAGGGCCTCGGGCATCCCTTTGAGACCGTCGGTCACCGCGATCAGGACATCGTGGACGCCGCGTGTTTTAAGTTCGTTGAACACCTTCATCCAGAGCGCGGAGTTGGAGCTCACCGCCCTCCGCCAGAAGATATGAGTAGGCGCGATGCAAACTATAAGACGCACCCGCTACCAAATCCAACGCACGCCACCGATGTTTGCCCAGGCGTCACTTTCTGAAACGCAACGCTATTGTTCCGCGATCAACGCGATCGCAACCATCAAGTCATCAACGACCCGGTCGAATGCGTCGGCGCTGGGTCCTCGCGCGCCGGCGTGCGCACGTAGCCGACCAGCACTTTGCGCTTGACGCGCTCTAGCGCACGGGCCCGGCCGCTTCGGCTCGATGTGCAGCGTCACTAGGCCGCGCGGCAGCGTCGACTCCTTGAAAAGGATGCATCTTCTGCTCGATGATCGAAGATCGGCATCAAAAAATAAAGGCGGCGTGTTTTATATTCCGTATCAGTGGCGATCATAATTTTCTTTAATTTGTATATTAATGTACTGGAAATTTATACATTTCTGCACAATTAAATTGCGGATCAATAATTTATTGAGAACTACTATCACACGTGCATAGCTGCTTCTGCCATACATCGGCGTTGTTGCATAAATCCTTCGTGATGACGAGGTGGAGCCTTTGTTCATGATTTCATGTGATGCGTACGGAGTGCAGGCGGGCGAGCTCAGTCATGCGATTGAGTACGCCCACGCGGATCGCGACGTCGGCCGCCTGCGAGTCGGTTCGGCGTGCCTACAGATAAAAACCCGTGAACGTTTTGAGCCGAGGCATCGCATTCTCGGCCAACGAACGACAGTAATAGCCGCCGCAGCCCTTCTTCCATTCCCGGCGGCCGAGCCGTACGATCGCGTCGCTCGCTCCGTTGCACCTTGCGGCGCCCGACACGGTCGCCTTCCAGTGACCGGCGCCCTCGCGCGGCATGGCACGGCTTCGAGTCGTACGCACCATCGCCTCGTGCGCTATCAAATCGTTCGTCGGCCGGAATCCAGTCGATCGATTGGCCAAGACATTGCCGTCAGCAACGTCATGATGCGTCATCAGCGCGGCCTGCACCTGACGGGTGCGTGTGTCGAGCGCGAGATACACCTCGCGCCACGTGCAGCGTTTCGAATAGCCATACTGGCGGACCTCATTCGCCTTCGCCGTGTCGACCTCCAAATGAATTGGGTCGCCGTCGCGAACGATCGGCAGTTGTACATCAAGCGTTTGTGCGCGGCGAGTCGGCGTTGCGTAGTTCGGTATCGGCAAGGTGGCGAAGGCCAGGTCGTGCAAACTTTGCGCAAAACCCTGCAGGGCGCGCAGTGGCAAGCGAAACACGGTCTATGAATCAGAGGCATCGTCCCAGTCGTTGCGCGAAAACGTCACCGCCACGTGTCCGGATTGATATAACACTGCCATCCGGCGGTGGGCGTATTTCGTCAGTGTTAATTTTGGAGCGAGTGCGCCGTCTGCAAAAATATATTGACCGTAGAGATGGGGGTTGAATGTTTAAAGGTCGAATTCATCGTCGGTATTTTTATTTGGTTAAATATTTTCTATTTTTGGGTTTTGCTATGCTGCCGCCGAGCGACGTGATGGCTAAATTTACTTCATTTTTAAAAAATCAGCAGCAAATAAATTCTGCGAAAGTGATTATCGTTGATCCGAGTTTGAATTTTCGGGTGCGTATAAGCGAAGAAAAAATGCAGGAAGTAGGTAAATTGTATGGCACGGAAGATCGCGATCGAATTTCTGGTCTTATAAAAATCATTGAGGAGTCCGATGTTCATGATCGCGTTGGTTCCGGTGTCGCTGCATCCGATATTTCGAGTAATGATTTTGAGCCGAGAGAGGGGATTTATTTATTTTCAAAAGATGGTGAAATTTATAAGTTTCTTTTTTCAAAAAAATATGAAGGCGCTTCGACGGTGCAAGGGTCGTTTAATGGAAGGCCGATTACGGCAAGAAGTTCGATTCCGCGCGCACTTCAGTCTTGGGTGGATGAATAATCTCAATCATATGAATTAAATCAGATTATTTGATTTGCGAGTATGCAAATTTGAGTGCGCAAGAAAGGCTGTGCACTCAACTGGCGTCACTCGATCTCAAGTGAATCGAGTGATTTTTTTGGCCAACATGAACTTTGGCCAGTTTATGTCGAAGGAGCATTGCCTTGTTGACGACCAAAGATTTCGAAGCGACTGCTTTCTCTCTGGAAGATTTCCTCAAGAGCCATGGGAGATCAGGTTTTCCTCCGAAAGTGTCAGAGGGAATTTTTCCGAAGGCGAATCCAATCAACCTCGAGCGAGTAGCGAACACAGCAGCAACGGCTATCACTGCTGATGATTTCGTGGTGAAGGGCGCTACAGCCCAAGACATTGCTGATCTAAATACCAGTCTCGCTTATCTCGAAACCAGTGCGAATGCCCTAAAAATCATTCAGGGTATGAAGGCCAACAAGGTGGCAATCGAGATTATTCACAACGGCGACGATCATTATTCCCCTGACAGCAATACTATTGCCTGGGATCCCCACTCGGCACTGACGGTCCAAGATAACGCAACAGGACAGGCCGTGGGCGTCCAATCCGCAGCGCTCGGTCTGGCTCATGAAGGTGCGCATTCGACGGATCCCGATCTGGCAACGCATAGTGGGACCCTTAATGCGCAGTACGACAATGATGCCGAAAAATACGCGGTGGCCAAAGAGGATCTCATCGCCACCGACCTGGGGGAGACGTTACGCTACAACCATCTCGGGTTCGGGTTGCCAAACGAAGTGAACCCGACAGAACACAGCACGCCCAAGGGTGATGGAACCTACACCTATGCCGAATGGAGCGGCGGCAAGATCATCACGGGTGACACTTACCAGATGGGAATGTCGCCCGCCAATCTCCCTGACGTCAGTGCTGGCCAGACATTGGCCGCCCGGACGCTCAGCAACCTGATCAGCGCGATGGGAGCTTTCGAGCCTCAAGCTGCAGTTGTCAGCCACCTGAGTGCGATAAATGATTCGCACGCAACGCTGCAATTGGCAGTTGGCCGCTAAGCCGGTCCGGTAGTTATGCAGCCTCCCCTGTATCGGCAGGGGAGGTATTGTCCTCCTGAAACGCTGACGCGATTTCCACGCATGTATGCTCCTCAGCAAGAATTGCCGCAGCCGCCGGACGATCCCGGCCTGTCGGCGCTTGTATTGATTGCACAGTTTCACGGTATCGCGGCAAACGCCGCGCAAATAAGGCATGCCTCGGGATCAACGGGCGATCAGCTTTCAGTCAGCGATCTCCTATTAGCGGCACGCAGCCTTGGTCTCAAGATCCGCCAGGTTCGGATCACTGAAAGTCGGTTGCCCAAGACCCCGTTGCCTGCCCTGGTGATCGACGAGCGCGGCAAACATTTTATTCTCGCAAAATGCGATGAGAATAAAGCGCTGGTTCTCGATGCCGGGGCGTCCGGGCCATCAATTTGCGAGCCCGCCTCAGTGATCTCCCGATCCGGCGGCCAGATGCTGCTGTTTGCGTCGAGGGCATCGCTTACCGGGGCGTTGGCGCATTTCGACTTCTCATGGTTCGTCCCAGCTGTCGTCAAGTACCGGAAGCTCCTGCTGGAAGTTCTGCTGGTCTCGGCCGTGCTGCAATTGTTTGGCCTGGTCTCGCCGCTGATGTTCCAGGTCGTGATGGACAAGGTATTAGTCAACCGTGCCTTCACTACCCTCAATGTCGTCTGCATTGCCTTACTGGTAAGCGCGATCTTTGAGGTGGTGCTGTCGGGCGTACGCAATTATGTGTTCGCACACACCGCGAGCCGCATCGACGTCGAACTTGGCGCGAAGCTGTTCAGGCATCTGCTGACGCTGCCACTTGCCTACTTCGGTGTGCGCCGCGTCGGGGATACGGTCGCCCGGGTCAGGGAACTGGAGAACATCCGCAGCTTCCTGACGGGACAGGCAGTCACTGCCGTAATCGATCTATTCTTCTCGATCATCTTCCTCGGGGTCATGTGCCTGTACAGCGTGTGGTTGACGCTGGTCGTAGTCATTTCATTGCCGGTGTATGCAGCGATTTCCATGACGATCACGCCGATTCTGCGCACCAGGCTGAACGAGAAGTTCGCCCGGACCGCCGACAATCAGTCCTTTCTGGTGGAAACCGTGTCAAGTGTCGAAACCGTGAAGTCGATGGCTGTCGAGCCGCAATTCACACGGCGCTGGGACAATCAACTTGCCGGCTATGTGTCGGCGGGGTTTCGTGTCAGTGCGCTTGGCAACGTCGGCCAGCAGCTGATCCAACTCGTCGGAAAGCTTGTTACGCTGGTGACGCTTTATCTCGGTGCGCGCTTTGTGATCGAAGGCAAATTGTCGGTCGGTCAGCTCGTTGCCTTCAACATGATGTCGCAGCACGTCGCGGTGCCCGTGCTGCGGCTCGCCCAGCTCTGGCAGGATTTCCAGCAGGTGGGTATTTCGATGGGGCGGCTGGGAGATATTCTCAATACCCGGACCGAACTGCCTCAAAGTCGCCAGGCCCTGCCCACGGTTCGAGGCGACATCAGTTTCCAGAACATCCGATTTCGTTATCGCCCCGATGGTCCGACTATCCTCAATGACATTTCACTCGACATTTCTGCGGGTGAAATCGTTGGCATCGTCGGACGATCCGGCTCCGGCAAGAGCACGCTGACCAAACTGGCACAGCGGCTCTACTTACCCGAACAGGGACGCGTGCGGGTCGACGGCATCGATCTCGCACTTGCCGATCCTGCCTGGTTGCGCAGGCAGATCGGCGTCGTGTTGCAGGAGAACCAGCTGTTCAATCGGTCGATTCGCGAGAACATCGCCGTCACGGATCCGGGTATTGCCCTCGACGTCGTCATGCACGCAGCGCAGCTCGCTGGCGCGCACGATTTCATTTCCGAGATGCCAGAAGGTTATGACACGATCATCGGCGAACATGGTTCGAATCTGTCTGGCGGCCAGCGCCAACGGCTCGCGATTGCCCGCGCACTCGTCACCAATCCGCGCATCTTGATTTTCGATGAGGCGACTAGCGCGCTGGACTTCGAAACCGAACACATCATCCAGAGGAACATGCGGGCGATGTGTAACGGCCGGACAGTGATCATCATCGCCCACCGTCTCAGTTCCGTACGGCACGCCAATCACATCGTCGCGATGGACAAGGGCCGCATTGTGGAGCGCGGCACGCACGACAGCCTGTTGGCGCAACAAGGGTACTACGCACATCTGGTATCGCTCCAGAACGCCTGACTCTTCCTCTTCTTCCGGTTGCTGTCCATGAAATCAATACTCCCAGGGGTCAGCACGCTGCTGGGCCGCTACGTCGCGGTTTTCCGAGAATCGTGGCTGATTCGCCGCGAGCTCGACACCCAACCACGCCTCGAACACGAGCGCGCCTTCCTGCCCGCCAGTCTCGAGCTGGTCGAAACACCGGTTCACCCGCTGCCACTCTGGACGATGCGCGTCTTCGTGGCGCTCAGTGCGGTGGTGGTATTGATCGCGTTTTTCGGGAAACTCGATATTGTCGCCACCGCGCCGGGCAAGCTGATTCCCCGCGAGGAGGTCAAGACCATTCAACCGGCGTTGACGGGCGTTGTCCGTCAGATCATGGTCCGTGACGGACAACGGGTCGAGGCCGGGCAATTGCTGATGGAGCTTGATACGACCCAGGCGGCGGCGGATTCCGACAAGGCACGGCTAAGCCGGATCGATGCCGCGCTAACAGCGGAGCGGTCGCGCGCGCTGCTATTGGCACAGGTCCACGCACAGGCGCCGACGCTCGGCCTGGTGGAGGGTGCCAGCGAACAGCAGCAATCGGAGGCCCAGCATTTCGCAGAGGGTTTCTATAACGAATATCGCGACAAGCTGAATAGTGCTCGGGCAGAACTGATGAAACGCGAGGCCGAATTCGGCACAACGCAACAGCAGATTGCCAAATTGGTCGCGACCGCGCCTTTGGCACGCCAGCAAGCGGATGATTATCGCGCGTTGGCATCGGACAAATATGTCGCGCGGACGGAGTATCTCGATAAGGAGCAAACCGCATTGGGCCAGGAACACGAACTCGCTGCCCAGCGCAGCCATGCCCGGGAACTGACGGCTGGTATTGCGCAGCAGCGTGCAGAAATCGCCTCGGTCACATCGGATTTCAGGCGCGCGCAGCTTGATCTGCTGGACAAGGCCACGCAGCAATTGGCGCAAAGTCGAAACGACGAAACCAAGGCCGATACGCGGCAGAAGCTGCTCAGTCTGACCGCGCCGGTTGACGGGACCGTCCAGCAGTTGCGGGTTCACACCCTCGGCGGTGTCGCGACGGCGGCCAATCCAGTCATGGAGATCGTGCCGGATGACGTGCTTGAAGTCGCGGCCAATATCGAGAACAAGGATATCGGCTTCGTGAAGGTCGGGCAGCTGGCGATCGTCAAGATCGAGGCGTTTCCGTACACCCGCTATGGCTATCTGAAAGGTACGGTCGAGACCGTGTCGAACGATGCCGTGCAGGAAAGTAAGCGCGGGCTGACCTTCGTCACGCGGATTCGGCTGGAGACCAATCGGATCCGAGCAAACGATACCTGGATCAACCTCACGCCGGGGATGACGGTCACCGCCGAAGTCAAGACCGGAAAGCGCAGCGTCGCACACTACTTCCTGGATCCCGTCATCCAGACGGGGCAGGAGAGTTTGCGTGAGCGTTAAGTCCATCGATGAACATGTCGGCGTGTGGTGGACAAGATGCGTGCTGGCGCTTGTTGGCCTGGCTTCCACGGGCGCATGGGCATTGGACCCGCTGCTGACAAACGGCGCGGTTCCGGCAACCGCGGCTGTCGACATGCTGGCCGCTTCCGCGAAGCTGTGCACGTTCACTGATCTGCCAACGCCGCTGCGTTTGCAGGATGCCGTCGAGCGGGCACTTTGCAATCATCCGAAAACGCGGCAAGCATGGGCGAACGTGAAAATTCAGGCGGCGGCGGTCGGCTTGGGCCGGGCCGCGTTCCTGCCTACCGTGAACGGCAGCTGGCAAGGTACGCGCGACAACGCGACGAATCACATCACGGGCTATCCACAATACGATTCGAACTATCAGGCCAACCTGCAGAATGCCAGCGTTTCGCTCAGCTGGGTGCTCTACGATTTCGGCGGGCGCTCGGCGGCGTTGCGCAACGCCGCCGAATTGCTGGCGGCAGCACAGGCGAACCAGCAAGCCGTCCTCGAAACGGTTTTCGCGTCGGTCGCGAAGGACTTCTATGCAGCCCAAGCCGCCCAAGGCGCACTCGCGGCCGCGCGTGAAATCGAGCGGACCGCACGTACGAGTGCTGATGCGGCGACTCGACGAGTCGACCGCGGTGTGGCAGCAATCAGCGATCAACTTCAGGCGCAGACTTCGTATGCCGAGGCGACCGTGAGCCGCACGAAGGTGGAGGGCGAATGGCTGGGCGCGATGGGTACGCTGGCGTCGGATATGAATCTGGCGCCGACGATCGCGATCGTGCTGCCGGATGTTGGTGATGGCGTTACGCCGACGCCGGAGTTCAGCGATTCGGTAGTGGCCTTGATCGACGAGGCGAAACGCACCTATCCCGGCGTCGTGGCGGCGCAGGCGCAGGTCGCTGCTGCGCAGGCCAAGGCGGCCCAGACCCGGGCCGAAGGCCTGCCGCGTTTGAGCCTCGTCGTTCAATATAACTACAACAACCAGCCAACCAGCCTGCAACTGGGATACCCCGTGTTCCCCGCGACGCATCGAGAGTGGTATCTCGGCTTTCAGGTGACGATCCCGATTTTCGAGGGTTTCATGCGGACTTATCAGGTCCGGCAGGCCGAAGCTCAGATTGAACTGCAGCGGAGCATACTGGATGAAATTCGGCAACAGGTGGGACTTGATGTCTGGACCAGCTACCAGACGCTGCAAAGCACCACGAAAAATCTCGACAACAGTGAGAGGCTACTCACGCTGGCGCAACGATCTTATGACGCAGCAGAGCGCCGTTATCGGACTGGGATCGGTCAGATTTTGGAATTGCTCAACGCGCAGTCGTCAATGGCCAGCGCGAAGCGGCAGCGGATTCAAGCGCTGACCGATTGGCGTTCGGCTCGCCTGCAATTGGCGTCGAAGCTCGGTAAGCTGGGAATGTGGAACCTATCGAGCGACGAATCGAAACCGTGAATGAACGGTCTGACGACGGCACGTGCGGTGCCAAGCCATCAGGATGTTCGAGAGCGGTGTCAATGCCGATAACTGGATCAATCTCCACCGTCGCGGTAGCTGCTGCCTCTCCAACGGGTTCGCGTCGATCGCCGGAATTGCCACACGCCACGCTGACCGCACGATTGGTGGCGGCCGCCGGGGCTTGTCGACGAACCACGTCGTCAGCTGTCGCGGTGGGGCTGTGTGCAAAGCCCGCGCAGGCGTCGCGTCGTCCGTTGCACTGCAGGCGGCCCGATTAACGGTGATCGCGCCCGCATGCTCGTACGTCTCCGCTACCGAATCGCTTCCCGCGCCGTCGCGACGAATCGATCGAAAAATGCGCGCAGCTTGGGCGGCATGTTGGACCACATGTTCCAGCGCAGCGTGACCTTTCCGTCGTCGGGCGCAAGTTCGATTGGGGTGAGTGAGCAGGCTGGAGAGGGCGGGAGATACCTTTTCAAGTGCTCGCTGGAGCGTTTGCGAAGCTGGAAACAGCCGACATGGGTGCCTCGATGTTCGGCTGTTTCTTTGCCGCTGAATGTGGCTGGCGTCGCAAGCGCTGGTTCAGCGTGGTGGAACTCCGGCTCAACCTTGAGCTTCCGGGGCGAGTGCGTGTTGCTCCAGGACAGCGATCACCACCCCTGCTAGATCCCGATTTTCCCGTAATCGCTCGATCGTTATTTCCTGTAAGCGGCGTAGCGCAGCATTTCGCGTTTCGTTTCCGTGCGCCATCACGTATCTCATGGAGGCCTGCGCGTTCTCGTGGCTCAGTTCCTTGATTGCGTCGAGAATGATGGGCAGGCGCATGCAGATTTCCACGACGACTTGATCCTCCGGGAGCCCTCGTCCCATCATGTCGTTCCCGATGATCGCTGCAGATTTTTGAAAGCCAATGCCAAGTGCATTGGCCGCGTGCCGGATCATGGTATGGACATTGGGGTCTGCTCCGGCCTGAGATAAAGAGCACGCCGCGCTAATCGCGGCGAGTATCAGTGCGATCGCGCTTTCTTTTGTGAGTTTCGTTCTGCGAGGGGGATTTGTTTTTCGCTTTCGTGGTCTGTTATTAGCCATTTTGATGAAGTCGTCGTTGAACAATCGGAATTTATCGGATTGAGACTCAATCGGGACAGCCTTCGGGGAAAACAATCTCAGTTTCACACGGCTCGATGGCTACCGTCACGCAGAAATGCTTCGAGCGTTGGAGCTAAGTAGGCTTCCCTGATTGAACGGCGGCCGCCTATTCGCTCGTGTCGAATCATGAGTGCGTGTTAGTTGAGCTTTTGATCACAGTCATCACCCTGTTCGACGCATCGCCCCGATTCTTACCACTTCCATCAACCCAACCCCACGCAAACCGGCAAAACTGACCGCCCCGGCCTAAAGTTTTCCCTTCCCGGGCCGTACTTACATCCACGGGGCGCGCTCCGGAGGGGGCTTGTCACCAATGCTTTCATCCGGTTACAGGCGGGCCGGCCTAATTTTGAGATGCTTGGCGGGTTGCACGCGGGGAGTTGGATCGAGCATGAAGAAAGGCGGAATGACGAAGCGCGCGGCATGGCTGCCGGGCATGGCGGTTGCGTTTGTCCTCGCGGGTTGCGCGGGGCCGCAGACCACGACGCCGCCCGACGAGGCGAGTGCGTCGGCGGCGCAGCCCGCCTCGGCGGCTGCGCCGGACGCCGCCTCGGCCGCCGGCGTCGCAGCAGCGGCCAAACCCGCGCCGATCCGCTATGTGATCAAGCGCGGCGACACGCTGACGACGATCGCGAAAGCCAACAACTGCAGCGTTCAAGACCTTCGCGCATGGAACCGGCTCGGCCGTCGCAGCCGGCTCGCGGCAGGGCAGGTACTCAGGATCGTCCCGCGCGTCCAAGTCCAGCAAACCGCGCAAGCCACCCCCGCAGCCGCCCCGACAACTACACCCGCCACCGCCACCGCCACCGCCACCGCCACCGCCACCGCCGTCCCCGTCGAGCGCGGCGCCGCGCGCCGCATCGCGCAAGATGCCACCCGTCACGCCCAGCGCGTCGCACTCGCGTGGCCGGCGCAGGGTTCGGTCATCGAAGGTTTCACACCGGGCCGCAATCGCGGCATCCAGATCTCCGGCCGCCCCGGCGATCCGATCCGTGCGGCGGCGGCCGGCCGGGTGATGTACGCGGGCGTGGGCCTGAACGGCTACGGCACGTTGATCCTGGTTCAACACAACGCGGATTTCCTCACGGCCTACGCGCACAGCCGCAAGCTGCTCGTAAAAACCGGCGACGTCGTGCGCCAGGGCGACGCGATCGCCGAAATGGGCGACGTCGACAACGGTCAGGTCGCGGTGCTGTTCGAAGTCCGTCGCGACGGCCGCCCGGTCGACCCGATGCCGTACCTGCCGGGCAAGCAAAGCCAAAGCTAGACGCCGCGGCACACGCCGGCTCGCGCAATCTTTTCGTTTCGCTTATCGTGACGATCCAAGCGCGCCCACCCGCACGCGTCCCGCTTCACGTTTTCCGCTTGCCGCCATGCGTCGTCTTCCTCCGCTGAACGCCCTGCAAATCTTCGTTGCGGCGGCGCGCCACCGCAGCTTCACGCGCGCGGCCGATGCCCTGTGCCTCACACAGGGCGCGGTCAGTCGGCAGATCCAGTCATTGGAGGCGCATTACGGTTTCCCGCTGTTCCGCCGCCAGGCGAAGGGCCTGACGTTGACGGCGGAAGGGGAGCAACTGCTGCCGGTCGTCGCCGACAGCTTCGCGCGCATCGAGGAGATTTCCCTGCGGCTCACGCGTCAACACGCGGGCCTGGCGCTGAAGGTGCCAACCTGCGTGATGCGCTGGATCCTGCCGCGCATGACGCGCTTCCAGGGCGAGCATCCCGATCCGCAGGTGCAGATGACCACCAGCTGGCAGCACGAAGTCGACTTCCAGCGCGAGCCGTTCGACGCGGCGATCGTCTATGGCGTGTCGCCCGGCGCCGGCGTGCGCGCGGTGCCGCTGTTCGACGAGCGCCTGACACCCGTCTGCACGCCCGAACTGCTCGCCGAAAAGCCGCTCGTCGGCCCGGCCGACCTCGCGCAACACACGCTGCTTCACCCAACCCGAGACCACCGCGACTGGCGCATGTGGCTCGACCACGCCGCCGTGACGAACGTCGATCCCGCTCACGGGCCCAGTTTCGAAACGCTGGACCTGGCCACCCAAGCCGCCCTGCAGGGTTTCGGCGTGGCGATCAGCGACGTCACGCTGAGCGACGACGACGTCATTGCTCGGAGGCTCGTGAAGCCGTTCGACATCGAACTGCGCACGGGCGCGCGCTATTACTTCGTCTATCCGGACAGCGCCGCCCGCTCGCGCCAGGTCGCGCTGCTCAGCGAGTGGCTCGCCGCCCACCGTGCATAGCAGGCGCCGAGCCGTCGAGATTACTGATAGGTAACGACCGCGATCAGGCGTTGGCCGCGATCGTGCTGGTTCGCGGGCACGCCGATCGGCTGGCTGGCTTCGGTGAAGCGGACGGTGCGCAGGACCTTCTGATTGTCGTTGTCGACGAACGCGACGTTGCCGGAGGCGGGGCGCGGGCACGCCGAGCGCAGTTGAAGCCGATCCGCCGGCGCGGCGGCGAGGCTGAAGTTGCAGGGCGGTTCGACGATCATGCCGGAGAAGCGGATCATGCCGCTTTGTGCGAGTGCCGCGCCGCACAGGCTCAGCAACGTGGCGGCAACGGCGAAAGACGCGAGGGTCGGGCGGCGTAGCATGTGTAGCTCCTTCGATTGTGCGCAGCGCGGCCAAGGTTCTCGACGAACAGCAGTCCGATACGCCACGGTGCTCTCTGCGTAAACGACATTTCCCGGAGAAACTTAAGCAGTATTCAGTGAAGCTGACGGTTCGATCATACTTGTCCGAATCACAAGTGAAAGATAGAAATGCGAATGATCGAGGGCAAGTCAGGAGACTACGTACGCGTTTAAGCGGATGGTCGGCGTCGACGGATGGCGTTGTGCCGAGACAGGCAAAAAAAACGGCCTTCCGAACAGGAAGGCCGCGGCTTGCAGCGGTATGCGCGCGAGGCGCGCCGTGCTTCAGCGCATCACGTCGCGCGCTTGCGGATCGCGCCGTAGGCGAACAGCAGCACGATCGCGCCGATGATCGACGCGATCCAGCCCGCGCCCTGGCCGGGCTGATACCAGCCGGCCGCACGGCCGAGGTAGCCGGCGATCACGGAGCCCGCGACGCCGAGCAGGATGGTCGTCAGGAAGCCCATCTTGTCGTCGCCGGGCTTGATGGCGCGCGCGAGCAGCCCGACGACGAAGCCGACGATCAGTGTTTCGATGAGTTGGATCATGAAAAAAAGCCCCCCATTGTTGACAACAGCAGATCATCATAGACCGTTGCGCGGCCGCGGAGTTCAGCGGCGCGCATCGCGTCAGGCGGCCGATGCCGCATGCCGACGGTAACCCTGGGTCGCGCGCAGCAACCCGCGCGTGTAATCGCTCGCCACGCGCCCCGCGCGAATCGCATCGACGTCGAGTTGCTCGACGAGCGCGCCGTCGCGCATCACCGCCACCCGCCCGCACAGAAACCCCACCACCGCGAGGTTGTGGCTCACGAGCAGCATCGTCAGCGCGCGTTCGCGATGCAGGCGTCGCAGCAGGTTCAGAATTTCCGCTTGAACGGAAACATCGAGCGCGGATGTCGGTTCGTCGAGCAGCAGCACGCGCGGCTCGACGATCAGCGCCCGCGCGATCGCGACGCGCTGCCGCTGCCCGCCCGACAGCTGATGCGGATAGCGGAACCGGAACGACGGATCCAGGCCGACTTCCTCGAGCGCGCGCCCGATGCGCGCATCCGGATCCGGCAGGCGCTGGATCGCGAGCGGCTCGCGCAGCGTGGTATCGACCGTGAAGCGCGGATGCAGCGACGCATACGGATCCTGGAACACCATCTGGACGTCGCGCCGTAGCGCGCGATCGCGTGCGCCGTCGGGCGTGCGGCCGTCGATGGCCAGGGTGCCGGCCGACAACGGCGCGAGGCCCGTCAGCGCGCGCAGCAGCGTCGACTTGCCGGAGCCGGATTCCCCGACGAGGCCGAATGCCTCGCCGCGCGCGATGTCGAGGCTGACGTCGCGCACTGCGTCGACGTGGCCGCCGCGGGTCGGGAAGCGTACCGAGGCATGGCGGATTTCGATCATCGCGGTTCTCCCGTGAGCCAGGCCGGATCGCGCCGCAGCACCGGCAGCGCGTCGGGCGGATCGACGAGCGGCGGCGTCGCGGCGAGCAAGCCGCGCGTATACGGATGGCTGGCATGCGCGAGGTCGCGCGCCGCGCAGGTCTCGACGACGCGCCCCGCATACATCACCGCCACCCGATCGCAGAACGACATCACGAGCGGCAGGTCGTGGCTGATGAACAGCAGCCCGGTGTCGTGGCGCGCGACCAGCGCGTCGAGCACCGCCAGCACCTGCATCGAGACCGCCACGTCGAGCGCGGAGGTCGGCTCGTCGGCGACCAGGAGGCGCGGCCCGGTCGACACCATCATCGCGATCATCACGCGCTGCCCCATGCCGCCCGACAGTTCATGCGGATACGCGGCCGCCACCCGGCGCGGCTCGCGGATCTCGACGGCGGCCAGCGCGTCCTCGATCCGCGCGCGCAGCGCGACGCCGCGCAGGCGCGGCTCGCGCAGCCGGAACGCCTCCGCGAGCTGCGCGCCCACCGTCATCACGGGATTCAGCGAGAACTTCGGATCCTGGAGGATCATGCCCATTTCACTGCCGCACAGCCGGCGGCGTTCGCGCGGGGAGAGCGCGAGCAGGTCGCGGCCGGCGAAGCGCAGGCCGCGCGCGCGCCAGTGCGCGCTGTCCGGGAGCAGGCCGAGCAGCGCGCGGCCGGTCAGCGATTTGCCGGAGCCCGATTCGCCGACGATGCCGAGCCGTTCGCCGGGCGCGAGCGTGAGCGACAGGTCGCGCACGGCCTCGATCTCGCGGCCGTCATGGCCGCGAAAGCTGACTTGCAGCCCGTCGATCTCGCATAGCGGCGGCGGGGCGGGCGTTGATGGATGCGTCATGTCAGGCTCCATGGCGCGGGTCGAGGACGTCGCGCAAGCCGTCGCCGAGCAGGTTGAAGGCGATGCTCACGAGCAGGATCGCGCAGCCGGGCAGCGTCGCGACCCACCAGGCGTCGAGCAGCACGTTGCGGCCCGAGGCGACCATGAAGCCCCATTCGGGGCTCGGCGGCTGCGCGCCGAGCCCGAGGAAGCCGAGCCCGGCGACGGTCAGGATGATGCCCGCCATGTCGAGCGTGGCGCGCACGATCACCGACGACAGGCACAGCGGCATCACGTAGCGCAGCAGCAGGCGCGGGCCGGACGCGCCTTGCAGGCGCGCCGCGTGCAGGAAGTCGGCCTGCGCGATGCGCAGCGTCTCGGCGCGCGAGAGGCGCGCATAGGCGGGCCACGCGGTCAGAGAGATCGCCACCACCGCATTGAGCACGCCCGGCCCGAGCGCGGCGGCGAACGCGAGCGCGAGCACGATCTTCGGGAACGCGAGCGCGATGTCGGTGAGGCGCATCAGCACGCTGTCGATCCAGCCGCCGCACAGGCCGGCCGTGGTGCCGATCAGCAGGCCGATCGGCACCACGATCGCGACCACCAGGAAGGCGATGCCGAGCGTCAGCCGCGCGCCGTCCATCAGCCGGGACAGGATGTCGCGGCCGAGCTGGTCGGTGCCGAGCCAGTGCGCGGGCGTGCCGGGCGGCAGGAGCCGATCGGGCAGCACCTGCTGGAGCGGGTCGTGCGGCATCGCGAACGGCGCGATCAGCGCGACCACGACGAGCGCGGTGAGGATCGCGAGGCCGAACAGGTTGAGCGGGTTCGCGGCGAAGCGCCGCC
This sequence comes from Burkholderia sp. GW821-FHT14F03, assembly GCF_058803765.1. NCBI lineage: Bacteria > Pseudomonadati > Pseudomonadota > Betaproteobacteria > Burkholderiales > Burkholderiaceae > Burkholderia > Burkholderia sp. GW821-FHT14F03. The sequence continues at coordinate 62,423 of NZ_JBXAPG010000001.1, forward strand.
AGCGCCGGTAGGCGAGACCGAGCGCGGCCTGGCGGCGCGAGCGCGGCGCGTCGGTGAGCAGCCAGGCGCGCAGGCCGGGAGGCGCGGGCGGCGGGACGGGGGAGTCGGGAAGCGTGGCCATGAGGGTCGACGTAGGCGGAGAGGCGGGCGCGGCCGGTTCAGCGGGCGCGCGGATCGAACACGCGATACAGCGCGTCGGTCAGGAGGTTGACGGTGATGAACATCGCGCCGATCACGAGCGTGGCGCCGAGCACGGCGTTCATGTCGGCGTTCAGCAGGGCGCCCGTCAGGTAGGAGCCGATGCCGGGCCACGCGAACACGATCTCGGTCAGCACCGAGCCTTCGAGCAGGTTGCTGTAGGTGAGCGCGATCACCGTGAGCAGCGGCACCGCGATGTTGCCGAACGCATGACGCCAGATCACGCGGCGCTCGGATACGCCTTTCGCGCGCGCGGTGACGATGTATTCCTGGCTCAACTGGTCGAGCATGAAGGAGCGGGTCATCCGGCTCAGGTAGGCGACGGAGTAGTAGCCGAGGATCGCGGCGGGCAGCGCGATGTGCGACAGCGCGTTGCGGAACACCTCCCACTCGCCGGCCAGCGCCGCGTCGACGAGCAGGCCGCCGGTGCGCGGCTCGACCATGCCGTCGTACAGCGGATCGAGCCGGCCGGGGCCGCCGACCCAGTGCAGTTTCGCGTAGAACAGCAGCAGGCCCATCAGGCCGAGCCAGAACACCGGCACCGAATTGCCGATCAGGCCGACGAACCGGGCGACGTGGTCGAGCGGCCGGTTGTGGCGGACCGCGGCCGCGACGCCGAGCGGCACGCCGAGCGCGATGCCGATCAGGGTGGCCAGCGTCGCGAGTTCGAGGGTCGCGGGGAACACGCGGCGGATGTCGTCGAGCACCGGGTTCGCGGTCAGGAGCGAGATGCCGAGTTGGCCGTGCAGCACGTCGCGCGCATAGATCATGAACTGCGTCGCGAGCGGCTGGTCGAGGCCGAGCGCGATGCGCTGGGCCGCATAGGCGTCGGCCGACGCGCGATCGCCGAGGATCGCGAGCACGGGATCGATCGGCACCTTGCGGCCGATCACGAAGGTCAGCGCGAGCAGGCCGGCGAACGTGACGGCGAGCGTCAGCGCCCAGCGCAGCGCGCGCAGCAGCGCGCGCGCGGCGGGCCGGCTGCGCGGCGAGCGGGGAACCGGGTCGGGCGCGGGCGTCATGGCTGCTTGTTCAGGTTGCGGTACGAGACGAGATCGTTGATCGGCCCGATCGCGAGGCCGCCGACGCCGGGCCGGGTCGCGACCTGCGCGACCTTCTGGAACAGGATCACGAACGGCGAGTGCGCGAGCACGTCCTGCTGCATCGCCTGGTACAGCTGCGCGCGCCGCGCGGCCGACGGCTCGGCGAGCGCGGCCTGGGTCCGCGCGGTGAGCTGCGGGATGGCCCAGGCGTTGCGCCACGCGAGCATCCGGTAGCTCGACCGGTCCGAGTTGTCCGGGTTCCAGGCGAAGCCCTGCGCGTTGCTGTGCGGGTCGATGTAGTCGGCCGACCATTCGCCGATGTAGATGTCATGCTGGCGGGCGCGGTACTTCGCGAGCGTCTGCTTGTTGTCGCCGGGGATCAGCCGCACCTTCACGCCCGCCTGCGCGAAATTCGCCTGCACGGCCTGCGCGATGTCGGTGTACGGGTAATCGTTGCGCACGTCCATCGTGACCGTGAAGCCGTCCGGCACGCCGGCCTTGGCGAGCAGCGCCTTGGCCTTCGCGACGTCGAGCCGGTATGGATTGCGCGCGAGCGCGCCGAGGAAACCGTCGGGCAGGAAGGTCTGGTGCACCTGGTAGGTCGTCTCGACGACGTGGCTCTGGATGCCGCTGTAGTCGACCAGCCACTTCAGCGCCTCCTGCACCTCGGGTTTCGCCAGCGTCGGGTTCTTCGTGTTCAGGCCGAGATAGAGCAGCGTGGCCTGCGGCGAGGGCGTGACCTTCGCCTTGCCGCTTTTCTGCACCGCGAAGAGATCGTCGGGGCTCAGGTCGCGCGCCGCGTCCACGTCGCCGTTTTCGAGCAGCAGGCGCTGGCTGGCCGCTTCGGGCACGTGGCGCAGCACGATGCGCTTCATCGCGAGCGGCAGCCGATAGCCGTCGAAGCGCTGCAGCACGAGGCTGTCGTTCGCGGTCCACTTGACGAGCCGGTACGCACCCGAGCCCGCCTCGTTGGTCTTCAGCCAGCCGCTGCCGAAGTCGCCGCCCTGCTGGTGCGAGAGCAGCAGCTTGCGGTCGAGCACCGACGCGGGCCAGGCGCCGAGCACGTTGAGCACGAAGGTCGGCGCGTATTTCTGGTCGGTGGTGATCGAGACCGTCGTGTCGTCGAGCTTCTTCACGCGTTGCAGCACGTTCGCCTTGGTGAGCCCGAGGCCCGCCAGCACCGCGGCCGGCCCCTTGTCGAGCAGCACCGTGCGCTGGATCGACCAGGCGACGTCGTCGGCCGTGAGCGGGTTGCCCGAATGGAACGCGAGGCCCGGGCGCAGCTTGAACGTGTAGGTGAGGCCGTCGGGGCTCACCTGCCACGATTGCGCGACGTCGCCGTTGAATTTCGCCGGGTCGGCGAGATCGACGCGCACGAGGCGGTCATAGGTGTTCGCGACGTATTCCTCCGGCACCAGCTCGTAGATCTCGCCCGGATCGAGCGAGGTGAATTCGTCGAGCAGGGTCGCCATCACGAACATGTCCTTCGGCGTGGCGGCGCGCGCGGGGGGCGGCGCGGCAAGGCAGGCGGACGCGACGGCCAGCGCGAGGGCGAGCCTGGGCAGCAGGGGCTTCATGCGAACTCCGGAAGTCGGTGAATCATGGGCGGGACATGGCCGGGGCGGCGCGGCTTCACATCAGCCGCCACGGGCCGCAGTCGGCATGGCCGATCTGCGGCAGGGCGCGCGCGTCGGGCAGTTCGTAATGCCACCACTCGCCGGCGATATGCGCGAAGCCGGCCGCGCGCATCACGCCGAGCAGCAGCAGGCGGTTGCGCTGCACGGCCTCGGGCAGCCCGTCGCGGAAATGCTGCGAGTCGGGCGTCATCTCGTCGAAGCCGGTGCCCATGTCGAGCGCGTGGCCGTCCGCGCCGACCAGCGTCAGGTCGAGCGCCGCGCCGCGGCTGTGATTGGAGCCGCGCGCGGGATCGGCGATGTAGGCTGGATCGGGCAGCCAGTTCCACAGGATGCGTTGTGCTTCGGGCGGGCGGTACGCGTCGTAGAGGCGCAGCCGGAGGCCGGCCTGCGCGGCGATCCGCACCGCGCGGCGCAGCGCCGCCGCGGCGGCGGGCAGCAGCAGGCAATGCGCATGCCGGTAGATCGGCCGGCCGGTCAGGTTGCGGTCGGTCGCGTAGACGAGATCGAGCTCGACGTCGTGCGCGGCGGGGGTGATTTCGACGAGGCGGGATGGGGTCATGGCGCGGTGCCTCAGGATTCGAACTGATCGAAGGCGCGCTGCAACGCGCGGTTGCGGGCGACCCGGGCGTCGACGGCGGGACCGAGCCGGTCCACCACCGCCGTGATCAGCAGGTTGAAGAGACAGGTGAGCGGCGCGAGCGAATCCCAGAACTGGCCCACGTCGGTCTTGACCTGCAACAGGTCGCAGCGCAGCTCGCGCGCCCAGGCGCAGTACGGGTCGGTGACGAGCGCGAACGGCACGCCGCGTTCGGCGGCCGCCGTGCAATAGCGCCGCGCGATCCGTGCGTAGGCGCGGATGTCGGTGACGATGCAATAAGGCTGCGCGAATTCCGAATTCAGCGCATCGACGTAGGCGCCCGACAGGCCGTCGACATAGAACACGCGCGGGCGCAGGTATTCGAGGTAGCTCTGGAACGCATTGCTGACGCCGCGCGTCGACTGGATGCCGAGGATGTATACCGCGTCGGCCTGCGCGATGCGGTCGGCGACGCGCGCGAAGACCGGGCCGTCGGCCAACTGGTAGACGTGGCGGATCGCGTCCAGCTCGCGCGCGAGCGAGGCGTCGAGCGTGCGGGCCTCCATCGCGGGCGCCGTGCGCCGGTGAGCGTCGAGGCGGTCGGTGATGAGCCAGGGCCGCTCGGCGTCGCCGCGCAGCTCGCGCTTGAGGTGATCCAGGTTCCGGTAGCCCACGCTGCGCAGGAAACGGCCGACCGAGATGCCGCTGGTGCCGGTTTGCTGCGCGATCTGGTCAGCCGTCTCCAGACCGAGGCGATCCAGGTTCGCGAGCATGTAGCTCGCGATGCGCTTCGCCGTGGGCGTCAGGTCGGCAAAGCGGGCTTCGACGGTCTCGGCGAAGGCGGGCGGCATGAGGGTGTGTTAGATATTTGTCGTGTGTGGCGAAAATGTCATTCATCTAACGAAGTCAAAATAATGCGCGCCAGCTTAAAAAAACTATGGTGCGGGGACGATGATAGCGTCTCGCGTGTGCTCGCGGGCGACGGGGGCGCTACAGCAAGGGCATCTCGCCCATGCGGGGCGGACGCCGGCACAGCTCGCGGCGGCTGCCGCGGCCGCGCAGCACGATCTGGATGAATCCGCTGTGCGGCGCATAGGGCGCGAAGAATTCGTCCATCACGACGGCGAACGTATGCAGGCTGCTCGCGACGAAGGCGGCTTCGTCGAGCGTGAGCGTGATCTCGACGCCGCGCACGAAGGTGGAAACGGGCTTCACGGCCATCCACTGCATGACCGCGCGGTGCGTGAGATCGACGATGCCCTCGATCTGCGGCGCGTCGCCCGCGTTGCCGCGCAGCAGCAGACCCTTGAGCGCGGCAAGCCCGGCGGGCAGCAGCATGACGACGTGCGGCGCGAGGCCGGCGATGAGCCGCCAGTGCGCACCGCGGCCTTGGCGCGGCGACTGCCGGGGCGAGGCGGGGCGCAGCATCGCGATGCGCGCGGCGAGGTTGTCCTTTTCGTTGAGCAGGTCGCCGTCCGGCGCGCCGTAGGGCAGCGTGCGCGGCCGGTCGCCGTTGGAGCAGGTCAGCCTCAGGCTCAGTTGATCCGCGTCGGGCGCGGTCGGTTTGCCGTCGAGGTCGACGAGCGTGATCGCGAGCGCGCAGTCCGCCGGCCCTTGTGTTTCGGCGATCCAGAAGCACGCGCTGCGCGACGCGGCGCGGCCGTGCCCGAGCGACCAGTAAGGCGGCACGGGCGTGCCCGCGTCGCTGCCGGGCGCGCTCCGGCGCAGCATGCCGACCGCGTCGACCGAATGCACGTCGACGCCGCTCGCGCGCAGCGTCTGCGGCGCCACCGGGTAGTGTGCGACGCCCGGCTTGACGGCGATCGGCGCGCCGTCCAGTTCGAACAGGTTCACGATCGGCGTGCAGAACAGGTTCAGGTGCGCGGCCGCGACGGCGTCGAGCGCGCGCAGGGCGGGCGCGTCGTCGGCCGCGCCGCTGATCGGCAGATGCAGCGTGAGGTGGCGGCACGGGCCGGCCGCGCGCGCGAGCCGCGCGAAATCGAGATCGACGAAGGCGAACTTGGCCGGGAAGGCGAGATATTCGCCGAGCAGGCGCGCGGCCGGGTGCGAGTACTCGGGGGGCGTCGCGAGCGCGTCGTGCGCATCGAAGCCGGCCGCGGCGAGCGGCACCTTGGCGAGGGGCTTCCAGCGGCCGTCGCGGTCCACCTCGATGAAGGAGGCGGAGGCCCTCAGCAGCAGCGCATCGTTGAGCGCGGCCACGAGCATCGGGTCGCCGTGCAGATGCAGGCGCACGGTCGGCGCCACGCTCGCGGGGAACGGGCGTTCGGCCTGCGACGGCGTGAAGCCGATCGACAGGATCCCGGCGGTGCGCTCCGGCAGGCGTGCATGCGAGGGCGCGTTCGAGGGCGGCCCGTAACGCGCGTCGGCAACCGTCAGCGCGGTCAGCACGACGTCGTAGGCGGTGCGGAAACGGCAGGCGCCCACCCGGCTTTCGAGCTGCGTGCCGCGCGGCACGGTCATGTCGGTCGTCAGTTGGCCGGCTGCATCGCCGGGCTCGAACCGGGCGATCGAACAGGCGGGAAACGGGCGCAGCGTGGCGGGATCGAGCGTGCCGAGCAGGGCGTGGGTGAAGGCGGGGATGTCGTCGTCGAGCACCTCGCCGATGCGCGCGCCGAGCAGCGCGAACGATTGCACGAGGCGCTCGACATGGATGTCCTCGGCATGGCCGTCGCTCACCGCGAAGCGCGCGGCGATCTTCGGGTGCCGCAGCGCGAACGCGCCGAGCGACTCGCGCAGCAGCGCGAGTTCGCGTTCGTAGTAGGGCAGCAGGTTATCCATGTGGGCGTTCGCGGATCGGGGCGGGGTGGTGGCTTCGGGCGCGGTCGACGTCAATGGCCGCTCATGCGCCGCGCCGACGGTTCCCATTCGCACGGCGGCGCGTCATGCCGACGCCGACGTGGAACGCGCAGCCGGCGACGGTCGCCCGACGCGGCGCGCCCGGCGGGCGGTTGCCGGGACGCTCGGGCGCGGCGGCGTGGGGCACACGATCCGTCATGGGGCGTTTCCAGGGGGAGGGCTGAGCCCGGCGCGGAATCGCAGCGGGCGGCGCGCAACGGGGCGCGCCGGACTGCGGCTGCTCGGGCGCGTGCAGGTACGCGGGATGAGGGGGAGCCTGGGATCGAGCGGCCGCCCGAGGTTCGCGCCGGCGGGGTGGTCGATTCGAGGCGCGCGGCATTCACGCCGTCGAACTCAAGCGCGCCGGATTGACGGCTTGCGACGCGCGCGGCGCAATTCGATAAATGGCATTCCGCTTTGAAACGGCGGCAATACGATTCCCGGAAAGCGGGGGACTTCGGCATGATTCGAACGTAACCCGGTGAAAGGTAAATGTCGGCGCGGCATGCATCACGTTACGGCTCATCAATATAATGCGCGGTTCAATTTAAGGCCATTCGGTCGATCGAGGTTCGGATTTCCGGATATTTTGCGGAATTAATGTTGCCAGGCAAGAAAGCTTGAATTATTTACCTTTCCGAAAAATTATGATCTGGCTCGATTTGTCGAATTTACCGGATCGTATCGGCTGGTGCTGGCGGTTGCGTTGCTCGACGAAATGGCAGTGGTTTTAAAGGCGGCGCGGCGCTATGATGCGTCGTCTTAATCGGCGCCAATAATTCGATATTCGGGGGCGATAATGCAAATGTCAGATATTGCGGGTTTCCTGAATCTGCAAAGCAGTCGCCCGCTGACGATCAAGACATGGCTTTCCGGAACCGTCGCATGGGAGTTCGGCGATTTTCAGTGCGCCGAGGGATTATCGACGCCGTTCGACGTGCGGCGCGGTCCGGTTCCGCGCGATTCCAACATAACGGTGAAGCCGTTGATCGGGCCGCCCGCGACGGTTTCGCCGCAAGCATCGAGCGGCAGGTCCGGCGGTTCGGCGCGGCATTGTCACGGCTGCGCCGCGCCGTTCACGCACGAAGACGCCGAGGGCGGGCCGCGCGGCTTTGATTCCTCCGGTCGGGGCGACGAACCGACGTGCTTCCGGTTCGACGCCCCGGCCACGAGCGCGGCAAGGCGACGCTGATTCTCGACAGCAGCGGCCCTTTTCCCGCACGGGGCGCGCATCGCGTTCGACGGGGCGGCGCCGATCCGCATCAACGGCAACAAGGTGGACATCCATTCGCAGCACCGACGGGCGACGGTCCGGACAACGGGGAGAGGTTCCATGGGCAAGATCGAGAGACTGCACGTGCTGGACGAACACGCGGAGGCGCGTACCGATGGCGACATCGCGATCGGTACGATCACGTGCGTCGATGCGCTGCGCGGCGTGTACGTCGACTACCCGGGCAATCCAGCGGGCACGCCGCTCGCGGCGCTGTGCGCCGCGGCGCTCGATGCGGCGGCGGTGGGGCGTCAGGCTGCGCTGCTGTTCCAGCAGGCGGACCCGCTGCGCCCGATCGTGCTGGGCCTGATCCGACGATCCGTCGAGCCGGCGGGCGCGCTCGCGGGGTCGCTCGCGTTCCAGTCCGCGCATGACCTGTCCTTGCGGTGCGGGGCCGCGAGCCTGTCGCTGAGCCGCGACGGGCGCATCGTCTTGCGCGGCAGCACGATCGCGAGCTATGCCACCGGCACGCAGCGCCTGCGCGGCGCGACGGTCGAGATCAACTAGGCGCGCGCGTGCTGCAGATCGTCAACGCGACGCCGTTCGCTGCGGAGCGCGCGGTCGTGTACAACGCGGCCGGCGACCACATCTGGGTGGTCGTGATCAAGGCGACCTACCGCGTCGAACCGGATGGTTCGATCGAGCTGGCCGACGCGCAGGAGCCGGTGATGCGCGCGCCCGAGTACTTCGGCGAGGCCGGCGCTTCCACGCTGCGACGCGACGCCGAACTGGTCTATGCGCATCCCGGGACGGCCGTGATCGTCAACGCATCCGCTCATGCGCCGGACGGTGCGCCAGTGCGGCGGCTCGACGTGGGTGTCGAGGTGGGGCCGCTCGCGCAGCGGCTGCGCGTGTTCGGCAGCCGCCGCTGGGAGCGGCGCTTTACCGGAGTGCGCAGCTCCGAGCCGGAACCGTTCGCGCGGGTGCCGCTGCGCTACGAACAGGCGTTCGGCGGCGTGTGCGCGGACGACGACAGCGTCTACGAACCTAATCCTGTCGGGTGCGGCTACTATGCGAACGCTGCTTCCGCCGTCGATCGGCCGTTGCCGCAGGTCGAGGCGCCTGCGTCGCTGATCCGCAGTTGGCGGGATCGACCGCCCCCTGCCGGTTGGGCTGCGATTCCGCCGGCATGGGCGGCGCGCAAGCGGCTGGCGGGTACGGCGGACGAACAGTGGATGCGGACCCGCGCACCGTTGGTTCCGGACGACTTCCAGCCCGCCTTTTTCAATGCGGGCGCGCCGGGCATGCGCACCGACGCGCCCCTGGTCGGCGGCGAGCGGGCGGTGCTGTCGCACCTCGCGCCGCAGGCGCGGCTTGCGTTCACGCTGCCGCGGGTGTTCTTCAATATCCAGTCCTACCTCGGGAAGCAACGCGTGCGGCAGGATGTGCAGCTCGATCGCGTCATGCTCGAACCCGACGATGCGCGCCTGATCCTCGTGTGGCGCAGCACGCTCAATTGCGGACGCGACGCGCGCATCGTGGACGTCACGCACATCGACACCAAACGCCATGCCTACGATCGCACCCGCTTCGGTATCTGAGCCGGCGTCCACGGCGACCGCGCCGGTGGCGTTCGCCGGATTCGGCGCGATCTGCGCGGCGGGCTTGAACGCGGCGGAAGCGGCCAACGCCGTATTGGCCGGATGCCCGCGCATCGCGCATTCACGGCGTCATCCGAGCGCGTGGCTCGGCGCGGACCTCGTCGTCGCGAAGCTCGACTGCCTGGACGACGACCTGCCGGTCGGCGAGCGCATCGTCGAACTCGGCCGGACGGCGCTCGCGCAGGCGCTGCGCGAGGGCGCTGGCGACCTCGACGCCGCGCGCGCGCTGCGCGCCGGCGTGCCGTTGCTGCTGGCCTTGCCGCCGCATCGCGTCGGCTTGCCGAAGACGAGCATGGGATCGATCGCGCGCGCGATCATCGCAGCTTACGAGGGCGCGGATCGCGAGGCGAGCCGTGTGTTCGATACGGGGCATGTCGGTTTCATCTCGGCGCTCGCGCTGGCCGCGCACTGGATCGGCGAGGGGCGATACGAGGCCTGTGTCGTCGGCGCGGCGGATTCGCTCGTGGATCTCGACTATTTGCACTGGCTGGAACAAGGGCGGCGCGTGAAGGCGCGCGATACGCCGCATGGCTTCACGCCCGGCGAGGGCGCCGCGTTCGCCGTCGTGCGACGGGACCAGGGCGTCGCGGGCAGCGGCCGTCCGGGCGTGGTGCTGGGCGGCGTCGGCTTCGGCGCCGAGCCCGATCTGTGGTTCGAGGGCAAGGCGACGCAAGGGCGCGGCTTGACGCTGGCGCTGGCTCAGACTCAGGCGTCGGCGCCTGCCGGGGCGGCGCGCATCGATTGCTGCTACGCCGACTTGAACGGCGAGACATGGCGCAGCGCGGAGTGGGACTTCGCATTCCTGCGCAATGGGCATGCGTTCCGCAGTCCGCTCGACTTGCGGCACCCGGCCGAGGTGTGGGGAGATACCGGCGCGGCCTCGGCGGCGCTGAACTGTCTGCTCGCGCACCACGACCTGCTGGATGGGCTGGACGGCTATCGCCGCGCGATGGTGGCGGCCTCGTCCGATGTCAAACCGTGGCGCGCGGCGGTCCGGCTGGACTTGCGAGGCGCGGGAGCAAGCGATGATTCCGACAGTGATTGTCAATAACCTCACGATCGTGCATCAGCACAGCGACGGCTCGGTCATGAGCGCCGGGCCGGATTTCTGCAAGACGCCGGGCGCGGGCGTCGTGCCTTACGTGAATACCGCGTTCTCGAAGGATCTCGTGAACGGCTCGCGAACCGTGACGACGAACGGCGTGCCTGCCGCGCTGAAGGAATCCGAGTTCCGGCCGAGCTATGGCAACGAGCCGGGCGCGGGGGGCGGCGTGGTGTCCGGGGTCAACCGGGGCTGGGCGAAGTTCACGAACTACAGCTTCGACGTGAAGATCGAGCAGCGCAATGCGGCCCGCCTGTCCGATCCGATGATGATGAACGGCAATGGGCCGAACACCGGTAGCCCGGCAGAAACGCAGGGCAACCTGCTCGCGCAGGGTGGGTTGCTGTGCCGGATTTTTTGCTGGTGCGATCAGGACAAGGCGGACGAGGCCATGGGGAAGGATTTCGTGCAAAGGATGGGCGGGATCAGCGGCAGTATGGAAGCCTAGGAGAACATGATGGTGGACGACGAAGACAAGCCGCAAGGCAAGATGTCGGACAAGGAAAAGTGTTTCCAGGCGGCGTGGGAGGCGGTCAAGGGGGTCACGGACGTCGGCGGAATGAAGGTGGCGCCGCAGAGAGCGTGGGGGCTGGAAAGCGGCGGCTGGGTGTCCGGCTATGGCAACTGGTGGCAGGCGATCCGGAGCCTCATGGGCAAGGTCGCGAAACAGGTGCGCCGGCCCGACCTGACGATCACCGAGAACGGCAACACGAGCGTGGTGGATCTCAAGTTCACACGGGCCGACAAGACGCCGGACAAGTGGGGGACCAAGGTGGGGGCGAATGGAAACACGCAGCTCGATGACTACAACGACATCAATACCCAGGAAAACGGCGGCAAGGATCCTTATGGTGGGAAGCCGGAGCTGAGCGCAAAAAGCTGCGGATGCGGCGAAGGAACCAAAGTGGAGGCGCTCGTCGTGGCACCCGATGAGTCTTATGCGAAAGACAAGCTGCTGTTCCAGGGCATGGACCCACGGACGGTGGAGGCGATGCAGCAGGGGCTTGCAGCGGCAGGGCGCGGACTGCAGGGGCTCGGCGAGTTGCTGGGCGGGATGGGCGGGCGCGGCGTGATGGAAGGCGAGCCGATATTCGAGCTTCCCTGAAGAACGGACGAGTGAGATTCTCTATTCGATACCGATATGACGATTCTGGAAAACCTGACTTACGAAGAAGATGGCCTACGGCTTGCGGGGCCTTGTTTATGGTTCGAAATATTTTTCGAGCATGCTCAAGGCCCGGAAGTCCTCGACTTCTACGAGAAAGCGCGAGCACTGCTCGGCACGCGCCTGTCGCACTACGATCTCGGTGACGGCCGCACGAAGCGCTGGTCGGCGCGCGCGGAAACCTTGGTGCCGACCTGGTGCGGCAATCCGACCTATGCGCGCGGCAAGCAATATTTCATGTTGCTCGGCGGTGCGCCGGAGGGGACGAGCGACGCGCAAATCAAGATCGCATTCTGGCCGCGCAAACCGGATACGGAGCCTGAACCGGGCGATGTCTATCCCTATTCGTCGGTGGCGTGCTCGATTCCGCTGGACCATCCGCTGCTCGTCGAGGACGGGGTGATCGACTGGCTCGGCGAACTCGACATCGTGGCGAATCAAGCCTTCATTTCAGGGTCGTGTGGAATCGCCATGAATTTCTCGATCGACCTCCCTACGATGGAGCAGACCAACGAGGCGCGACGGCGTGTTGCCGCCGCGATCCAGCGTTACCCGGGCCTCGATGTGCCGGGCTACGGGATCGGCATCAAGAACCGCTTGCTGAGAATCGAAGCCCAGACCGGCGGCGATGCCCCACGATATGCGCGGAGAACCTTCGTCAAGCGTGTGAACTGGCTGACCTTTCTGAACCGGGATCAGGTCGCGTTGCTGGATGAGCAGAACCAATTCAGCAGCCGGATAGCAAACCTGCCGGATGTGATGGTCCGCGAGCTGAAGCACGGCATAGCTATCCGGGCGGGGGAACGGCCCAGCATCGGTGACACGGCGAAGGGCGACTGGGTGTCGGTTTACCAGTCGGTCGGCGCGTTGGTGAGGCCGGTGCGCGTCGAATCGGTGACCGGATCGACACTCGTTTACGCGCTCGAGCAGGATGGCGTCGCGCGATGGCTTGGCGCATTCGACACCCCGCAATGAATCCGGCCCCTTCCTGACGGAGGCAAGACGTGAAAGTCGATGTGCACGCAACGGGCGCGAAGCTCGGCGAGTTGCTCGAAGTCGATGACCTGCCGGTCGACGTTCGCGATCCGGTGCGGATGTTCGTGGATCTGGTCGACGCGGGATTTTGCATTCCCGCCACGCAGGGCGCTGCGACCCCGGGCACGCCCGCGCCGCGCGTAGGCTGGCTCGCCGAGCGCAGCGACGACGCGCCGCACCGCATCGCATGGCGTCTCGATGTCCCGGACGGCCTGCTCGGGCATCTGTTGATCGCGCGGAATCTGCTGCGCATGCGCGGCGTCGATGCCGCGTTCCTCGACGGCGACGCCGCGCACGGGACGCCGCTGACGATCGGGCGGGACTACCCGCGCTTGCCCGCCGCGCCGCCGTACCCGTTCCAGCTCGAACTCGACGAGTCGGCGCCCATTCCAGGCTGCACCGTCTCCGTGCAGTACCATGCACCGCTCGACGCGGCTCGAGCGCGCCAGCTGTGCGAGCAATTCTCCGTGTGGGGCAAGGTCGCGATGTGCGGCGGCTTCGCGCCCCCCGACGTCGATCCGTCCGCCGCCGGAACCCTGTTCGTCGCCGCGTTCCAGCAAGATCCGCGCACCATCGCGCTCGAATTCGACGTGTGCTTCGCCGTGGATTTCGCCTGTTTCGACCTGCTCAACGCCCGCTTGCTCCACGGGCATGCGGCGGGCGAAACCGTCGTCGACGTGATTGCCGAGTAGGTCATGACGGCGCTGTCACACGACGCCTTCGCGCAGGGCTTTTGCGAGGATCACTTCGACGAGCTGTTGCATCTCGCGCCGATGCGGATGCGCGGCTTGGAGACATGGGCGGTTCCGTCCGCGGAGCGCTTGCGCGTCGACAAGCGTTTGCTGGGCCACCTGCGCGGGCTGGTGTCGAGGCCGGAGGCCGCGTGGCGCCGCCTGGACGCATGGGTCGAGCAGAACGGTCCCGGCGAGGTTCCGATGCTCGTCGCGGGATTGCTGGTGGGTTTCGACGCCCGCGCTGCCTGGCGCGATGCGCTCGCCGCGTGGCTCGATCATTGCGCGTCGCCGTATGCGCTGGCGCGGGAGTGGCAGCGCTGGGCGCGGCATGTGGCGAAGGACGCGGTATTCCAGCCGCCCGCCTCCGACGATGCCGCGATCGCGACCCAGCTCAGGCTGGCGGCCGCCGTCACGCCCGAGGCCGCGGACGCCGCGGTCGCATCGATTCCGCATGTGTCGCCTGACAGTGTGCTGGAGGCGGTCGCGCGCACGGTCCTGGCCTTCGGCCTGCCGCGTTTCGAGCCGGACCTCGTCGCGCTCACGCGCGCGGACGCCGCGCCGGTTCGCGAAGCGGCGCAAGCCGCGCTGCTGCGTATCGCGCCGCACCGTGCGGCGGCTGCCGTCGATGCGCCGGCATGGGCGCATATCGACACGCCGGAGTGGTTCCTGCGCGCGGCGCTGGCGTTGCCCGGCCACCGGGTCGAAAGCTGGGTCGCCCGGCTCGACGCGGACGACAGGGCGCGCGAGGCGCTGTGGTGCGCGGCGGCCTCAGGATGCGCGTCGCTGCTCGGCTATGTGGAAGGCAAGACCGCAGACCCGGTGCTCGGGCCGCTCGCCGTACTGTGTCGCACCGCGCTGGCGGGCGAGGCGCCCGGGTCGGCGCGCCGCGAGAGCAGGGCGGACGCCGCGACGGAACACGCGCCGGCGCCCACCCACCTGCTCGATGGCCGCCCGGCCAGCGTCGCGCATGCCTGCGCGCTGCTGCGCGACGGCACGCAGTTGCAGCGCGTCATCGCCGGTTACTGGCTCGAAAGCCGGCACCCGGGCTATCACGCCGATCCCTGCGCCCCGGCCTTTGCCCGGCCGTCGCCGCCGCGCGCGCCCGTCACGGCTTGGCCAGCGTCCGATACGACACGAAGTCGTTGATCGGCCCGATCTCCGGCCCCGTCACGCCGGGCCGCGTCGCGACCTGCACGACCTTCTCGAACATCACGATGAACGGCGAGCGATCGAGCACGTCCTGCTGCAAGCCCTGGTAAAGCTTCGCGCGCTTGGCCGGCGACGGCTCGACGAGCGCGGCCTCGGTCCGCGTGGTCAACTGCGGAATATCCCAGCTGTTGCGCCATGCGAGCATCTTGGTCTTCGACTGTTCCGAGTTGTCCGGATTCCACGCGAAGCCGCGCGCGTTGCTGTTGGGATCCATGTAGTCCGGCGACCACTCGCCGATGAAGATGTCATGCTGGCGCGCGCGATACTTGCCGATCGCCTGCTTCGCATCGCCGGGAATCAGCTGAACCTTGATGCCGCCCTGCGCGAAATTCGCCTGGAGCGCCTGCGCGATTTCGATGAACGGATAGTCGTTCGGCATGTCCATCGCCACCGAGAACCCGTTCGGCAGCCCGGCCTTGGCGAGCAGCGCCTTCGCCTTCGCGACGTTCTGCCGGTACGGGTTCGCATCGAGCGCGCCGAGGAAGCCGTCGGGCAGGAAGGTCTGGTGAACCTTGTACGTCGTGCTGACGATGTTGTGCTGGATGCCGTCGTAGTCGACCAGCCATTTCATCGCCTGCTGCACCTCGGGTTTCGCGAGGTTCGGATTCTTCGTGTTGAGGCTCAGATACAGCAGCGCGGCGACCGGCCACGACGCCACCTTGATCTTGCCCGCCTTCGACAGCGTGGCCAGGCTGTCGGGGCTCAGGTTGCGCGCGGCGTCGACATCGCCGTTCTCGAGCAGCAGGCGCTGCGCCGACGCCTCCGGCACATGACGCAGCACGACGCGCTTCATCGGATACGGCGCGCGATAAGCCTCGAAGCGCTGCAATACGAGACTTTCGTTGGGCGTCCACTTGACCAGCTGATACGGACCGGAGCCGGCGTCGTTGCTCTTGAGCCATGCGTTGCCGAAGTCGCCGCCGCTTGCGTGCGACATCAGCAGCCTGCGATCGAGGACCGAGCCGGGCCCCGCGCTCAGCACGTTCAGCACGAAGCTGGGCGCGTACTTGCGGTCGGTTTCGAGCGACACGGTGAGGTCGTCGATCTTCTTCACCTTGCGCGCCACGTTGTCCTTCGCGAGACCGAGGTCGGCGAGCACGCCGGCCGGGCCCTTGTCGAGCAGCACCGTGCGCTGCAGCGACCACGCGACGTCGTCGGCCGTCAGCGGATTGCCGGAATGGAAGGTGAGCCCGGGGCGCAGCTTGAACGTATAGGTGAGGCCGTCGGCGCTCACGCTCCACGCCTGCGCGATGCGGCCTTCGAACTTGGTCGGGTCGCGCAGGTCGACGCGCACCAGGCGTTCATAGGTGTTCGCAACGTACTCGGACGGCACCAGCTCGTAGATCTCGCTCGGATCGAGCGTCGTGAATTCGCCGATCTGGGTGGCGATCACGAAGATGCCGGGGGGCGTCGCGGCGCGCGCGGCCAGCGTGGGGACGAGTGCGGCGCACGCGGCGGCCACGAGCAGTTTGGACAGCAGGTGCTTCATGCAGGCTCCGACAGTCATGAGAAATCGTTTCGCGATTCTCTCATCCCGGCGCGCGAAATCGAAAATCGGCGCGGGCGTCGCCGCGCGCCGCCCGCGCCGCGAAGATTACATATTTAAAGGAAATCACATTAACTCATCGGTTTATCTCGACAAATCATTTAAATAAGTACTGATTTTGTATTTAACTTGTCGGGCGGCGCGGGTGATCTGAAGAAAATCGAATCGACGCGCCGGGAAATCATTTCAATTAACCGATGGAGCATGATCCATGACGAATCTTTCCCGACGCAAAATGCTGGCGGGTACGGCCGGCGCGCTTGCCGCGGCGGGCGTGGCGATCTCGGCGCGGGCCGCGTCGTTCGGCAATCCCGATCAGCCGCCCGAAGGCGCGGTGAATGCCCGCAATCCGCAAAGCCTGACGGACCCCGGTCCGAAAAACCAGGCGGTAATGAATCAATTTCCTTCATTCCAGGATCCACCAGCCACTGATATCAACGGCATGCCGTTATTCTGGGCCTCGTTCAATAATTCACATAAACGCATCCAGGACGGCGGCTGGGCGC
This sequence comes from Burkholderia sp. GW821-FHT14F03, assembly GCF_058803765.1. Taxonomy (NCBI): domain Bacteria; kingdom Pseudomonadati; phylum Pseudomonadota; class Betaproteobacteria; order Burkholderiales; family Burkholderiaceae; genus Burkholderia; species Burkholderia sp. GW821-FHT14F03. The sequence continues at coordinate 78,905 of NZ_JBXAPG010000001.1, forward strand.
GCGAGGTGACCCAGGACGATTTCGCGATTTCCGACACCATTTCGGGCGTCAACATGCGGCTCACGCGCGGCGGCATCCGCGAGATGCACTGGCATCAGCAGGCCGAGTGGGCGTTCATGCTCGACGGCCGTTGCCGGATCACGGTGCTCGACGAGGCGGGGCGGCCCTCGGTGCAGGACGTGAAAGCGGGCGACCTGTGGTATTTCCCGCCCGGCCTGCCGCATTCGCTGCAGGGCGTCGGCGTCGACGGCGCGGAATTCCTGCTCGCCTTCGATAACGGCCGCGCCTCCGAATTCAACACGCTGCTGCTGACCGACTGGATCGCGCATACGCCGCCCGAGGTGCTCGCGCTGAACTTCGGCGTGCCGGCGAGCGCGTTCGCGAAGATCCCGCTCGAGAACCTGTGGATCTTCCAGGGCGGCGATCCCGGCCCGCTCGCGGACGCGCAGCGCGCGGCCGCGTCGCCGAAGGGTGAGCCGAAGCAGCCGTTCATCTTCTCGATGGGCGACATGAAGCCGCTGATCCGCACGCGCGGCGGCGAGGTGCGGATCGTCGACAGCGGCAACTTCGGCGTCTCGAAGACCGTCGCGGCGGCGCTCGTCACCGTGCATCCGGGCGGGATGCGCGAGCTGCACTGGCATCCGAACGCCGACGAATGGCAGTACTACATCCAGGGCGAGGCGCGCATGACGGTGTTCGACACCGGCCCGAAGGCGCAGACCGCCGATTTCCGCGCGGGCGACGTCGGCTACGTGAAGAAGAGCCTCGGACACTACGTGCAGAACACCGGGAAGACCGATCTCGTGTTCCTGGAGATCTTCAAGGCCGACCACTACGCGGAGGTCTCGCTGACCGACTGGCTCGCGCATACGCCGCCGCGGCTCGTCGAGGCGCACCTGAATCTCGCGCCCGGGATCCTCGCGGGCCTGCCGCGCACCCGCCCCGACGTGGTGCCGCTGTGATGCGACGCGCGGCCGGCGCGTCGCCGGCCGCGATTTTTCTTCCCCGCACGAAGGAATCCGCCATGCCTCCTGTCTCGAATCCCTCCGCCGACGGCTTCGCCCTGTCGGGCGCGTCGACGACGCGCACCGAAGCGGCGGCGCGCGCCGCGCTGGAAGGCCGCCGCACCGGCATCGCCGCGCTGCTGCCGTTCGTCGGTCCTGCCGTGATCGCCTCGATCGGCTACATGGACCCCGGCAATTTCGCGACCAACATCCAGGCGGGCGCGGCTTACGGCAACCGCCTGCTGTGGGTGGTGCTGGCCGCGAACCTGGTCGCGATGCTGTTCCAGGCGATGTCCGCGAAACTCGGCATCGTCACGGGCCGCAATCTCGCGGAGCTGTGCCGCGAGCATTTTCCCGCGCCGCTCGTCTGGACGATGTGGGGCGCGTCCGAGATCGCCGCGATGGCGACCGATCTCGCCGAATTCCTCGGCGGCGCGCTCGCGTTCGGCCTGTTGTGCCATGTGCCGCTGCTGGTGGGCATGGTGGCGACCGCGCTTGCCACCTGCGCGATCCTGATGCTGGAGCGGCGCGGCTTCAGGCCGCTGGAGGCGGCGATCGCCACGCTCGTCGGCGTGATCGGCGCGAGCTACCTCGGCGAACTGCTGATCGCGCCGCAGGACTGGGGCGCGGTGGCCTATCACCTGGTGGTGCCGCAGCTTGGCGATCGCACGGCGCTCACGCTCGCGGTCGGGATCATCGGCGCGACCATCATGCCGCACACGCTGTATCTGCACTCGGGGCTCACGCAGGGGCGCACCGCGCCGCGCAACGAGGCCGAGCGGCGGCGCCTGCTGCGCTTCTCGAATCGCGAGGTCGCCGTCGCGCTCGGGCTCGCGGGCTTCGTCAATCTCGCGATGGTGATGACCGCGTCGTCGGCGTTCCATCGTACGGCCCCCGGGATGGCCGATATCGGCGAGGCCTATCACGCGCTGATTCCGGTGCTCGGGCCGGCCGCGGGCGGCTTGTTCCTGGTCGCGCTGCTGACGTCGGGGGTGTCCAGTTCGGTGGTGGGGACGCTGGCGGGACAGGTGGTGATGCAGGGCTTCATCCGGCAGCGGGTGCCGGTGTGGGTGCGCCGCGCGGTCACGATCGCGCCCGCGTTCGCGGTGGTCGCGGCGGGCTGCGACGTGACTCGGGCGATGGTGCTGAGCCAGGTGGTGCTGAGCTTCGTGCTGCCGATGCCGATGATCGCGTTGTGCGTGCTGTCGGCGCGCGTCGACGTGATGGGCGCGCACGTGCAGCATCGCGCGCTGCGGGTCGTGGCCGGGGTGGCCGCGGCGGTCATACTCGCGTTGAACGCGTACCTGATCCGGGCCGCGTTCCAATGAGCGTTGATGCGCGCCGCGGCGGCGCGCATCAGGCGATCAGGCGATCAGGCGATCAGGCGATCAGGCGATCAGGCTGCGATGACGTCGATGCGCAGCGCCGGCGCGCCCGCGGCGATCGCGAGCAGGCGGTCGACGTTCGGATGCGCGCCCGGACGGTTGCGCGCATCGGCGGTGTGCTCGCCGAACACCGCGAGGCCGTGCTCGGCGGCGCGCGCGTCGAGCGTGCCGAAGGCCTGCTGGAGATAATGATAGAGCGCGAGCGAGCCTTGCTTGCCCGGCTGGTTCTCGATGCTGGCCACCACCGCGCCGGCGGCGTCGACGAGATCGATGCGCGCGATGGCGTCGATCGCGGGCAGTTGGGCGAGGTTGTCCTTGAATACGGGGGTCGGTTGAATCACGGGAATCACTCCGGTAAGCGGAAGTTGCGAGGCGGGCGTATCTTAGCCGATCAGGCGGGCCGGGCGTGTTTCTGCCAGGGCCAGGCAGGACGGCCCGGCGGCTGTCATCGACGTTTCATCGCCCGTGCGGCAGAGTTTTCGTGGTGTCCTTCACTCGACGACAAGGAGCGCGCTTTCATGGTCACGCAACGAATCCGCGTCGCGTGCGCGGGCCTTCTGATCGGGGCGGCGGCGCTCGCGCCGGCCTGCCGCGCGCAATACGCGACCGACTGGCTCGCGAATACCTTCGGCACGCTGGCGACCCACGTCGGCAACGGCGCGCGCGCGTTGTGGGTCGCGCCCGACGGCGCCGTCTACACCGCCTCGTTCTGGGATGAAAACGAGGGCGGCGTCGCGATCTACCGGAACGGGCGCAGCCTGGGCTCGATCGGCACCCACGCGGAATTCCAGGGTGGGGCGATCACCGGCAACGCGACCTCGATCTTCGCCGCGTTGCAGGTCAGTACGAAGCCGGGCAGCGGCTCGGTCGGGCGCTACGACCGGGCCACGCTCAAGCGCGATCTCGTGATTCCGGTCAGCGTGTGGAACGCGGTCAGCCGGGCGGACGTGATCACGGGCCTCGCGACCGCCGGCACCCAGCTGTACGCCAGCGATTTCTTCGGCAACCGCGTGCGCTTGTTCACGACCGACGGCGTCTGGCAGCGCGATCTCGCGGTGACGGGGCCGGGCGCGCTCGCGCTCGACGGCGCGGGCAACCTGTGGGTCGCGCGCCGGGCCGCGGCCGAGATCGACGGCTTCACGCCGTCCGGCGCGCCGCTCGCGACGATCAGGATGGATCCCGCCGCGCGGCCGTCCGCGCTCTACTACGATGCCGCCGCCGGCCTGCTGATGGTCGGCGACCAGGGGCCGGACATGAACATCAAGCGCTACGACCTGCGCGCCGCGCCCACGCTCCTCGACACCTTCGGCGTGACGGGCGGCTATCTCGACGCCACGACCGGGATCCGCGGCCAGGTGGGCGCGCGCCGCTTCACGCGGGTGGCGGGGATCGGCAGGGACGCGACGGGCACGTTGTACGTGCTGAACAACCCGTGGGGCGGCGGCTGGGACCTCGGGCGCAACGGCACGACCGACCTGCATGCCTACGACGGCGCGGGCAACCTGCTATGGACGCTGCAGGCGCTCAACTTCGAGGGCGTCGCCGCGCCCGACCCGGTGACGGACGGCGCGTATTTCTACAGCGGCATGAATCTCTATGCGGGCGGGGCGGGCGGCGGATTCGTCGCCAATACGGTGGATCCGTTCACCTATCCGCGCGATCCGCGCCTCGACATGAACGACTACCAGCGCGGCCAGCATTTCGGCCAGCTCGCGAGCGTCGGCGGGCGGCGGATCCTCGTGGCGTCGGGCCAGAACCCGGGCAACTTCAACTTCTATCACTTCAATGCGGCGAGCGGCTATATCGCGATTCCGGACGCCTCCCTGCCCGGGCCGGCGTTCGGCACGCAGCTGCAGGTGACGAACGGCTTCTGCCTCGACGACAACGGCGACGTATGGGCGGGCCTCGCCGGCACCAACGCGCTGACCCGCTATCCGCTGGCCGGCTTCGACGCGAACGGCGTGCCGTCATGGGGCGCGCCGCAGACGAGCGCGGTGCCGGCGAGCGTCGCGCCGCTCACGCGCGTGATCTATCTGGCCGGACGCGACACGATGATTCTCGCGCAGGGGCTCGCGAACAACTGGGACTGGACCGCGATGAACGGCCATATCGAGGTGTATCCGGGCTGGCGCGCGGGCAACACGACCACGCCCGGCGTGGTGATCCAGCTGGCCAGGCCGAATCCGAAGTCGATCGCGGCGGCGGGCGGCTATCTGTTCGTCGGCTATGTGCATACGGTGCCGGACGTCGACGTATTCGACCTCGCGACGGGCAGCCTCGTGACCACGCTGGCCAACTCGAACCCGGCGGCGCTCGACGTCGGCAACGACGTCGATTCGATGTACGGCCTGCGCGCCTATCAGCGCGCGAGCGGCGAATACCTGATCACCAAGGACAACTACAACGGTTCCAGCCTCGTGGTCTATCGCTGGACGCCGGCCGCCGCGCGGCGTCAGTGAAGGCGGAAGTCGGCGTCGACGCGGATCTCGCCGGGCAGCGGCTCGCCGGCCGTTTCGAGGATCGAGCGCTCGATCGTGCGGGTCAGCGCGTCGAGCGGCAGGTGGTTCGGCCCGGGGCCGAACGGCTCGGCGATGTCGCCCGAGATCGCGTCGAGCCCGATCAGCGTGTAGGCGACGAACATCGACACGAACGGCGTCGCGTAGCCGATCGAGTCGACGAGCCCGAACGGCAGCATCACGCAGTACACATAGACGGTCCGGTGCAGCAGCACGTGATACGCGAAGGGGATCGGCGTCGACGCGATCCGTTCGCAGCCGGCCAGCTTCGCGCCGAGTTCGTTGAGCTGCGCGTCGAGCATCCACAGCTGCGTGTCGCTGAGCGCGCCGGCGCGCTGCTGCTCGGCGAGCATGCCGCGCAGCGCGTGCAGCACGGCGACCGGCCGGTAGTGGGCGGCGGCGAGCGCGGGCAGGAGCGGGGCGGGGAGGTAGCGCGCGAGATCGGCGGCGGGATCGGTTCCGCGCAACTGGTGCTTGAGCGCGTAGGCGAAGGCGATCGTCAGGTTGACGAAACCGGGGCGGTCGAAGCCGGCGGTGCGCGGCGAAGTTGCGGTCGACGTGGCCGCCACACCCGGCGTGGCGACGCTCGACGTGGCGACGCCCGGCGCAGCGACGCCCGGCACGACATAACACAGCGCCTGCGAGGTCAACGCGCGCGCGGCGGTCAGGACACCGCCCCACAGCTTGCGGCCTTCCCAATAGCGGTCGTAGCTCGCGGTATTGCGAAAGCCCGCGAACAGCGCGAGCGCGAGGCCGGCGAGCGTGAACGGCGTCGGGTTCAGCGTGACCTTCTCGCCGAAGATGCGGCCGCCCGTGCGCAGCGCGAGCAAGCTGATCGCGGTCAGCAGCACGAGCTGCGGCAGGATCTGGCGCAGCACGGAGCCGCGCCAGACGAACAGCATCCGCAGCCAGTGCTCGCGCGGTCGGACGATCATCGGGGCCTCCCGGGGTCAGGCGGCCGTCGCCAGGGCCGCCGAGCGGTGCATCAGCACCGGAATCGATTTCGAGGTGGGCGTGTTGCAGATGTCGCCGACGCTGTCGAGCGGCACCAGCGGGTTGGTCTCCGGATAGTACGCGCCGAGGCAGCCGCGCGGAATATCGTAGGCGACCAGCAGGAAGTCGTTCGCGCGGCGCTCGACGCCGTCGTCCCACACGGTCTCGAGGTCGACCCGTTCGCCCGCCGCGAAGCCGAGCATCGCGAGGTCGTCCGGGTTCGCGAACACCACGCGCCGCTGGCCATACACGCCGCGGTAGCGGTCGTCGAGCGCGTAGATCGTCGTATTGTACTGATCGTGCGAACGCGTGGTCATGAGCGTCATCAGGCGCTCGCCGTGGCGCGCGCGGGCGCGCTGGATCGGCGTGTCGGCCGGCAGCGGGTGCGCGATGAAGTTGGCCTTGCCGGTCGGCGTCAGCCACTCGCGCTCGCGCGACGCGACCCGCAGGTGGAAGCCGCCCGGCTTCGCGATCCGCTCGTTGTAATGCTCGAAGCCGTCGAAGGTCTGCTCGATCGCATCGCGCACCTTCGCGTAGTCGTTCATGTAGCCGGGCCAGTCGATCTCGCCGCTGCCGAGCACCGCGTCCGCCAGACGCGCGACGATCGCCGTCTCCGACAGCAGGTTCGGCGAGGCCGGCCGGTTCATGCCGTACGACACGTGCACCATGCTCATCGAATCCTCGACCGTCACGCCTTGCGCGACGCCGTTCTGCAGGTCGATCTCGGTGCGGCCGAGGGTCGGCAGGATCAGCGCGTCGCGGCCGTGGATCAGGTGGCTGCGGTTGAGCTTGGTCGTGATGTGCACGGTCAGGTCGCAGCGGCGCAGGCCTTCCCAGGTGCGCGGCGTGTCGGGCGTGGCCATCGCGAAGTTGCCGCCGAGCCCGATGAACACCTTGACGTGGCCTTCGCGCATCGCCTCGATGGTCTCGACGACGTCGTAGCCGTGATGGCGGGGCGGCTCGAAGCCGAACACGCGGCCGAGCCGGTCGAGGAACGCCTGGCTCGGCTTTTCCTCGATCCCGACCGTGCGGTTGCCCTGCACGTTCGAGTGGCCGCGCACCGGGCACAGGCCCGCGCCCTCGCGGCCGATGTTGCCGCGCATCAGCATCAGGTTCGACAGCATGTGCACGGTCTGGACCGAGTGCTTGTGCTGCGTGATGCCCATCCCCCAGGTGGCGATCGTGCGCTCGCCGCGCACGTAGACCTGCGCGAGCGCGTCGATCTGCGCGTAGGACACGCCGCTTTCGGCGGTCAGCGCGCCCCAGCGCTCGGCGCGCAGGTCATCGGCGAACGCGTCGAAGCCGTGCGTGTGGGCTTCGATGAACGCGACGTCGAGCACCCGGGGCGCATCGTTCTCGCGCGCCGCGTCGTCGAGTTCGAGCACGCGCTTGGCCACGCCCTTGATCAGCGCGAAATCGCCGCCGAGGGTCGGCTGGATGAACATCGACGCGATCGCGGTGCCCGACATCGACATCATCTCCAGCGGGCTTTGCGGATCGGCGAAGCGCACGAGGCCGCGTTCCTTGAGCGGGTTGATCGACACGATCGTCGCGCCGCGCTTGGCGCATTCGCGCAGCTCGCCGAGCATGCGCGGGTGGTTCGTCGCCGGGTTCTGGCCGAAGATCAGCAGCGTGTCCGCGTGCTCGAAGTCGTCGAGCGTGACGGTGCCCTTGCCGACCCCGACCGTGGCCGGCAGGCCGCGGCTCGTCGCCTCGTGGCACATGTTCGAGCAATCGGGGAAGTTGTTGGTGCCGAAGCGGCGCACGAACAGCTGGTACAGGAACGCCGCCTCGTTGCTCGCGCGGCCCGAGGTGTAGAACGCGGCGCGGTTCGGATCGTCGAGCGCGCGCAGGTGCCGCGCCATCAGCGCGAACGCCTCGTTCCAGGCGATCGGCACGTAGCGGTCGGACGCCGCGTCGTAGACCATCGGGTCGGTGAGGCGGCCGTGCTGCTCCAGTTCGAAGTCGGATTGGTCGAGCAGCGCGGTGACGGTATGCGCCGCGAAGAACGCGGGCGTGACGCGCTTGCCCGTCGCCTCGGCGGCCACCGCCTTCACGCCGTTCTCGCAGAACTCGAAGGTGGACGCGTGCGCGCGGTCCGGCCAGGCGCAGCCCGGGCAGTCGAAGCCGTCCGGCTGGTTCTGCTTGAACAGCAGGCGGTAGTCGCGGCCGGGAACCTTCTCCTTGATCAGGTTGATCGCGACGTACTTGAGCGCGCCCCAGCCCGCGGCGGGGTGGGTGTACGGCTCGATGCGGGCGTTGGCTTGCTTCTTTTTCATGATGCGGTGAGGTTGGGGCGACGATGACAGGCACAGGGTACGTGCAGGTCGGCGCGCCCTGCGTGCACACCTTGCGGTGCAAAAAAAGAGTACAGTTCGCGGTTTGGATGAGCCGGATCAAGGAACTGTGTCTCTGAAAGATATTCGACAGGGAGCGGCGTGAAGCGCTACGAGAAACTGGCCGACGATATCGACGGGATGATCCGGCGCGGGGTGTACCAGCCGGGCGAGCGGATTCCGTCGGTGCGGCACACCGCGCGCCAGCAGCAGCTGAGCGCAACGACGGTGGTGCGCGCCTATCTGGTGCTGGAGAGCCGCGGGGCGATCGAGAGCCGGCCTCAGTCCGGCTATTTCGTGCGCGCGCGGACGGCGGAGCCGGCCGCATCCGAGCTGCACGCGTCGGCGCCGCTCGCGGTGTCGGCGCGGGTGGACGTGAGCCGTCTCGTGCTGTCGACGCTGCGTTCGATCGCGCGCGACGACGCGGTGCCGTTCGGCTCGCCCTATCCCGACTCGACGCCGTTCCCGTCGGCGCGGATCGCCCGCCACGCGCAGGCGATCGCGCGGCAGCGCAGCCGCTGGGGCGTGATCGACGACCTGCCGCCGGGCAATCCCGAGCTGATCCGGCAGATCGCGCGCCGTTACCACGAGCATGGCGTGCCGGTCGAGCCGGACGAGATCGTCGTGACGATCGGCGCGACCGAGGCGATCAATCTGTGCCTGCAGGCGGTGGCCAGGCCGGGCGATACGATCGCGGTCGAGTCGCCGACCTTCTACGCGATGCTGCATGCGATCGAACGGCTCGGCATGCGCGCGATCGAGGTCGCGACGCATCCGTCGGACGGCATCGACCTCGACGCGCTCGCGGAGATACTCGGGCGCGAGCGGATCGCCGCCTGCATGGTGATGCCGAACTTCCAGAATCCACTCGGCTTCCAGATGCCGGACGCGCGCAAGCGCGCGCTGGTCGAGCTGCTTGCGCGCCACGACGTGCCGGCCATCGAGAACGACGTCTATCACGAGCTGTACTACGGCGACGCGCGGCCGAGCGCGTTGAAGACCTACGACCGGCAAGGGCTGGTGCTGCATTGCGCGTCGTTCTCGAAGAGCCTGTCGCCCGCCTACCGGATCGGCTGGGCGATGCCGGGGCGCTACCGCGACGAAGTCGAGAAGCTCAAGTTCCTGAACACGCTCGCGACGCCCGCGATCGATCAACTGGCGATCGCGGAATACCTGCGCCACGACGGCTACGATCATCATCTGCGCCGCATCCGCCGCGCCTATGCGCAGCAGGCGAAGCTGATGGCCGCGATGGTGCGGCGTTTCTTCCCGGAAGGCACGCGGCTGTCGCAGCCGATGGGCGGCTACGTGCTGTGGGTCGAGCTGCCGCCGACGGTCGACGCGATGCGGCTCTACGAACTGGCGCTCGCGCAGCGCATCACGATCGGGCCGGGGCGGATGTTCTCGACCACCGACGGTTATCGGCATTTCATCCGGCTCAACTACAGCGCGCCGTGGTCGGCGCAGATCGAGCAGGCGCTCAAGACGCTCGGCGAACTGGCCGCGCGCTGCGCGCGCATGCACGCATGAAGGGGAAGGAGAGGATGAACGATCAGGCGGATGCGCCGCCCGAAGGCGGCGACGAAGACGGACTGGACCCGGCGCTGGCGGCGCTGCTCGCGTGCCTCCACGAGGCGGCGGCGGACGGCGCGGGCAAGCCCTGGTCGCTCGCGAAGCTGAGCAAGCGCGCGCGGGCGCCGATGAGCAGCCTGCGGCGGATGCTGACCCAGCTCGACGCAGCGGGGCTGACCGTCACCACGCTGCGCGACGACGGTACGGGCAGCGCGGCGCTGACCGACGAAGGGCGCGCGCTGTGCGCCGCGCTGTTCGACGCGGGCTGACGCGCCGCGTCGAGCCGCGCCGGCAACGCGCTACCAGCGCGCGGTCACGCCCGCCATCAGCGAGTGATTGTAGGTCTGGTCGTTGAGCCCGCGCCGGTAGCCGACGTCGAGATCGAGCCAGGGGCGCGGCGTGTAGATCGCGCCCGCGATCAGGAACGCGGGAGAGGTGTGATGGTCGCGATCCGGATTGCGCGACGCGCCGATGTCGAGCGCGAGCTGGAGCCGGTCGGTCACGCGGTACAGCATCGCGCCCGACACCTGCCATAGCGAGGTCCGGTCGTCGTGGCTGTTGGGCTGGTAGGCGACGCCCGCGTTGACGAGGAACGTGAACGCGGCCACGTCGTACTGCGCGAGCAGCGTCGCGCCGGCGTTCACGCGGCCGTTGCCGAGCCCGTGATGGTCGTCGCCGGTCGGCACGTTGATGCGCGGTTTCAGCGCGATGCTGAGCGGGCCGCGCTCGAGCACGCGCCACTTCGCGCCGATCTCGACGTCGCCGAAGCCGGAGCTGGCCTCGTCCGAGCGGGTCTGCACGTGCGTGTAGGGCGCGTTCACATAGAGATCGAACGACGGGCCGAAGCCGCGCGTGAGCGTGGTGTTCCAGAGCTGCTGGCGGCCGGTGTCGGACTGGCGCGAGGTCTGCTCCATGTTGAGTTCGTATTGCCAGTTGCCGTCGCCCTGGGTGCCGGTGTCGTCGGAAACGAGCGGATGGGTGGCGTACGCGCCGGCCGGTGACAGCAGCGAGCAGGCGGTCGCGAAACGGAGAATCTTTTTCATGTCGATGACTGCAGGAGAGGAGCGGGGTCGCCCGCCCGCGCGGCGTGCGCGGACGGGCCCGGAGTCAGCGGGCGCGGTTCAGAACCACTGCCGGTAGCGCTTCACGTAGATCGTCTTCACGACCTGCGCGAGCGCGATGTAGCCGATCATGGTGGCGATCAGCCACATCCAGTAGCTGCTCGGCAGGTGGATGAAGCCGAGCGACTCGGCGAACGGCGAGAACGGCAGCCAGCAGCCGATCCCGATCGCGACCGCGGTCGACAGCAGCACCGGCAGCGCCGCGGTGCTTTGCAGGAACGGGATCTTCTGAGTGCGCAGCAGATGCACGACGAGCGTCTGCGACACGAGCCCTTCGATGAACCAGCCCGAGTTCATCACGACCTGGCCGGCGGCGCCGCCATGCAGGTGGTACAGCGCGCCCGCGCCGAACACCGACCACATCAGCGCGTAGGTGGTGATGTCGAACACCGACGAGGTCGGCCCGATCCACAGCATGAAGCGGCCGATATTGCCCGCTTCCCACTTGCGCGGCTTCTTCAGGAACTCGGGGTCCATCTTGTCCCACGGCAGCAGCATCTGCGAGGTGTCGTAGATCAGGTTCTGGATCAGCAGCTGCGTCGCGAGCATCGGCTCCCACGGCAGGAATGCGCTCGCCACCAGCACCGAGAACACGTTGCCGAAGTTCGAGCTGGCCGTCATGTTCAGGTACTTGAGGATGTTGCCGAAGGTCTCGCGGCCCTTGATCACGCCTTCCTCCAGCACCATCAGGCTCTTTTCGAGCAGGATGATGTCGGCGGTTTCCTTCGCGATGTCGGCGCCGCTGTCGACCGAGATGCCGACGTCGGCGTCGCGCAGCGCGGGGGCGTCGTTGATGCCGTCGCCGAGGAAGCCGACCGTGTGGCCGTTCGCCTGCAGGGCCTTGACGATGCGCGCCTTCTGCAGCGGCGTGAGCTTCGCGAACACGGTCGCGCGTTCGACCACCTGCGACAGCGTCGCGTCGTCGAGCGTGTCGATCTCGGGGCCGAGGATCGGCTTGCCGGGATTGAGGCCGACCTGGCGGCACACCTTCATCGTGACGGTCGGGTTGTCGCCCGTCAGCACCTTCACCGCGACACCGTTCTCGCGCAGCGCGGCGAGCGCCGGCGCGGCCGATTCCTTGGGCGGATCGAGGAAGGTCAGGAAGCCGCGCACCGTGAGGTCGCGCTCGTCGGCGGTGCGATACTGCTCGCGCTCGTCGCCGCGCGGGATCGCGCGCGTCGCGAGCACCAGCACGCGGAAGCCGTCCTCGTTGTACGCATTCGCCTGTTCGAGCAGGCGCTTGCGGGCCACGTAGTCGAGCGGCCGCACGCCGTCCTCGTCCTGCACGTGCGTGGACACCGCGAGCATCTCCTCGACCGCCCCCTTGCAGACGAGGAGATGCTCGCCGCGCGGATCCTCGACCACCACCGACAGACGGCGGCGCACGAAGTCGAACGGCAGTTCGTCGATCTTCTTGTATTCCTTCGGCTTCACCCGGTCGCCCAGCTCGTTCGCGCGATTGACGACCGCGATGTCGATCAGGTTCTTCTGGCCGCTCTGGTGATAGCTGTTGAGCCAGCCGAGGCGCAGGATGTCCTCGTTCTTCTGGCCGAGGATGTCGAGGTGATGCTCGAGGATGATCTTGTCCTGCGTCAGCGTGCCGGTCTTGTCGGTGCACAGCACGTCCATCGCGCCGAAGTTCTGCACCGAGTTCAGGCGTTTGACGACGACCTTGCGGCGCGCCATCGCGACCGCGCCGCGCGCGAGGTTCGCGCTGACGATCATCGGCAGCATTTCCGGCGTGAGGCCGACCGCGACCGCGAGCGCGAAGGTGAGGGCGCTGAGCCAGTCGCCCTTGGTCAGGCCGTTGATCATGAACACCACCGGCACCATCACGAGCATGAAGCGGATCAGCAGCCAGCTGACGCTCGATACGCCGCGATCGAAGCTGGTCTCGATGCGCTTGTGGCTGACCACGTTCTTCGCGAGCGAGCCGAAGTAGGTGTCTTCGCCCGTCGCGACCACGACCGCGATCGCGGTGCCGCTCACGACGTTGGTGCCCATGAAGCAGACGTTCGCGAGATCGAGCAGCGCGCCTTCCGGCTCGCGCGCCTCGGCGCTCGCCTCGGTCTCGGTGGCCGGATGATGCGCGGACTTCTGCGCGACCGCGCCGAGCGTGTCGTACTTCTCGACGGGCAGCGCTTCGCCCGTCAGCACGGCCTGGCTGATGAACAGGTCGCGCGACGACAGCAGCCGCACGTCGGCGGGAATCATGTCGCCCGCCGACAGGTGCACGATGTCGCCGACGACGACCTCGCGCATCGGCACTTCGGTGCGCGTGGGTTCGCCGGCCTCGGTGATGCGCCGCTGCACCGTGGCGGTGGTGCGCACCATCGCCTTCAGCTTCTCGGCGGCGCGCAGCGAACGGAATTCCTGGAAGAAGCGCAGCAGCGCGCTGATGCCGACCATCGCCATCAGGATCGAGATCTTGACGTAATCCTGGTCGCCGGGCTCGGCGAAATAGATGTCGGTGAAGTAGCTGATGGCGGCGAGCACCAGCAGCACGTAGATGAACGGATTGTTGAACGATTGCAACAACTGCCGGGTCCAGTGCGGCGGCTTGTCGTGCGCGATCTCGTTCGGGCCGTCGAGCAGCAGGCGGTCTTCGGCCTGGGCGAAGGTGAGACCGCCGGTGGTGGTGCGCAGGTTCTTCAGCGTGGCTTCGAGCGGCTGGGCGGCTTCGCGGACGATGCGCATGGACTGCGCGTCGTCGTCGCGTTGACGCGCGCCGTAATTGAGAAAACCGCGCTGCTTGTTCTTCGGGTTCGTGCGTTGTGTCATGGGACGCTCCATGGCCGGGCGGACCGGCGAGGGGCGTCCGTCGCGTTAACGCGGCGCGAGCGTCCCCCGCCGCGTCGCGTCTGGCGCGTTCGGCTGAGATTCGAGGTCTATGGGGTCGCTCGCCGGCGCGCGACGATCGGCAGGCACACGCTGGAGGTGCGCGCCGGCGAGCCATAATCGGCTACTGTCGTCTGCTTCCATCAGAACTCCTGTCGATTGCGGGCAAAGGCGCAAGGCCTTCGCGATCGGGGCGCAAGCCGCTGCGCGTGCGCGGTCGCGCACGCGCCAGGCGTCGTGCGGGCGCGTTCGCCGGGCGGCGCAAGGCCGCACGGCGCGGACGAACACAGGCGCGCGCATGGGGCGCGTCGTTCGTTCAATGAAATTCGGGCGGGAAGATCGGGCCGGGAAGGCCGGAAGGACACCGCATCCTGCGATCGAGGATGCGGCAGGAGATGAAGCTCTGCGCGTTTCCTCAGTCAGCAGTCAAAGTTGGTGCAGGACCAACTACAACTCGCATCGGTGTTCACAGAACACTCCATGTATTTAGACGGGGCCGATGGTAAAGGCCCGGCAAGCAAAACGTCAACCCCTTTACGCAAGGTTTACGCAGATTCGTTCCGGTCCGCCGCGCCGGATGCCGCGCGCGCCACGCAGGCGCGGCGATATCGATACGCGAAATGCGGATTTGTGGAGCGGAACGCGGCCGATATAGTCGCCGTGTTTCGCCGTCCGCCACAGTGCGAGGGAGTGTGCGGCATGTCTATCGTGATTCTCGACCCGGCGGCGTCCGCCGCGCGCGACGTTCCGTCCGGCGCGCCCGCCGTGATCCGCTCGGCCGCGGACGTCGCGCGGCTCGCGAACCAGGGCGCGCCGTTCGGCAAGGCGCGCGCGGTGATCGTGATCGCGCTCGGCGGCGTGTTTCTCGATGCGTACGACCTGACCTCGCTCGCGTACGGCATCAAGGACATCGCGAAGCCGTTCGCGCTCACGCCGGCCGAAGTGGGCTTCGTGTCGTCGGCGGTCGTGTCGAGTTTTTCGGCCGCGCTGGCGCTGGCGCGCGGCGGCCGGTTCGTCGCCTGCGTGCCGGGGCGCCAGACCCGTCAGGGCCGGGACGGCCTGCATACGTTCGAGCTGCCGGTCGAGACCGAGGGCGTCACGGTGTCGATGATGTGGCATCCGCGCGTCGAGCACGATGCCGCGCATCGCCGGCTGCGCGAGCGGATCCGGATGGCGTGCGCGGCGTGAGCCGGTGCGGCGGACGCGGTGTCGGGGGCGCGCCCTCGGACCGATGAGCGGCGCGTTGCGCCTGCGCCAGGTTGCGGCGCGCGCGTCATGCAACGGTTCTCCCGACGCAAAAACGGCGGCGCATCACGCGCCGCCGCCGTTCATCTCTCCCGCAAGCATGACGCGGCGACCCCGTGCCGGAATCGCCGCACCACGCGTCCTGCTCAGTTCGACGTCGCGGCGGTCACCGCGGCCTTCGCATCGAGGATCCCCGCGCCGGGCGGCAAGGCGCTGCATGTCGCGGTGGCGGCGACGGGCGACGGACGGGCCGTGGCCGCGAGCTTCTGCGCGATCTGCGCGGGCGTCAGCGTCGGGTTCATCGACAGCATCAGCGAGATCACGCCCGCCACCTGCGGCGCGGCGAGGCTCGTGCCGCTGTCGGTCGCGTAGGTGTCCGCCACCGGCGAGGTGGTGCCCGTGTTCGAGGTCGACAGGATGACCGAGCCCGGCGCGCTCAGGGTGATCTCCGAGCCGAAGTTGCTGTACCACGCGCGACGGCCGGTGTTGTCGGTCGCGGCGACCGCGATCACGCCCTTGCAGTTCGCGGGGCGATCCTGCGCGGTCGACTGACCGTTGTTGCCGGCCGCGACCACGACGCTCACGCCGACCGCATTGACGTCGTTGATCGCCTGCTGGAAGGTGTCGCCGCACGGGCCGGTGCCGCCGAGGCTCAGGTTGATGACCTTGGCCGGATGCGTGTTGTTCGGCACGCCGGCGACCGGGATCCCGGCGGCCCAGCGCATGGCGTCCGCGATGTCGCTGGTGGCGCCGCCGCACTTGCCGAGCACGCGCACGGGCAGGATCTGGCTGTTCCAGTTCACGCCCGCGATGCCGATGCCGTTGTTGGCCGACGCGCCGATGAGGCCCGCTACCTTGGTGCCGTGCCAGCTGCTGTTGTTCGGCGACGTTTCGCAGTTGTAGAACGGGCCGGTCGAATCGTTGATTTCGGCCTGCGTGACCCAGTCGCCCGGATCGGTGGCGTCCGGGCCGCGCGTCTTGCCGTTGTTGCTGGTCGCGACGCTCGTGATGAAGCTGTAGCCGGGCAGCAGGTTCGGCGTGATGTCGGGATGCGGGCGGTAGCCGGTGTCGAGCACGGCGGTCACGAGGCCGGGCGCGCCCGTGGTCAGGTTCCAGGCGAGCGGCAGGTCGATGCCAACGGACGGGTCGGTCAGGTTCCATTGTTGCGAGAACATCGGATCGGTCGGCACGGTCCGCGTGAACACGCGGCGATCCGGTTCCGCGTAGGCGACGTCGGGGTCGGCCGCGAAGGCTTGCGCGAGCGCGGTCGCGTCGGCGGCGGCCATCCGGCGGCCGAGCGACAGCAGCGAGGAGCCGTCCGACAGCGTGCGCTCCATCTGCACGGCGGCCGGCTGCGCGGCGCTGGCCGCGTAATTGCGCGCCTGGCTGTTCTGCGCGCTCGGCGCGTTCCAGTTGGTCATCACGCGCTGGATCACGGCGCTGACGCGGGCCGGATCGCTGACGCTCGCCGCCATGATGCGGGCTCCGGAAGCGGACGACATGGTGGTCGGCTGCAGCTTGATGATCACGTGGTCGACCGGCACGTCCTGCGCGGTGGTGCCGGGCGTCGTGCTCGACGACGCGGACGACGAGGTCTGGGCGGCGCAGGACGCATTCGAATTCGGCGAGGTCGACGTGCCGGGCGTCGGCGTCGGCGTGGTCGGGGTCGGGGTGGTCGGCGTCGCGGTCGACGGGGTGGGGGACGGAGTGCCATCACCGCCGCCGCCGCCGCCGCCGCAACCGGCGAGGGGAATCAGCAGGGAAACGGAAAGGATGCCTGCGAGCGTACGCGTCTGGCTGAGCCGTGCGGGGGGGAGGTTGAAACGTTTGACTCTCATGTTGGCTCTCGGTCCTATGGTTCGAAACCGCTATCCCACGGTTAAGGCGGGCGGAATCCGATGGAATCGGCGAGCCGGAAGCGCCCTCGTATTAATTCGCAGTCCGACACATCCAACGGATTTTTCCCGTGTCCCCGCCGGATTTGGTCCTGCTTCGGCGAGGCTCATGGATGTGGGTAACGGCTGCTTTTAACAATTCTTAATAGTTGGCCGGAAATGATTTGATGGGGGTCTATTTCCGAGAGGTCGGCCCGGCGCGGACGGGCGGCGTTGAGAGGGATTAAGTCTGAGGTTTAGTGGGGATTATCTTTTGGTGGTGGTTAATCAGATGTGGACGTAAAAAATTAACGATCGGGACGATCGTAAAAATGTGAACGCATGCGTGGTCGTGTCGCATGCGAGGAGTGAAGTGGCCCGTGCGCGTCGAGAGGGCGCGTGTGGGTTGGGGATGTCACGCGTCACGGGCGTTTCGTATCGAAACGAGGGGTAACATCACGACCATGGTTCGATTTTTTTGCGAAGTTTTTCTATTAATTGGCTGTAAATTCCATAATTTATGAATTTACGAAATTTAAATTTCACTCACTCGAACCCGGGTACCTGGCACTTTCCCTGCAGCTACCTCCGGGCCGCATCTGCGGCACAACCTGGAAAAGGTCAAACATGGAACGCGTCTTCAAACGGAGGCATCTGGCGCTGGTCGTCCTGACGGGATTCGCGCTGGCGGCGAGCGTGACCGCCCGGGCGGGGGCGAGCGGAGATCGTGCAACGGAGGTGCCCGGCCTGGGGCTGACCGTGTATGGGATCCCGACGCCGGCGGCAGGGAGCGGAACCGGAGGCAATCCGCTCGCGCCGGTGAGCAAGGTGGTGAACGAGATCATTGGCGCCCTGGCGACGCCGCCGGCGAATCCGGTCATGCCGATCAGTCCGATTGCCACGCTGCATGGCGTGATCGGGTCGGTGACGGAAATATTGGGCGAGGCAGGCGGTCTGCTTGGGCGGTCGACCGGGGGGAGCGGACGCGCGGCCGGGCTCGCGAAGCCGGCCGGCCGGCTTGAAGGCGTGAGCGTGGTGTCCTTGGCGGGGGCCGGCGGCAGCGACGCGGCTCAGACGATCACGGTAGTGACCGGAGGCCCGGGAACGGCGGCGAATGCGGGCGCGCACGGCGTGGGCCCGCTCGGACCGGTGACGTCGCTGATCTCGAATCTGGCCAAGAGGCTGCCGAAATGAGCAACTGATCAAGCAATGAGCATTAAACGAGGCGGAGAAGCGTCGCTTCGACGTGATGGGGCAAGCGCGCCGACGCGGGATGCCTGCGCCAGGGTCTCGATACCGCGCTCATCCCCGCGCGCGACCACTCGGCGGCGGGCGCGCCCCGCCCCGGACCTTGCCGGCTGGCCGCTCAGGTCAGCCGGATCTTTGGCTGCACCCAACTGTTGATCCGCTCGGCGGTCCACAGCAGCGTGGCCTTGGGAAACCCGTGCAGCGCCTGCTGGTGGTGGCGATAGAGCATCGCGTGGCTCAACTGGGCGAAACGGCCCTTGATGAACGCGCCGCGGAAGAAGCCGAAGCGGCCGAGCGTGCCGAAGGCGTTGTAGTCGCTGATCGACACGAGCGAGCCGAAATCGTGAAACGCGAAGTCGGGCAGCGGCCGGCCGTCGAGCCAGGCGGGCAGATGTTTGGCGAGGAATTCGGCCTGCTGCGTCGCCACCTGGGCGGTCGGCGCAAGCGGGCGCTCGGCGCCGTCGGGCGTCAGGCTCGATGCATCGCCGAGCGCGAAGACCGCGTCGTCGTCCTGCGCCTGCAGCGTCGGCCGGATCAGGATCTGGTTCGTGCGCGTGCTCGCGAGGCCGCCGAGGCCGTTCGCGAAATCCGCACCCTTGACGCCGGCCGCCCACACCATCAGGTTGGCAGGCGCGAAGCCGCCGTCGCCGTAGTGAAAACCGCTCGCGTCGGCGGACGTGACGCGCGTGGAGGTCAGCACCCGGAACCCGATGTTGCGGAGCTGCTGTTCGGCCGACGCGGAGATCCCGGGCGGAAACGCGGCCAGGATGCGCGGGCCGCTTTCCAGCAGGGTGAGGTCGAGGCGCTCGCGTGCGCGCGGATCGCCGTAGCTCGACGCGAGTTCGAGCAGGCGGCTCAACTCCGCCGCAAGCTCGACGCCGGTTGCGCCGCCGCCGACGATCGCGACGCGCAACGGCTCGTCTTCCGCGACGCTGCGGAAGATGCGCGTGCGCAATGCGACATTGAAGGTTTCGGCTTCGGACTGGCTGTCGATGAAATAGCAATGCTCGCGCACCCCGGGCGTGCCGAAATCGTTCGCATGACTACCGATGGCGAGGATTAGCACGTCGTAGCCGAGGCTGCGCGCGCCGAGGATCAGTTCGCCGTCGGGCGTATGCAGGTCGGCGAGGTGGATTTCACGCCGCTCGCGATCGAGGCCGCACAGTTCGCCGGGTTGGTAGGCGAAGCCGTGTTCGCTGGCATGCGCGAGGAAGACGACCTGCTGCTGCTGGATATTGCGCGTGCCGGCCGCGATCGTGTGCAGCATGGGTTTCCAGATATGCGTGGGACTTTTATCGAGCAGCGTGACCGAGGCGCGGCCCGAACGCCCCAACTGGTTGCCGAGCCGCGTGGCCAGCAATAAACCGGCGATGCCGCCGCCGACGATGACAATTCTCGGGGGATGCGCGCTCATCGATTCAGTCCTCCGTGTGGCGTGATGGCTGCGGACGATGGTAGGGGGCGGGTTGGACGGGTGTCAATGTCGGCCGGGGCATCGGGCGGGCCAGAGCGGGTTCGGCGCGAGGAGGCGGGGCCAGGCATGGGCCGTCGCCGCGGGATTACGTGCAATACGGCCGGGATGCTTGCGCCGACCTCCTGTTTTACCGCGCTGGACGCAGGCAATCGACGCGGAATGTGGATAAGAGACGCAATGCTGTATTTCTGTTACGAGCCAAGACCGGTCCGAAGCGGTTCGGGCATGCGCGGCGCGTCGTGCGGGCTAGAATGCCGGCACCTCCGCTCCCGCATCCCACGCGCGCCGTTCTCCATGCACCTGCCAGTCTTCTCGTCCGAACACGAACTGTTCAAGCCGGTTGCGCGCGACTATCCCGACGGTTATGCATTGAGTGACCACTGGCACGACGCCGCGCAGCTGATCTACGCGCTTCACGGCGTGATGGAACTGAAGTGCGGCGACGCCTGCTGGATCATCTCGCCCCAGCAGGCGCTGTGGATGCCCGCGCAACTGCCGCATGCGCTGCGCGCGCGGGGGGCGGTGACGCTGCGCAGCGTCTATGTCGCGCCGCGCCTGTGCGCGAAGCGCCTGCCCGACGCGCCGCGCAGCCTGGCGGCGACGCCGCTGCTGCGCGAACTGATCCGGCAGGCGCAGGCGGTGACCGACGACACGCCCGCGTCCGGCTACGACGCCCACCTGATGCAACTGCTGCTCGACGAGATCGAGCGCGCCCGGGTGATGCCGCTCGACATCCCGCTGCCCGGCGACCACCGTTTGCGCAACGTCTGCCTGCGTCTGCTCGACGATCCGGCGGACGACCGGGGGCTCGATGCATGGGGCGCGCTCGTCGGCGCTTCGGCGCGGACCTTGTCGCGGCTGTTCCGCGCCGAACTGGGCACGAGCTTCCTGCTGTGGCGCCAGCAAGTGCGCGTGGCGGCCGCGATTCCCCGGCTGGCGGACGGCGAACCGGTCACGCGGATCGCGGCCGATCTCGGCTACGACTCGCCGGGCGCGTTCATCGCGGTGTTTCGCCGCCTGACCGGTCACACGCCGCGCGCGTTCGCCATGCAGGCCGAATGAGGCGGGGCGGCCTCGATGCGCCCGCGCCGCGCTGCGAAGACATGCCGCTTTACTGCCACACGCGCGTCACGCAGGCGGCGCGCGCCGCGGCATGCTCGACGCCTTGCGCGCCGCGCATGCAATCCGCGTAGCGCGTGACCTGCGCCTCGAAAAGCCGTCCCGCCTCGTCAGGCGATGCGCGAGCCAGCCGTTGCGCGAAGCCGCGCGAGCCGATCTCGAAGTGCTGGTAGTCGATCGGGAAATTCCAGTATCCGCCCCAGCCGATGAAGCCGTTGTCGGCGAACACATCGACGACGGCCTCGGCCATGCCCGGTCGTTTCGGCTTGTCGGGCCGATCGTCGAAGCGGTTGACCGAGGTTCTCGCGGCAGCGGGCGGGCGAACCGACGCGACGCCGTCGGTTCCGAGCACGATGTAGGGATTCTGGATCGGATTGAGGTCGATCGCGGCGCCGAACGCGTGCAGCGACCATGCGCTGCCGCCTGAGATCGGCCGCGCATTGAAGGCGGACGTGTTATTCGCATTCATCGACGCATCGTCGTCGCCGGAGAAATGCTCGATCGGTACGGCTTGCTGAAGCGGGAAATCCAGCTTGCGGAGCGCGTCGAAGATCGCCTGCACGCGCGGCGCAAGCGCGTCGAGCACGACGATCGTCCCCATGCGCGGCTCGTTCTCGAAACCGAGGTACTGGAACGAGACGTTGCGCAGGCGATCGCAGCCCACCGGCGCGTCGGCGGGCATCACGCCGCTCGCCTGCATCTGCCGGCATTGGTCGCGGGAGACGGGCGCGATCTCGGCGCGGGCGCCGCCGCTCAGCAACGCGAGGGACATCAGCATGGAGAGTGTCATCCGGCGCGGGCGCGGCTGTCGGGCGGAGGAAATCGGGTGGAGGGGCATGGCGAATGGGCTCAGGTCGAGAAAGACGCGTTCGATGGCGGGTGCAGGGGCTGTCGGTGATTTCCGGGATCGGGACGCCGATGCGAGGCCGCCGGACGACGGGATGGAATGAGGTAGCGACGTATCTATGAAAGCGATATGCGCCGGTGGTTCCATGATGAAGACATGGCGGGTCGCGTCGAGCGGCGAATGACGGCCGTCGCGACGGCCGTCCGGGCGGCCGGAGGATGACGGCCTGACCGTCCCGCGGCATGCGTCGCGCCGTTCCCGGGCCGGCGCGCCACCGTCTCGCGCCGCCAACCTGTCCGATGCGCGCGATCCACTGGCGTACCGGAGGCGGCGCGGGCCGCTCGCCCGCGCTACGCTTCGCCTCTTCCGAACCCCTCTCCAGATGGAGCATGGCATGAGCGACGACTATGTACGCGTATCCCGCCGTATCGCGGCGGGCGGTGTCGAACTGGATGGCTGGCTGTACACCCCGACGCGCCCCGGTCCCGCGCCCTTGATCGTGATGAGCCCCGGCTTCGCCGCGCTCAAGCGCCACTACCTGACGGATTTCGCCGAACGCTTCGCGCAGGCGGGCTTCGCGGTGGTGCTCTACGATCATCGCAACTTCGGCGCGAGCGGCGGCGACGTGCGCGGCGAAATCGATCCTCACCAGCAGATCGCGGACATGCGCGACGTGGTGAGCTGGGCCGGCACGCTGCCGGAAGTCGACGCCGACCGGATCGGCGTATGGGGTTCCAGCTACAGCGGGGGCCACGCGATCATGATGGGCGCGCTCGATCGGCGCGTGCGCTGCGTCGTCAGCCAGGTGCCGACCATCAGTGGCTACCAGAGCCTGTTGCGCCGCGCGGGCGAGCGGCTGCACGCGGTGCGCGCCGATTTCGAGCGCGACCGGGCCGCGCGCTATGCGGGCGAGGCGCCGGGCGAACGGCGGGTCTGCTCGGAGGACGGTGTCGCCGGCCTCTACGCGGGCGACGATGCGCGCGCGTTCTATACGATGGCGGCGGCGCGCGACGCCGGCTGGGAAAACCGCGTCACGCTCAGATCGAGCGAACTCGCGAGCGCGTACGAGCCCGGTAGCTGGATCGACCGGGTCAGTCCGACGCCGCTGCTGATGCTGGTCGCCGAACGCGACACCGTGACGCCGGCCGACCTCGCGCTGGCCGCGTATGAGCGCGCGCTCGAACCGAAACGGCTGGAGATCCTGCCGGGCGGGCACTTCGATCCCTACGTCGCGCAGGCGGAGCGGGCGATCCAGGCGGCCGTCGGCTGGTTCGCCGCGCATCTGGGCGACCGGGCCTGAGCGCCGCCCAGGCGACGGCGCGGGGCGCTCAGCCGGATTCGACGAGACGCAGCACGATCGCGCGCGCCGAATCGAGATGCGCGGCGGTCAACGCCTGCGCGCGGCGCGCATTGCGCGCGCGGCAGGCGTCGAGGATCTGCGCGTGTTCATGCTGGAACGCCGGTGTATCCGCAAGCAGCGTATGGTGCAGGCGCTCGTAGCGCTCGACCTGCGCGCGCAGTTCATGGATCGCGACGAGCTGACGCGCATTGCCGCAGGGCGCGTAAAGCAGTTCGTGGAATTCGCGATTGAGCGCGCCCTGGCGCGCGGGGGTGTCGGCCGTGCCGAGCAGTTGATGCACGAGCGTGGCGCGCGCGAGCGCCTCGTCGTCCATCCGTTTCACGGCGCGCCGGATCGCGTCGCCTTCCAGCAGCACGCGCAAGTCGTAGATTTCGCCGACGTCGGCGGCCGAGAGTTCGCGCACGGTCGCGCCGCGATTGCGCTGCAGGGTCACGAGCCCCTCGCGCGCGAGCTGCTGGATCGCTTCGCGCAGCGGAATCCGGCTCACCTCGAAGCGGTCGGCGAGATCGCGCTCGACGAGCCGCTCGCCGCTCGCGAGCGTGCCGTCGACGATCAGTTCGCGCAGCGAGGCGGCGATCGCGCCCGCCGTGGAGTCGAATGAGCTGTTCATGGTCGATGAAGGTTGATTGGAATAATGGTATACCAAATTGCCGATCGCTGGCAGAATCGCGGCGGGTCGACATTCGACGGAGGACTCATGGGATACGGCGAACACCACTATCGCGTGACCGTGCGCTGGACCGGCAACCGGGGCAGCGGCACGTCGGGCTACCGGCAGTACGGGCGCGACCATCTGATCGAGGCGGACGGCAAGCCGCCGATCGCGGGCTCGTCCGATCCCGCGTTTCTCGGCGACGCCGCGCGCTGGAATCCCGAGGATCTGCTGCTCGCGTCGGCGTCGGCGTGCCACAAGCTGTGGTATCTGCATCTGTGCGCGGAGGCCGGCGTGACCGTGCTCGACTATGTCGACGAGGCGCAGGGCACGATGCTCGACGGCCCGGAGGCGGGGCGCTTCACCGACATCGTGCTGCGGCCGCGCGTGACGATCCGCGCCGGCGACGATCCCGCGCTGGCGGAGCGCCTGCATCACGTCGCGCATGCGCGCTGCTATATCGCCAACTCGGTCAATTTCCCGATCCGCTGCGAGCCGCGCATCGACGATTCGGGCGCGTGAGAATTTTGGCCGGATTACGATGCGGGCCTGTTCGACCACTAGACAGGAGGAAGACATGCATCGTCGTCTTGGCTGGCTCGCCGCGGCCGCCGCACTGTGTTTCGCGGGCGGCGCGGCGCACGCGCAGGCGCTGACCGGCACGCTGAAGAAGATCAAGGACACCGGCGTCGTGGGCCTCGGCATCCGCGAATCGTCCGTGCCGTTCTCGTATTCGGACAACCAGCAGAAGAACATCGGCTACTCGCGCGACATCGCCGCGCGCATCGTCGA
Source organism: Burkholderia sp. GW821-FHT14F03 (assembly GCF_058803765.1). Taxonomy (NCBI): domain Bacteria; kingdom Pseudomonadati; phylum Pseudomonadota; class Betaproteobacteria; order Burkholderiales; family Burkholderiaceae; genus Burkholderia; species Burkholderia sp. GW821-FHT14F03. The sequence goes on from NZ_JBXAPG010000001.1 coordinate 103,281, forward strand.
CGCGCTGCGCACGCGGCTGAGCCTGCCGGGGCTGGTCGTCAAGGAAATCCCGATCACCTCGCAGAACCGGATCCCGCTGGTGCAGAACGGCACGATCGACTTCGAATGCGGGTCGACCACCAACACGCTGGAACGGCAGCGGCAGGCGGCCTTCTCGAACAGCATCTTTCTCTATGGGAGATTGCTTTCTGGATGCCGCCTTATCTGAAGCGGATCCCCGCGTGTCGTCCAAAATTCGTCCAAAATTCGTCCAAAACTAGCCGCGATTTGAGACTTTGATTTCTGTCCAATCTTGCCCCCTGGAGTCTCGGTAGACTGCCGTCATAGCGGCCGATTTGTGACCGAGCAACGATTGAGCAAAGTCCTTTCCATACTGATCTGAATACAGCCGCGCAGCCAACGAGCGAAGCTCATGGAAGGTTGGCGGCGTCCGATCCTTCAGTGCCCCTATCCTTGCATCATCGCGAACCGCAGTGAATGCACGACTCAGCGTAGATGCCACGACTGCCGATCCTGGCTTCGCTTTCGAGATGGCATGTGAGAAATGGATGAGATGCTTCGATACGACTCGATCTCGGCATTGCTTCACCACATCGCCCAGAACAAGGCCTACGATTGGCAGCGAAAGCGTGAGTGGAATGCATAGCTTGGGCTTATGCGGACCGCGTCCTTTGGTTTGCTCGACCCATAGAAATCCATCATGCACGTTGTCGAAAGTCATCCGGGACACGTCCTCCAGTCGCTGACCGGTTACAAGCGCAAGCTCGATAGCGTTGGCTACCCATTGACGCTGCGGATGACTCTTGGCTTCGGCGAGAATGGCTCGATAGGTTTCGATCGTTAGCCGGCTTCTCTTGACGATTACTTGTGGCTTGTACGTGACTTCAACTGGATTCCTTCCTACCTCAATAGCGCCTCGCTCCATTGCCAGACGAAAAACGTCTCGTAGCCGCGAGCGAATTTTGGCGGCCATCGGCGCTCCGCGATTTTGTTCGCAGCGCTCGATGAAGGAGACCACATCGCGCGGAGTAATGTGGACGAGGATCATCGTCCCGATCCCTTCGTCGTTGCGAATCGCAGTGAGTTGCGATTTCACCGATCTCAGCGAATTCGGCTTAAGGCCCATCGCACCTTCTTCGTATAGGTCACACCATCGCGAAAGAAGATTGTCGCCGCCATCCATGCGTGCGAGCAACGTGGTGTCACCGCGGCGACGTTCGATGTCTGCGTTTGCCGTCTTGGCTTGCGAGATAGCCGCCTCCTTATTCCTCCCAAGACCGAACGTTTCCTTTGTGATGGGATTTCGATACCAGAAATAGCCATCCTTCTTCTGGTACAAATTCGAAGGCAATGGTCGGTTACGCGCGTTTCGTGGTCTGGCGGCCATAGATCATCCTGTTGATTCGCTCAGCAGTCTCGTCGACATATTTAGCGTCTGGCTGGCAGAAATATCCGCGCCCGACTTTCATTGGGCGCGGCAGGATCTTTCCTCCATGCACCCAGCGCATGAGCGTATTTTGATGTGGAGCGTGTTCACCAAAAACGCGCTCGGCCCATGTGGCGATAGGGATCAGTTGTGCAGCCATCTCAGCTCCTTCCGCTAGCGATCTCAATCTTCCTGAACTCGACAACCCACACCCACGGATTAGCGTCCCAGCCTGTACCGGCCGCAGCGTTCAATCCATCCCAAAGCTCGCGGAACGCACGAATGCTCGGCGGCCGATCGGCACCGTGACCGGGCCCCAGGCAGTAGCCGACTTTGTGGCGTTCCTCGATCGTGACGCCTTCCTGGCGTGCGTCTGACTCGTTGATGCTCTGCAGGCGCTCGACGCGTACATCGGCCACTTCGAGCAGCGCTCGCGAAGCGCTGCGCGGCATGAAGATAGATGGCCGACGCCACCAGGCCGGCGTCGCGGCATCACGTGCCACGTTCGGCACCGCGCCATCGAATCGGTACTCGTGGCTGGTCTCGAGCGTCATATCAACGAAGTGCCACTGGTCGCGGCCTTTCTTCTCGCTGAAGCGCATTTCCCATCGGCCAAATGCGATATACATCTCGCGTACCCACAGTCGGTCGCCAGGCTCTCCATAAGGTGATTTACATCCCCATTCTCCGTCATCGCTGAACGCGCCGAAGATTTCGGCTCCGGGTGCTTCTTCGCCGCAGCGGTCGATGATCGTCGGGTGATAGCGTGAGACGCTGATTGACGCGACGTCGTCTGGCGGCTGGCACTTCACGACGCGTCGCGTCTGCGTCTTGCGACCGTCGAAGATGGCCCGTACCATCAAGGTAGATAACAAAATCGGGAATTCGCGCATGAGCTGGCACCGTGGAGATTGGTTTTCGTTTGCGCAAGCCGCTGTATCGGTGCTTGCAATTGCTGGCGCATATGGAGTTGTGTTCTTCCAACGCAGCCTTGAAAAATCGCGCAGTCGACATCGACTCAATTCAGTCCGAGCAGCGATTGTCGAAGTGACGAAAAAATGTCGTGATCTTACTTACGAGGTCTACGATCCTATGTATGTTTTCGAGAAGGTCGGAACATGGGACCAATACCGATCTTTCCGATCGCGCCAATTCAGTGAATATCGAGATATTGTCGGAGCGCTATCCACTCAAGATATTGTGGATTTGAAATTGCTCGATGTTGCCATGAAGTTACGTGTTAATTTGAGCGATATGGCATCAGTCATCGGAAAGTCCAACTTCCATTCAACCGATGATTGGATCAACTCACGACGCATTATTACGCAATGCAAGAATAACTTCGATGCGATTTCAGAAGTGCTCGACACGCCTTAATCTGATGTAGATGTGGCTCGCGAACGGTATCGCGACGCAATGACTTGTTCGATCCATTCAACCGTGTCATCCGGAGACCCGAGCGCACCAATAACGCGGCGCCGCTTGTTCATCGCGCCTGAGGCGATCGCCGCCGCGCTTGCTGATGTCATCAGCGATCTTCATTGCCATCTCCAACCAGCAGATACACACCAGCAAAAGCCAGCGACAGTGCGCAGAGAACGGACCCGAGCGTAACGACCGGATGGACCCAATACATCACGCCGAGGGACGAACCGATCAGCCCGACGGGGAGCAGCTTGTCACGCATTACCGTCTCCCGTACCAATTTCCCGTGCCACAAATAAATCCTTGTTGTCTCGAATTAAGCGTGCTACATTTAAATCAACGCAGCGCCGCGCCTCGGGATCCAGGGGTAGGAGATGAAAATGTCGATCGCTCAACAAATCGCCTCGCAATTCGCTGACTTCGCTGACGCAACGAATGAGGCCGATCGCGTTGCGACGGAGCGGGATCAGGACTGGGAGTCCGAGACAACGGTGTTCAAGTTCGGTGACGGATCGGCACTGAAGGCATGCCATCCGTTCGTCGAAGTGATCACGGAGTAATAGCGATGAACGCCGAAGCCCCGCGCCGCGGGCGCCCTCCGTTGCCACCGGACGCCCCGCGTTCGCCGAAGACGGAGGTGTACCGAGCACGGCTTGAACCTCAGCACAAGGCGAAGCTCCAGCGCCTCGGGACCGACTGGCTCGTGCAGCAGATCGAGCGCGCGAAAGAGCCGTCATGATTCCTCTCCCGCGCGAGCGGCATCGTATTTGGCCCGAGCCTCGCGATAGTGCTCATCGCAGCAGAAGCCTTGCCCCATCCAGAGCGACGACGATGGATTTCCGCAAAAGCATGCCGGCATCGGATTCGCCTGATGTGCGTTGAACCAGAACTGCGCGTTCTTGCCGTGTGGCGCGTCGAAATCCGGGAGGTGTCCGGGGCCCTCCAGTGTGTTGACGATCCAGCTCATACCCGCTTCGACGCCATTGCCATGCCGCCACTCGATAATCGCTGACTGCATAGCGACGGTCTGATCGTGGATGATGTCCGACAGCGTTTTGATGAGATCCTTCGTCTCGTCTCGCTTGTCTTTGTCCGTCGCCTCGGCACACGTTTCCATCAGCTCTTTGAGCATCCGCGTCACGATTCCGATTTTCTCGGCCGAGTTTCCGCCATCGGCTCGTGTGTCGCCGTATGCCTGGACTGCGTAGATGATGTCGGTCAGCTTATCGTTCATGTCCATTCCTCACGCGAGCGGCATCGACAGGGCCCGCAGGTTTGCGCTTCCAGTGCGTGTATTCCGGAAATCTGTCGGTGACGTAGCGGGCTTCGACAAACCCCGGGAAGCCCTCGACGTTCCACGTGAGTACGCCTTCACCATGCGCGATCCCGGCGTCGAGAGGCCGCTGAACGCTGACGGGGATCCAGTCGTCCGTCGCCTCGGCGCGCGCCTCCCCATTGAGCCACTCCCGGATCTCCGCTGCCCGACATGCGCGCACACGATCGTCACGCGAGCTCTCGGCCATCGTGATGTTGATCTCGTCGCGGTTCGTAGGGGCGCGTTCATCGGTCAACCGGTAGAGAAGTCCGCCCGACTGGAGCCAGCCCCCTGTGCGGTTCTCCGCAGCTATCTCTTTTGCCAACTCCGGATTGCAAACTTCGCAGCCATCCCCGACGAGTCGAGTTCGAATGTCGCAGCTGCATATCGGTTCGCTTTTGAGCACGTAGTCGAGGATCTTCGCGGCCTGGTCGTCGGTGATGGCGAGGCCGTCACATTCACCCTCGACAGCCGCTTTCAAGCGATCGGTCAGCTTGTCATTCATGGTGGTCTCCATCATTCGCTCTGTTCACGAAGTATCCGACCGCAGCAAGCAACCAGCGGGGTAGATACCATTCCCGAATTGCACGGCCGTGGTCGACTTCCAGAAGCGGCATTAAATAGCCCGGAACCCAATAGCACTTGCTGGTGTAGTCGATGCCATTTATTTCTTGGCCGCACGACAGGATCACCGTGGTAGTCGGCTCAAGGCGCTTGTCAGCCATCGCGGTCTCCGTCTGTGGGTTCGAGATCGCTGGCATGGATATAGCCGGGGAAATGAAATTCGAGTTTTCTGCCGTTTTTCGGGAACGTGACGAAAACCCGGTTGGGGTTTCTTCCTGCATGTCCGGTGACAAGTCCTTCGCGGCCGCGCAAGCGTGCTTCAAGCGACTTCGGGTAGCCGTCGAGCGCGCTTTCCTTCACCCGCACGCGGTCGCCCTTGTTGAACGTGTTCATGCTGCATCTTCCTCAATCGCATGCAGTTGCGGCCAAGCGCCCCAGCCGTATGCCCGTTTATCCCCTGTCGGGTGCTTGTCTGTGCGCGGTCGGCTAGGGCAATCCCACGAGCGGCCACGGACGTCCCATAGATGGACCCAGCCGGCCGCGCGCAGGCTGGCTCCGTCCTCGCTTGAGAGGATGTAGGTCAGCCCGCGTCGGAATCCCTTGTCGATCGCCACGCGCCGAGCAGCTGCGTAGAGCATCGAGCACGCGTTCGGCGTTCCATCCGTGCAGAGCCGCGTAACTTCGGCCGTGAGGCCGTCGTCGAGCGCGCGAGCGACGGGGCGCCCAGTGATCGCGACACCCGCTAGGCGGCCGCCGTCGTCATGAACTGCCTGCCACCATAGGCCGCCAACCGGTACGTCATGATGACGATGCTCGGCTCGGATGAAATCGAACGCTTCTTTCTGTCCGATCGGTCGGAGTTCGATCACGCTCCACCTCCTGCACTGCCTTGCTGAGCGCGCGCATAGTCCGCGATCTTCTTCGCCAACTCCTCGTCGTCCATGCCGATCGCGTTCGCGATTGCCCGGCAGATCTGGCTCGCGTCGCAACGTGAAAGCGTGGGGAGCGTGATCCCGAGTCGATCGTCGTACGTGCCGCCGAACTGACGTATGAAATCGCAAGCTTCGGTGTACGGGTAGCGGCTCATTTGCTGTCTCCCTGGAGAATGGCGCGGAGGTGCGCAAGCAACCCATCGTCGCAAATCGTTTTCTCTTTGAATAAAGAGATTGCGTATTCAAGCGCTCTGCGCTGCTCGTCGGTCAGGCTCGGCACCTTCGCTGCGGCCGGTTCGCGCGCTGCGGCAGATGCAGCAGCCGGCGCGGGCCAAACTCCAGTTCCTCCGCATTCAATACAGTCTGGACCGCTATGTGCTTGGCACTGTATCGTGTCGGCCTGCGCGGCCGGCTGCGGGGTGGCGAATAGATCGCGCACTTCATAGTCGTCATCCGTGTCGTCAGGAACTTTCGTCACTTCGAACTCGCGATCCGCATACCATGCAGCCTTCAGCGTGAAGTGTTCGCCAAGCTTGCGCCCGGATACGATTTCCATATCGTCGGGGCACTCGAAGCCGTGCTCGTGATCACCGAAGAAATACAGATCCGGCGATGCCATTGCTTCCGCCGCCGGAGCGGGCGATTGCGGGGCGGCGAATACCGGCACCGTGAAAGTACCCTTCGAATTGATCCGGCACCTATCCCAATACTTCGGTTCGGTCGATAGATAGGCGATCGGTTTCGCCTCGTCCGCCGGCGCGGAGGATGCGGCCAGCGCGCGCTTCGCCGCCTTGAGCAACGCGCAAAGCTTCTCATGCGACCCACCGACTATCAAGCCGGGAATGCCGATGGACTTCAGCGTGTCGATGACTTGCTGGGCGAGTGCAGGCACTGCTGCCGTTTGATCGACAGATGCAGCGCGGGCTTCGTCGCGCTCGTTGATGAGGTCGCTCACGATTTCGACCGGGGATTCGTTCCAGCAATAGTCGGGCGCCATCCGCGTAATCTGTTTGAGCAACGCCGCCCGCTCGTCCGCCGGCGCGGGGGCCTCGCTGCCCGCAGGAAGGCCCAGCAGCGAGCGTAGATAGTCGGATCGGAACAGCTCGACCGGCGCTGCTGCGGGCCACTCACTGGAGTAACCGCCGAACACATGCGCGATGAACTCGGTGATGATGAAACGATCCTCGGCGGTCGCTTCGCGCGAATCGTTGTTCTCGCCGACGATTTCGAACGTCTCGATTGCGGCAAGCGCGGCTTGCGCGGTCAACCGTGCGGGCGCGTCGGCAGGGGCCGCCGAGAATGACGCGCACTTGAAAGCGTTGCGGATCGCTTTAACAACATTGTCGATAGTCGCAGCCTTTTTCCAACTGCCACTAGCCCATATTTGGACGTCGCATGCATTTTCGGCGATCGCACGAAAATGTTCGTCCGTCGGCATACTCAACGCATCGGTACAAACTGACCCATCCTCGTCGATTCGCATGGCGTCGCTAACAGCCAAGGCATCTTCACTGACGACGTGCTCAACCGACGCTGATACTGCCGACTGATCGGCAGGGGATGCGGCGAGAAGCAATCGCTGCGCAAAATCCAACGCAGCGGGTTCATATTCTGGAGGGATGTGGCATTCGTAGATCAAATCGATGATCCGCTCGTCCGTCAGCGCATCAGCGCGGCTATCAGTTGTCATTGCTGTTCTCCGTGGTTTCAAAAACGAGCTCGCTTTGTTGCAGGCGTATCTCTTGCATCTCGTGGCAGGCCGGATCAAGCTCGCAGCCGATCCAGTGCCGACCACTTCGCAACGCTGCGAGCGCGGTGCTTCCGCTGCCCATGAACGGATCGAGCACGCAGCCGCCCGGCGGCACGCTGTAGCGGATAAGCGGATCGAGGATGTCGACGGGTTTCTGTGTCGGATGGAGCGCGCGGCCGTGATCATTCGGTACGGCGATAACGCTGCGCATCAGTCGAGGTCCGCCGTCCTCACTGCTGTAATTTGCCGCCCCGATCGCGCCGGTATGCATCGGCTGCGCAGTGCGTCGCACCCGCTTCGCTATCGCATCGAGCGTGACCTGGGGTGACTTATAGACGTCCGCCCACGCACCGCGATAGAACAGCACGGCATGCTCGTGGACGCGGCGGAACCGATCGTTCTGGAAGCCGGTGCCATTTTGCTTCTGCCAGACGATGTCCTGCGAATACTGGAAGCCATTGCGCTCCATCGCATCGAACAGCGGTACGAGAGAGCGCATGCTGCCGAATACCCAGATCGAGGCGGTTGCTTTCAGCACGTGGCCGACTGTCTCGATCCAGCCATCGACGCGACGATCCCACACGAGCGACGTATCGCCATATGGCGGGTCTGTCACGATAGCGTCCGCGACCGCCGCGGGAAGCGTCGGCAGAATCTCGCGGCAATCGCCGAAGTGGCAGCGATCGATCCAATCATTCATCGTTTGTCTCAGTAGGTCGCCGCATTGGCCGGGGCTCGAACGCAGTGGATGAATCAGCATGAAGCAGCCACGTGCTGTATTGCCCGAGCACCCGCCGATGCAGCGAAAAAATGGGCGTCGTGAGGACCGCCCCAAAAGCCCCGATCCGAGGAAGTGACCCGGGGCCGGCCAATTCAAACGTCTTTTCACCCATCCGGTATGGAGCGGATCATGTGCCTTCCTTTTTCCGGAAGGTTTTCGTGAAATCGTGATCAATCGAATGGCCCCGCGAACGCAGCACGTTGGCAAGCTGTGCGCGGTCTTCATGACTAGCGGTGGCTTGACGGAGAAGCCCGAAATACGAATTAGCGACCGGCATCAGATCGGCCGCTGGTGCCGCGGCGACACGGCGCAGAGCTTCGTTGCGGGTTCGTTTCCGGGTCTCTCGTCGCCACGGTTTGATGACCTGGCCCACAAAGTCGATGCCACGGTCGACCGGCTGCAGGATCGTCTTGCGCGGATTGAGACATGCGCCGAGGCGCGCCGGCAGGAATGCCGTCACGTCCGCTAGGATTTCGTTCAGACGCGCCGGTGATTCGTGCAGGAACAGAAAGTCGTCGACGTACCGAATGTAATGTCGCGCGCCGAGCACATGCTTCACGCGCTGGTCGAGCACATCGAGATAGACGTTCGCGAAGAACTGGCTAGACAAGTTGCCGATTGGAAGTCCGAAGTGCGGATCTTGCTCCATCAGCCGTTTGTGAGGCGGCACGAGCTGCATCATCACGGGATCGCCGTGGTATTCGAAGTCGGCCCGTGGATCGTGCATCAGCACGCACTCGGCCAGCGCGCGCCAGAACGGCTCGGAGATCTTCGGGAGCAGCAGGTCGAGAAGAATGCGCTTGTCGATGCTGACGAAGAAGTTCGCGAGATCGCATTTCAGATAGAACGCGCGCTTCGACCAGTTTTGCGTAATCGAGCGTACTTTCGATTCGAGGCGCTGCGCGGCGTACAGCGTGCCGCGACCTTTGATACACGCGCACGAATCGGCGATGAACGACTGCTCGAAACGAGGCCCGATCCGGTTGTAAAGGAGGTGGTGCACAATGCGATCGCGGAACGCTGCTGCCCACACCTCACGCGGTTTCGGTCGCGTCACGACAAAGCATATCGAGCGGCCCGGATAATACGAGCCGTCGACAAGTTCATCGTAGAGGTGACCAAGGCTACGCTCGAGTTTCTGTTCGAAATCGAGCGCGTTGCGCGTGTTGCGTTTCGTGCGTCGGCAATCGAAATAAGCCGCGACGAGTTCTTCGAACGAAAGGTGATCCTCTGCATCGAACTGATTTGCGGAAGGCGCGAACCCGACCGTTGTTGTCCTTGTTCGTGTTGTTCTGGTCGCCATCACCGAAGTAATGGCCCCAGGCGTAGCAGGCCGAGTACTGCGTCGAATCTCGCTATATACGTCACCGCACCAACGGACAAAGCCAATCAGAGCGGCAACTGCGCAGGACCTCTTTGCACGCCGGCAGTAGGTTTCCTTGTTGCGCGTGGCGGTTTCCTTGTGAGAAAGCGGCGAGACCAGATCAATTAATCACACAGGCATCACGGCCGTGACCGTGATGCAACGGGCGACGATGCGGAGTGCTTACGCCAACCGCCAGCCTGCTTCCCAACCTGATCCGTGAGCGCAATCGCAGCGGCATACTGCTTCGTCGAGATCAAGCGCTTGTCACGCGCGAGACGCAGAAGCAGATTGATCACTTCAAGACGCTCTAGTAATTCGCTCAGGTGCGGCACCTTGTTGGCTGCTGCGTTCGCACGGAAGATCAGGGTTACGATGTCCATCGCTTCCGTCGCGACTCGCGAGCCCACCAGCTGTTTCACGTCGCGCGGCATATTGCGAACCGCGTCGGTGACTACACCGAACAGGTCATATGCGACCTTGTAAATGGGAAGATTGTTGGCGGCGACCATGGTTAATTGTTAAAGACTAAATGCGAATCTGCGGAAGGCGCGAACCCGACCGAGGCAGTCCTTGCCCGCGCAGTCCTGGCCGCCACCACCGAAGTCCTGGCCCCAGGCGTAGTCGGCCGAGTACTGCGTGCTCGACCAATACCAGGCAGATGCGAACTTGCGTGCACACGTGGCCCCCGCGAGGGCCAATTCGCGTTGCGCCGGCAGGAAGAAATCGCGATGGCCGTCCTTCGTGTATGCTGACGCCCACTCGGCCGCCGGATGCGACGTGCTGGCCGCCAGCAGAGCGAGCGTGTTTGCGCGGCCGTCGAGCTTGTCGTCGGCACCATCAACGCATGTGCCGTATGCACCCCACGAGAGATCTTCGGCTTCATCGATCGATGCGATCAGATGATGCACACCGCCGTTCTTCTCATCCGGAATCGGACCCACATAGATGCCGCCTTGGCCGGGCCAGTACTCGCCGAATTGCACCGGCAGATTCGCCGACGCGATGGATTGCCCCTGCGGCGCAAGCACTTTATCGAGCCATGCGCGCGCAGCTTCTTCTTGCGGCACAACCAGTTTGCCGCCGTGAAACGGAATGGTGATTTCGCTCATCTGATTCTCTTGGATGTGATCGGTGGGTCGATGCCGTCGAAATGATTGAATGATTAAAGTTTGATGCTGCGGAAGGCGCGAACCCGACCGTCGTAGTCCTTGCCCGTGCCGTCCTGGTCGCCATCACCGAAGTAATGGCCCCAGGCGTAGCAGGCCGAGTACTGCGTGCTCGACCAATACCAGGCAGATGCGAACTTGCGTGCACACGTGGCCCCCGCGAGGGCCAATTCGCGTTGCGCCGGCAGGAAGAAATCGCGATGGCCGTCCTTCGTGTATGCTGACGCCCACTCGGCCGCCGGATGCGACGTGCTGGCCGCCAGCAGAGCGAGCGTGTTTGCGCGGCCGTCGAGCTTGTCGTCGGCACCATCAACGCATGTGCCGTATGCACCCCACGAGAGATCTTCGGCTTCATCGATCGATGCGATCAGATGATGCACACCGCCGTTCTTCTCATCCGGAATCGGACCCACATAGATGCCGCCTTGGCCGGGCCAGTACTCGCCGAATTGCACCGGCAGATTCGCCGACGCGATGGATTGCCCCTGCGGCGCAAGCACTTTATCGAGCCATGCGCGCGCAGCTTCTTCTTGCGGCACAACCAGTTTGCCGCCGTGAAACGGAATGGTGATTTCGCTCATCTGATTCTCTTGGATGTGATCGGTGGGTCGATGCCGTCGAAATGATTGAATGATTAAAGTTTGATGCTGCGGAAGGCGCGAACCCGACCGTTGCCGTCCTTGTCCGTGAGGCCCTGGTAGCCATCATCGAAGTGCTGGCCCCAGGCGAAGTAGGCCGAGTACTGCGTGCTGGTCCAGTAGCGATCGTCATCAAACGCTTCGGCGCCATCTTTCCGGAAGAGTTCGACGGACGTCTGGCCGGGCAAATGGATCGTGTACGGGTAGCCGGGCGGCAGACTGCTCGGGTTGTCGCCGCTGCGATAAACCCAGTTCTCTTCGTCGGTCGGTTTGAAACCCCGATATGCAAGTTCGAGTTGATCGCGAGCGGGGATGAACCAGTCATTGAAGCCACCGATGCGCAAGTCGAGCACCAGTTCGGCGATCACGAGCCCAGCTTCGGCCATTGCCTTCGTGTTCGAGTGACCATCGAAGAAGCTGGCTGCGCCCGCGATCTCGGTGCCGTACTTGCCCCACTGATGACGGCCGGGCAGCTGGCCGGCAGCCTTTGGTGCGACCACTTGGGCGTATACGTCGCCGTTGTAACTGATCAGGCCAATGTAGTGGCCGCCTTCCCAGGGCGTACCGAATGCGGTGGGGATGTCATTGCTGATTGCTGATGCATTGGTGAGCGTGCTCATTTCAGCTTTTCCTTGTGATGTGATCTCTCGATCGGACTATTGCGTTGTCGGAATAGATGAATAAATCAAAGAATGAATCTGCTGACGGCGACGCCGCGGATCGCGACGCTCTTGGGGCCGTTGTACTGGCGGCCGTGGTAGTAGTTCTGACACCAGGCGTAAGCGGAATTCCACTCAACGTCGTCGTCTGTCCAATACAATTCGGGCTTCACGAGATCGCGATGCTCGTTGTAGACATAGAGGGCATCGATACGGTTGTAGAGCACGCCACCGACGCTCTTTGCCCACTTGCGCTGCAAATCGCGCGGCAAACATTCATCGTTCACAGCGATGATCACGGTGTGCTCGATGTCTCCATTCCTGTTGGAGCTGCCACGTAGGTATGTCTGCCCTTCGGCGATCGGGGGAAGCTGGATCTGTTGCATGTCGATTTCCCAAAAAAATCGCTGGCCCATACAGGTACCAGCAGAAGAAGCCGCGCTATCCGAGGGTGAAATTTGCGCGGCAGTGGAGACATGTTCGGGATCAGCGCGCTCTATGCCCGTTTTACGGACGCTGCGCGCTCAATCTGTTCAGAGTGGTGCTGAATGACGCCTTGGAGGCAAAGGAAGATGACGAGTGCAACGAACGCCCCGAGCCAGATTTTCAGAATGACCATGTCAGCGCTCCAGCGCGATAAGCGACGCATAAAAACCAGAGCACCCCGACAGCTGCGCCGTAAGCCGCGGCGGCCGCAGCTCCGATCGGGACATAACTGCGAGTAGGGCCACAGGATGCGAGCAGGGGGTTGTCACGCGGAGCATGCTTGAGCGGCTTCATGTTGTCATGATCCAAACTCAGATCCCGCCGAGCAGGCTTGCGACGCCGGGCGCGATGATGTTGAGCGCGTATTCGCGCAGGAGAAGTTCGACAAGACCGCCGAGCTTGCCGTCGTCATTGCGCGGCATCGACAGCAGGTCCAGCAAATCGCGTGCTGCTTGGCTCATGATGTGCCCCATGTGATGCCCGCCGTAGCGGGCGCGGTTGGTCAGTAGTCGCCCGCAATGAGCAGGGTGCCCATTGCACGCAGACAAGCGCGTTCTTGCTCCCATTCGGCTTTCAATGCGTTGTAGCTCCTCATCGAACGCTCACCGAGCCGATCGAAAAGGTTCGTCACTTTTGCGCGCTGCATGGAGATAATTAGCGACCAGTCCATCGTCGTTCCCCTTCGCGATTGCGCTGGTCAGGCCGCTTCGTACTTCGCGATCACTGCGAGCGCTTGCCGTGCAACTGCGTCCCGCCCCGCGAGTTTTGCGATGAGCAGCACAGTGCGCGCCTGCTCTGCGTTTGTGACTGTGTAGCCCATCAGCGTGTATGCGGTTTGCATCGTCGATCCCCTTCGTGATTGCGTATATAGAAAAGGAGTACTAAATTAATCCCCGTCTTTCCGGGGTGTCCGATGAATCACGCTAACGGAGAACATGCGGAGCGAAGCGCTTCATCTGCCGGTGTTTTGCGCCACCGCCGGCCGGGCGAACTGCACTCAAGGAATGGCGCTGTTTCCAACGCCATTCGATCAACGCAGTTTTCACCGGTGACGCCTCGGAGGATCGAAACGCCACCGGTCAAAACTGCAGGGCGCCACGTTTTGGTGCGGCGCCCTGATCGGCTCTGTCGCGTCCCCGGCTCCTTCGCCGGCTCATCCGGTCCACCCAGTTTCAGCCTGGGCTAGGCATTCCCTTCTCACGCGGGCAGGCTTCACGGGCGATTTGTTCTGCGCGGCCATGCGCATTACTTCTGAGACTTCCCCGGGAGAACCCCCGCCGGGGCGGTGGCGCAGCTCGTTGTGTGCTGCGTTGAGTTGAATATTAGGCTGCTAATTTTTCCATGTCAATAGAAAACTAATAGATGAGGACGAACGAAACTGCTGTCTTTGATTTCTCGTACATGCATCCCCCGTCTCCCAGGCCAAACACTGTATGCGCGTACAGTAGTTTGCCAAGAATGAAGTACCTGAGCAACAGGTTATGCGGCTGCTTAATTTGTCTAACGAATGATTGGCCTCTGACCGGTGTTAGGGTCTGAGGTCGCTTGCTCCGGTTTGAGCGGCGGCACACCGGTGACGGCGATAGGCATACGCTCTGCAGCGTGAAATTCGCAGCGTGAATTTGTCACAGCAATTTCGACATAGGTGCCGTTACCCCCTTGAAATCGCGCCTGTGATGCCGATAATTGACTCGCAGGCTCTGAAATTTCGGTGCCTCGCCTGCACGTGCAGAAATTCGCGGGTACAATTCGCCGACACAGTTTCGCAATGCAACAATCCCGTTGCGCCTCTTGGAGAGTCCATATGAGCATCAAGGGTAAGACCGGGACCATCCACGGAGTGGAGGTTCGGGCGCGCCAGTCCGTCCAACAACCGACCGTGAAGGTGACCACTCAGTCGCCGGCCGGCCGGAAAGCGATCCTCAACGCCGCTAAGACCGTGTACGAACAACACCACTCGGTCATCCAGGCTCTCGCCAATCGATGAACCTAGAAGCGGATATGGTCGTATTGGTACACGACTACATCCTTTCTCGCGAGCCAGGCCTGACCGGCCACACGAACAGGGGCGCCTTAGAGGGCGCCCTTGGTCGTATTGAGAATCTATTACGAAGGCCTTGGCGACGTGTTCGAAATCGCTGGCATGTATGCGGAAGCGATCGCCCGTGGGCATGCTTTCTCGGACGCGAACAAGCGAACTGCCCTCGTTTGCGCGCTCGCTTATCTCTTCATCGAGGGATATGGGATCGCCCGCACCCAAGCCCTCGAAGAAATCATGGTCGACGTCGCCGAGGGGAAACTCAACTATCTCGACCTCGCGAACATCTTCTCGTCGCTTGCGCAACCGGCCCAAGCCTAGACGTCCAGGGCAGCCGTCGCGGGGTTTTTCATTTCCGGCGACGTTAGAACGCAGTCACGTTCTTGACTTTGACTGTGTCAACGTCCTGCTGCAACAACGGTGACTTGAACTTCCAATGCCCGTGCGCCTCTAGGTTGTTGATATTTACTATATCACTTCCGATTTGCGCGCCACTCTTGTCATATACGTTCAGTTCGATCTGAACATATGTCTCATCGGGTGATAGCGAGGCGATCCGAGGAGGTGAAGAACCTATGGTATGAGAGATTTCGGAACTTCGGGGGTGAAGGTCGGGATGTCGGACTTCTTGAAGTCGGGGCACGATCCAGAGATGTATCGAGACGCTACATACCTCGCATCGCTAGTGCCGTCATGTGCAAAATCAAGAAACATGACGCCAACCCAGCCATCTGGCGTCGCGATTTCACCAGCCCGCCGCCGCTTGAACGTGAAGCCCCGCTTTGGGTCAGTCATAAGGGAACATCCCGATTCGTGAAGAATCTGCTTGTTATATGACTCATTCATCTTTGCCGTATTGAGCCCGAATGCCTTATATGCATACGCAGCGCTCTTGGCGTCTTGGCAGAGGATGATGGTGGAAGCGGCTACGTGGCACTCGGCCGATGCGGGCGGCATAGCAAGAAGGCATGTCGAGGCGAGAGCGCCCAAGACGCCCACGCGGAAAATCGTGTTCCGCAGCTGCTTTGTCATGTTCTTCCCCGTTTATATGCGCTCAGTTTGTGCGTGGACAATGCGTCCAAGGATGAATGTGTTTTCATGGCACCGCTTCCTCGGGAAGCGGCGAGAATCTATGTTGTCCGACGAAAGCCACCACTCACCGCTGTCGCGGATGAGGCGCTTTACGACGAACTCTCCCTCGTAGTTCACGGCAAACGCTTCGCCGTCTCTTGGTTCGACATCCCCCGTATTGACCACAATCACGTCACCATCTTTAAGGGTTGGCTCCATGCTGTCTCCCGCAACTTTCGCAGCATAAAGCAAGTCGGGATCGAAACCCCTTTGGCTGAACCATCGAGACTGGAAAAAGAGTGGCGCGCCGTCGCCGTCGTCCAGAAACTCGATAGCGAACCCCGAGACCCCAGCGCTAATTCTAAAATTCACCTTGCGGATTGCAATGAAGTCGCCTGTCTCACCAGGCAAGACGGCGGGGTTTTTTATGCGGCCGCGTTCGCCAATGCCGGTGCCTAGCCAATCGACGGAAACGCCGAGGGCTCGTGCAATAGCAGGTAAGTACTTGGACGATTGTAAGGGATTGTTCTCTAACTGGCTGATAGTACCTTGAGATATGCCAGCCCTTGCCGCGAGCGCGGGCTGCGACAGTTTGAGTTCCGTGCGGACCTCACGGATTCGGGTTCCGATGCTCATAGCTGCGAAGATTATTAGTTTTCTCAATGAGATAGCTATTGACTTGATCCATTAGCCTGCTAATATTCAGCAATGGACTGGAAAACCATCATCGCCGACTGCCTCGCCACGGGACTTAGCCAAGCCGACATCGCTCGCCAGATTGGGGTGACGCAGTCGGCAATCAGCCACGTCGTGAAGGGGAACCAACGGGGGTTCTTATATGAGCCTGGCCGAAAACTCATCGAGTTGCGCGAGCGCTTGACGAAGCATGGGGGCGCAATTGAGGCATCCGACGACGTCCAACCGCCGACCGGAACGGCAGATCGAATGGAGGGAGCATGAGGCGTTTGATTGCGGCCGTCGAGCGCTGGACCTGGCGGAGCTTGCTCAACAGAGGGATGAGGCATGAATGACACCGGCAACTTTGTGCGGAAATCACTTCCCGGAGGCATCGTTGCGCTTCCGGGAAGCGGGGCGCCAGACAACCTCGTATATCGCTCGGTCAAGGTGGTCATGTTAGTTGACGGCGCCATTCCCTCGGTTGGGATCGAGAAACGAAACATTTCTGATCAGCGAGGTGATTTCGGTTGCAATCGTACGTGCGTCACGAGGGGCGATTTCGTAGGCAAGCCAGCCGAATCCGGGGTGGCGAAGGGCAAGCGTTACAAATCCATCTGGCGTCAGTTGTTCACCAAGGCCGATTCTCACGCCGCCTGCTGCAGTCCAAGGAACTTCGGGGCAAGTCGCTGGAATAGGCGGGTTCATTTCGTGACGCGCTTGCGCGAGCTGACGAAGCAACTCATCAACCTCATTCGCCGAAAAGGTTCCGCTCGGAATTGACAGCGTTCCATCTTCGTTGATTTTTAGTTTCGATTCAGAAGTTTTCATGAGGGTTTCTTCCGTGAGTGGAACTGAAAAGCTTGGTGTGAGAACCATTGATTCTGTGACGAAAGCTGAGGCCTTCGCCCCAAAGATCGGCCCGGAACTCGCCGGCAAGGGGGCTCGCTGATGACGGTTCCCATCAGGGCTTCACGATCTGGGCTCACTACGCTTACGAGCGAGTTGGCGTGCCCGGATCTCTGGGCGCAAAGGGATGTTGGCTCTCTGCAAGATCCGCCCATTGCTGAAGAGCGACCGCAAGTTGTTGGACAAGTTGTTCGTCGGCACCGTTTTGTCCGCGCAGCGATGCGTTTATTGCGCGTCGGTCCAGCACGTCGGCCGTAGCTTGAGCCGGCAGGATTCCATGGTCGTGAAGCGCTCGTATTAGCGCCATGACGGTAAGCATTGTTGCATCGCGTGTAGGTTGTTCGGTCATGCGAACCCCGTTGTGTGATGGTTGAAGAGGTCAGAGGCTTCGATTTTCTCATGGTGGTGGTTCGCATCCAGGTTGGTAGGTGACTTCAGATTACGCAGCTTGATCTGCAATAGCACTCAGGCATTTTTGATTCGTATGGGGATTGAATGAGCACGATTGAAGTGGTTCGAAGGCCCAGCATTGAGCGGGCGTTTCGTGAGGGGTTGAGTGACCCGCGCACGCGTGGCCCGATAGCCGAGGCACTCGGCTGGGACGACTCGCAGGTCAGCCGGTTCCAGTCAGGGCAGTTGGGTATTCCCATCAACAAGATCGACGCGGCGATCGCTGCTCTTGAGCTTCGCGTCGTTTCGCGTGAGTACCTGGACGGGTTGTCGACGATGAGCAAGGTGGGTGTGAACTGCCGTTGCGCGCGCGAGGGGCTCGGGGAGTGCGGCGGCCGTTGGTGAAGTAGGCGGTAGGAGTCACGTCACAAGCATTTTCGCTGAAAGTGTTTATGTCTTGATTTCGTAGTCCTAAGCGGTTATGCCGCGAGGAGATACCGCATGTCCGATTTCTACAGTCCGCGGAGCGGCCATCGCGTCGCGGAGACGCAGCAGGATTCATTTCACTCGATCCCGGTGCGCCAGCTTTGCGCGACGCAACAGATGGTGATGGATTGCTTCGGATCGCGCGATCTGCTGTTGACGCGCGAGGACATCTCAGCGCGCACGAACCTCAAACTTTCGAGCGTGTGCGGTCGCGCACGTGAACTGCTCGATGCCGGGCGCCTGGTGAAGCGTGGGCGCCGCGATTGCGCCGCGACGGGCAAATCCCAGGAGCTGTTGGGTCTTCCGGTCGCCTGATATGGCGCGCTATCACTGCCGCTGTCGCAACTGTGGCCGCCGTCGAGTGCTCGTCGATAAGCCTGACGTGCTCGAGCAAGCGGCGTATCCGGCATGCGCGTGTGGCTCAAAGAACTGGCGCATCGACAAACACATGATGCGCCGCGACACCGGCGCAACGCGATGCGACTGCCCGGGTTATTGGTTCCCTCATCGCATGGGTTGCTTCTACTGCCAGCATCGCGCAGATGGGAGCGATCGACTGCCTGGCGATCCTGATTTTTGGGACCGCGACATGACGCAAGAGCAGCATGACGCGCTTGTTGCTCAGCACCGGGCGTGCGGACAAGAAAATCTCGTGCCGCAACTCGCGGCCGCATAGGAGAAATGTATGGCGAAGGATTCAGTAGAAGCCTATCGCGCGACGGGGAAGTGTGCCGCGCTGTTCTTCGATCCCGATGATTTGGTCATCGTCACGGACCCGAATCATGCGTTGTTCGATCGTCGTGCACTCGTGCCGTTCGAAGAACCGATGGTGCTCAACATCATGGTCGAAGGTGTTCATCAGTCGATCACGGTGACGAAGGACGTGGAGACGGGCCAGACGATCGTAGTTGACGGTCGGCGCCGCGTCATCAATGCACGTGAGGCAAATCGGCGCCTGCGTGAAGCTGGGAAGGATGTGCGTCGCGTTCCGGCGATCCCGCGGCGCGACGGCATCGCAGCGCTGACGAGTGTGATGGTCAGCACGAACGAAATTCGCCGGGCCGATTCGCCGATGAACCGCGCGGAGAAAATGGCGGTGATGCGTTCGCAGGGCAGAACGAACGAGGAGATCGCGCTGTCGTTCGGCATGGAACCGTCGTCGATCGACGGACAATTCCGCTTGCTGGAGTGCTGCGCAGACGTGCGTGACGCGCTGGAGCGCGACGAGATCACCGTGACACACGCGTTGCGCCTGTCCAAGCTCGAACCAGCCCTGCAGCGTTTGAAGGTGGCTGAGTTGCGCGCGGCTGCGGAAGGGAAAACCGGTCACGCGAAGTCCAGGGCTCAAAGGGCGGCGCTTGCCGGCGATGGGTTCAAGTCCAAGACGAAGGCTGAAATCAAGCGTGAGTTGGCGATCTGCACGGGCGAGCGCGCGGCAGCGCTCCGGTGGGTGCTTGGGTTGGATGAGGACGATACAGCGCCCGAGGTTGATCCGCGGCAATTGACAATCATCGAGGCGCAATGAGCACGATGATCATGTCGCAGTGCTGGCCGCTCGATGGAATGTCCATCGCGCAGAAGGCAGTGCTGATTTCGCTCGCCGACAACGCTAATGACCAGGGCGTTTGCTGGCCGTCGATCCCGACGATCGCGAAGCGTGTCTGCGCATCCGAACGGGCTGTTCAGAATGCAGTGAAATGGCTGGAAGACGCGAGGATCGTAACTGCAAATCGCAGCAATGGCCGCCACACCAGCTACACAATCACCCCCGCAGCATATTCACCCCCGCAGCATATTCACCCCAGCACCAAATGCACCCCCGCAGGAGATGCACCCCCGCACGGCGTGCACCACACCCCCGCAGGAGATGCGGGGGACCCCCGCACGGCGTGCACCACACCCCCGCACCATGTGCCGTCTAACCGTAAAGAACCGTCAGAAGAACCGTCATTGAACCATCAACCCGCGCGGCGGCCGCCGCGAGTTGCGTTGCTTGGCGAACTGCGTGCAACGACTCGACCCTCCTGGCTGCCTGAGGACGCATGGCTCGATTGGTGTGAGCACCGCGAAGCGAAGGCTGGCGACAAGCTTGCGCCATGGACCGCGGGCGCTGCCAAGGCATCGATCAATTGCCTGACGAGATTGCGCGAGAAGGGGCATGATCCGGCCGCTGTGATCGAGGCATCGGTGCTGCGCGGATGGACGGGATTGTTCCCGCTCAAGCCCGAATCGCAAGACTCGGGGGGCACGCAGGCCGTGCCGTTCGATTGGTGGAAGACGGCGCCTGGGATTCGTGAGCGCGGCAAGCAGCTTGGCGTCGAGGAGAGGCCCAATCAGGTATTCGAGCAATTCAAGGCGCGCGTGTTTAGGGCGGCTGGCCCAGGTGAGTGGATGGAAGACATGCTCAGCACGGTCAATCGCGAGAGCCCGGAACGTTACGCAGCGCTTTTCGCATACTTCAACGACATTCCGCGTGACCTGGTCACGGAAGCGGCGCCGGCATGACGAAGCGGACGCCTTGGCCGATGCGCATCGACTCCGGTACGAAGACTGTCGGAACTGCACGTGTGCGTGATGAGTTGATCCCGGCGATGACTGCTGCGCAGCGCGCGATCTATAAGGCGACGGGCAATCCGCCGCAAGCTAGCGCCCTGGATGACGTGGATCCGCTCGACCCATTCACGGCAAAGCCAGTGATCCAGCAACCTCAAGTACCGGCCATCGCGGCGAAGAAGCCGCCGAAATATCGAAACACTCGATGCGAGCACGAGGGAATCAAGTTCGACAGCCTCCGAGAGCGTGATCGCTGGATCGAGCTGAGCCGTCTCGAAGCGGCGGGCGACATTTCGGATTTGGAGCGTCAAGTTGTATTTGTCCTCGCCGATCCGGTCATGATCGATGGGCGCAGGAAGCCGCCGCTTCGTTACATCGCCGACTTTGTCTATGAGCGCGCTGGTCAGACGGTGATCGAGGACGTGAAGGGAGTTGTTACCGCAGGCTACCGAATCAAGAGGCATCTGATGGCTGCTCGTGGGCTACAGATCACGGAGGTCAAATGAATAAGCGCCCTTGGCATAAGTGGACCGAGAGCGAGGATGTGGATCTTGAGCGCGTTTGGACGGCTCCTGGCCCAATGAAATTGTATGTGCACCTCTTTAATGGGCGGAGCGTCGAGTCGGTGCTTTCGTATGGATATGCGCGTGGGCTCGGCACCCGTCCAAATCGAAATTCATTCGTCGGTCGACCCAGTATGTCCGCGATTCTGAGGGTATTGGCTGGGGCAGCCATGGATTCTACGGAAATCGCAGCAAAAACAGGCCTATCGCGCCGCGTGGTGATGAAGCACCTCAACGTGCTGCATGCAAACGGTTCGATCTATATCGAGCGCTGGGAGCGATTTGGCGTGAGCGGCTATCCCGCGCGCTTGTTTGCCATCGGGAGCCGGAGGGATGCTCCCCGACCAACTGCACGTTCGCCGGGCCAGAAGTGGCGCGACAGGATGGAAGACCTCAAAAAAAATCGCCCCGACGAATATGCCCGACTATTGACTCGCCGTCGCGCGAATGCTCAGCGTCGGGCCGGGCGCAAAGCCATGCGAGACATCGCCGCTCAGGCTTTATTTGGGGAAGCTGCAGCATGAAACGATCGGGGTTCGGTCCGAGGAAGGCACCAATGGCCCGGGGCTCATGGTCCCGCAAATCCTCACCTTTCTCCATCGCAGATCGGGCGACGATCGAGCGGCGAAAGACGCTCAAGAGCCGGATTAAGAAGCCAACAGTTGCTGAGGGCGCGAAATATCTAGCGGCTTGCAGGGGCGAGCCATGCTATCTGCGCGTGCCTGGCCTCTGTCGGCTCAATCCAGTCGACGACACGGTAGTGCCGTGTCATTCCAACCAGTCGCGTCATGGGAAAGCGGGCGGCCTGAAAGCGAAAAACGAATTTACGGTTCCTGGATGCAACCCGTGTCACGCATGGATCGATCAGAACCAGGTGGGCACGCCGCGACAGATCAAATTCGACGTTTGGGATCGAGCATTCGAGGAATGGGAGCCCGTCCGGGCTAGAAAATTGGGAATGACGGAGGTGGTGTGCGACTGATGGTTCGAATCACATTACCGGGAACGTTCAGCGGCCGCTTCTACCGCGAGAATTACGAGACGTTCGAGTGCAGAGTTGTTCGATTGCGTGGCCCAGTCAGGTCATGGCGCGGCCGCAATACACATTCGCGCCCGGATTGGATCTACGCCGACGCGATCTTGCCGGAGCAATACAGGGAGTACGCGCGCGAGGGCGCGTGGAACCAAGACGGCACATATCCGGTAGAGGTCGTAATCAACCACAACTTGAAATCGCTGACCCCATTCCTTGCTAGCGGGGATCTCGAATGGGATGTGAGAGGTCAAGAATGAGTGCACATGCATACATACTCTATGTCGACGTACCCGAAAGGCTTGTCGATTCGGCTCTCCGGCATTACGACGCCGTGACAGGCGCCGACCTTATCGCATTCGACGAATGTCCCTTCAGTGGCGAGTTTTCCCAGACTGAGCGCGGTGCTCTAATCGAATTTCCATGGCCGCACAACCAGGTCCTTCGCTCCTCGCTGAGCGACTGGCTTACGCACCACGGAATCAACTTCACGGTGGTCATGTGACAGCGACGGCACCCCATCCGAAGGGTGGCCCGCTCGCTAGGCTTTCCGGGCTATGGGCGAACGAGTCGGCATTCCTGGAATGGATGTGCTCGATCGGACAGCCGGCAAACAACACCCGCGACGCAGCCGAATTCATACGCGCGCGCTGCTGCATTGAGAGCCGGGCGCTGCTCGATCACGACAGCGCCGCAAAGGCCAGATTCGAGAAGTACATCCGAGGCCCCTACTCAAAGTACCGCGCTGCGGCAGGATTGCGCTGAATTCTATTTACCAGGACAGGAAGATCATGACGGACGGTCAGAGCAAACAAATCGAAGAACTCTTGTTGACCTGGTACGACTGGCAAATCCGCCAGTCTCTCGCGGAGGTCGAGCGGCATCGTTCACACGAGAGTCGAACATGTCGTGAATACGTGACACCTGCGGGCGCAGATGACGACGAGGAGATCGTATATCAATGGGCGGACAGCCGGCAGTCCGAGCAGGTGCAGCTTTGTATTGATTTGCTCCCGATCGAGCAGCGCGCAGCGATCTCGGTGAGCATGCGAAACAAGGTATGCGGTCGCAACGTATGGAGCAGTTGCCGGGCTGGCGATCAGCATACGACATACCAGGCGGCGAAGGAGTCCCTTCTGCCGATGTTGATTTCGAGGCATCTTATAAAGGTCGGGGAGGTTGCATGACCCAGTTGACAGGAAACACTCGCTATCGTCTTGGGTGGTTCGGGAAGGTGATTCTTGAAGTGTCGGAATGGCAACGCCGACCGACCCAAGGTCACCCGGATACGTGGCCTTGGGTCGAGGGTTGGCGCGATGCCACGTTTCGCGACCTGCTCGACCTGGTGGAGCGGAACTGGACATTCTTCCCGCCACCGCCGAAAAACGATTAGAAGAGGTCGAAAATATTTCGACAGAGGGGTTGTAAACCCGAAAAGTTCTGCGTATAGTTCTCCTCACGGACAGGTACGTCCTGGGAAAGCCCGGTGATCACTCGATCATCGGGCTTTTGCTTTTTGGGAGCGAGAATGGCACGACCGATCAAGAAGATCGACGCAGCTGCGCTGATCGGGGAATGCGTGCTCGTTCGCGCGGCGATCTGGCAGAACGGCCGCGCGATCGTCGCAGCTCTCATTACAGAAGCTACGAACGACCCGGCTCTCGTGCCGCGCGACGCGATTGCGCTGGTCTCTTTGACTGCCTTTCCGGCGGGCATGCCGTCGCGCTTCATGCGCGACGTTCCACTCTATGCCGCGCCACGGGATGAAAGTGCTCTTCCGGCCGTGTGGTTGAAGCCGTTGCGCGCTTGAAATGTTGAAGCTCAGCGTCAATGCGGATGTCAAGGGAATTTCGGCGGGGCTGCAACGTTACGTCGGCGAACAGCAAAAGGCGCTAGTGCGCGCGCTCAACAAGACGGCGATTCAGGCGCGGGCGGCCGCGCCGAAAGCGGTACGTTCTGCCGGATACAACATCAAGGCAAGCGCAATCAAGGGTCGCTTCGTCATCGATAAAGCGCGGCCTGTGCGATTAGTGGTGATGCTTAAGGCGACAGGGTTACCGATTGCGCTGATCAATTACGGCGCGCGCCAGAATAAGGGTGGTGTCTCGGTGCAAGTTAAAGCGGGCAGGCAAGTCCTGCGGCATGCCTTTATCGCGACAATGCGAAATGGTCATCGTGGCGTTTTCCAGCGCGTAGGGACTGGGCACAAGACGGTCAAGCGAAATGGCAAGATGGTGCGAACCGGCCTACCGATAAAAGAACTCTACGGCCCATCTATCCCGCAGTCGCTTGCGAATGATGTAGTTGAGAAGGCGATCACGGCGAAGATACGAGAGAAGTTTCCGCAGATCCTGCGGCATGAACTGGCATTCGCGATTGCCGGGAAGCGATGAGTTTAGGCACCTCTTTGGTGCACTTTTGCTGCGGGTCCTTCCCTCGAAATTGCAACAGGGCGGGAGCGAAGACGCGCGAATTTCGCCCAGCGCTGAGATTCCAAATTTGGGTAACAGGTAACAGATCACGGGATGAATCAAAGCGAGTTCGCGGCACTCCACGGCGTCAGTCGAAAGACTGTGACGAAGTGGAAGGAGCGCGGCTGGCTTGTGTTTGCGGGCGATGCGATCGACGTCAAGGCGTCGAATGCGAATCTAAAGAGATACCGCCGCGACGGCCTTCCTGATGTTACCCAGCCAGCAGCAAAAACCGGCAAGGGTAACAAGAGGCAGTCTGTTACCCAGGCCGCGAAAGGGGTAACGCTTGAAGCCGGCGAAAGCGCTGGCGAGATAGCAAATCAAATTCTGTCGAGCGGCGTCGAGTTGTTGAATTTCGATCAGGCGCGGTGCCTGAAAGAAAACTATCTCGGGCTGATGGCTCAGCTCGAATATGAGCGCAAGTCCGGGTCGCTCGTTGAGCTGGATACCGCAACAGCCATTCTCTTCGAGGAGTTCCGGGCTCAGCGCGATGCGTGGCTCAATTGGCCGTCAAGGGTCGGGCCGATCCTGGCTGCTGAGCTCGGTCTGGAGGCCGATCGTGTAACTGAGGTCTTGACCGCGCATGTCTACAAACAGATCGCCCAACTTGGCGAGCCAGAAGCCAACTTCTCGGAGCGAGAAGGTTGACTGGCTACGTGCGGCGATCCGGAAGGCATGGACGCCACCTCCTCGGATCAGTGTACCGGACTGGGCTGATCAATTTCGGAAGCTTGCCCCTGAGGCGGGCCGCATTTCCGGGAACTGGTCGACCTCCACGGTTGAGATCGCGCGCGGCCCTATGATGGCTGTGACGGAATCGGGTGTGCACGTCATCACGATGATGGTGAGCACCCAGATGATGAAGACCGCGTTCCTTGAGAACACATTCGGCTACTTCGCCCATCTCGACCCGTGCCCGATGTTGCTCCTTCAGCCGAAGGAAGCCGCGGCCGAGCAATTTAGCAAAGAGCGGATCAGTCCGATGGTCCGCGTCACGCCGGTGTTGCGTGAGCTTGTCGGCACGAGCAAGACGCGCAACGCCGATGAGACACTATTATTCAAAGCGTTCCCGGGCGGCTTTCTGGCGCTTGCGGGGGCTGGTAGCCCTGACAACCTTGCACGTCGTCCAGTGCGCGTCATTCTTGCGGACGAGGTCGATAAATATCCCGTGACGCGCGAAGGTGAACCGATCGGGCTGGCCGAGGAGCGGACGGCTTCGTTCGACACCAACTGGCTGTCGATTCGTGCATGCTCGCCAACGGTTGAAGATGAAAGTCGGATCGAGGGCAGCTACAAGGATTCGGATCAACGTCGTGCGTCAATCGCGTGCCCGCACTGCGGGCATCGCATGTTCCCGGATTTCTTCAAGCACGTCGACTGGGATAAGCGTCGCGATGACAGCGGAAACGTTGTCGAGCACTTCCCTAAAACCGCGCGTATCTCGTGCGAATCGTGCGGAGAGATCTGGTCCGAAGGTGATCGACTGCGCGCATTGCAGACCTCGCGCTGGCATCAGACGCGCCCATTCGAATGCTGCGGCGCTAGACATTCTCCGCTTGACGACTATGAGCGCGCTTGGCGAGGTCCGGAAGACTCGCGCGAGGCGACGACCGAGGCCGCGATAGGCGCCGTCTGGGACTGGTGGAAGAGTGACCGTCACGCGGTATATCGCGCCAAGTGCCCGGAGTGCGGCGAATGGAAGGTCGACAACGAGCATGCCGGCTTCCAGGCGAGCAAGCTTTACAGCCCATGGCAGAAGGACAAGCCGTCCGACATCGCTAAGAAGTGGCTTGACGCGGGCAGCGATGAAGAGAAGAAGCAGACCTGGTGGAACACGCAGGCCGGCCTGCCTTATCGGCCGAACTCCGGAAAGGTGCTGAGCCTCGAGGCGCTCGTTGCGCGCGGCGAGAAGTGGGCGGCGCAGGTTCCCGATGGCGTCGCCGTCGTTACTGTCGGCGTCGACGTGCAGGATTATCGCTTCGAGCTGGAGGTCGTCGGCTGGGGGCGCAACGAGGAAAGCTGGTCGATCGACTACGAGGTCATCGAAGGCGATATGGAAACGCCGGAGCCGTGGGAGCGGCTCGACGCGTTCCTCGACCAGGTCTGGCGCCGTTCGGATGGTCGGCCGTTTGAGGCAATGGCAGTTTGCATCGATTCGGGCGGCCACCACACGCAGAAGGTGTACGACTTTTCGAAGGCGCGCCTAGGTCGGAAGATATGGGCGATCAAGGGCGATTCGGCTGTCAGAGGGAAGCGCAACCCGGTGTGGCCGGTGAAGAAACCGTCGCGACGCACAAAAGCGTCGTTCCGACCGGTGATCATCGGCGTCAACACGGCGAAAGACACCATTCGCAACCGGCTTCACGTCACCGACACGGGACCTGGCTACATGCATTTCCCGAGCGATCGTGACATCGGCTACTTCGAGCAGCTGACGTCGGAGCGATCCGCCGTGAAGGTTTCGGGCGGCCAGAAGTATCGGGTGTGGGAATTGCCGCCAGGGCGCGCAAATGAGGCGTTGGACTGCCGCGTTTATGCATATGCCGCCCTATGTGGACTGACTCACCTGGGGCTCAAGCTGAACAAGAGGGCGGACATCGCCGCCAATCCGGTTGGATATGACGCCTCGCAGCAGTCATATGTGCCTGCGCGAGCAGCGCATAACGACGTGATGCCCGCACCGATTGTACCGACGTCAGAAGCCAAACCCGTCAGAAAGAAGTTGACGAACCGCCTCGCATAGGAAAGCAATGGCTATCACGGACGGAATGAGTACTGCGGACATGCAGTCGAGGTTGGCCGCTCTACAAGCGGCTCTCTTCGACTTGTCCGCGGGACAGAAGGTTGTGACGGCCACATATAACCAGGGTGACGGAACGAAATCGGTTACATATCAAACGACCGACATCATGCAGATCCAGCGCGGCATTCTAATGCTGCAAAAGGCACTCGGGATCATCACTCACTATCCACGCGCACGCAGAGCTATTTTCTGATGTCACTGATCGTCGATTCCACCGGCAAGCCGTTCTCGGACCTGCCGGCCGGAGGGCGTGCGCGCGCAGATTCTGGGTGGGGCGGCCCTGGGATTACCCAACCTCCGTACTCGAGCCTCTTTCCATACGAGGCTGCAAGCGTCCAGACGCAGGAGATGGGCAGTTGGTTTCCATGGATTCGCTCGCCGGATTCGGAGATCAATTTCTCGCGCGACCGGATGGTGTCGCGTTCACGCGACCTCGCGCGAAATGATGGATGGGCGAGTGGCGCGATCACGCGCATTCTCGACAACACCGTCGGCGCGCATCTGCGCCTTTCGGCAAATCCGGACTGGCAGTATTTGAGGCGCTTCAACAAGCGCTTCGATGCGGTGTGGGCCGATGAATTCCGGAAGGCCGTCGAGGCGCTATGGCGCGGCTACTCGGAAGACATGGGTCGGTACAACGACGTCTCGCGTCAGTTGACCGTGTCCCAGCAACTGCGCCTCGCTCTCCGGCACAAGCTGATCGACGGCGAGGATTTGCTCGTCGCTCACTGGCTTCCTGGGCGTGTTGGCCGTGGTGCGGCGCAATATGCGACCGCGTTTCTCGTGGTCGATCCTGATCGATTGTCGAACCCGTATCAGATGGTCGATACGAAGTATCTGCGCGGCGGCGTCGAGATCGATGACGACGGCGTGCCGATCGCATACCACATCCGCAAGGCCCATCAGAACGACTGGTATAACGCTGTCGAATCGATGGAGTGGGAGCGCGTAGAGCGCGAGGATGAAGACGGCTGGCGCCGCGTGATTCACGATTTCGAGCGCGATCGCGCGGGCCAGAACCGCGGCATCGGCGTGTTCACACCCGTGCTTGCGCACGCGAAGATGCTCGCGCGCTACTACGGCGTCGAGCTGCAGGCGGCCACCGTCGCGACGATCTTCGGCACGTATGTCACAAGCCCATACGATCCGGCAATGATCGAAGCCGCGATGGATACGTCGGGCGGTGAGCAGGAGATGGGCTATTACCAGGAGATGCGAGCCGACTGGGCGAAGGATCGGCCGGCCATGCTCAACGGCGTCCGAGTGCCAACGCTGGCGCCTGGCGAAGAGATCAAGCAAGTCAACGCGGCGCATCCGCATACTGGCTTCGAAGACTTTGCACATGAGATGTTGCGCTCGATGGCGGCGCAGCTCGGCGTGTCTGCAGAACAGATTACGCAGGACTGGAGCAAGACGAACTACTCGAGTGCGCGTGCTGCGCTACTCGAGAGCTGGAAGACGCTTACGCGCCGCAGCAGTGAATTCAAGACCGGTACGGCCACGCCAGTCTATTCCTCCTGGCTAGAGGAGGCGATGGAGCGGGGCGACCTCGACGACGTTTTGCCATTCGGTGGCATGACGCCGGACTACGTCGAAGCCCGTACGGCGTATTCGCGGTCCGAATGGCTCGGCGTTGCACGGGGTTGGATTGATCCAACGAAGGAGGCCGCCGGCAGCGTTATGCGCATGGATGGCGGACTGTCGACGCTTAAGAAGGAGTGCAGCGAACAAGGGCTCGATTGGGAAGAGGTCATCGCTCAACGGAAGATCGAGGTTGCTGCGTTCCGGAAGGCGGGTCTCGCGCTGCCTGATTGGGCTGGAGACGTTGCTGTTGCAGAGGCGGGAAAGCCGGAAGAAACCCCTCAGCCCAGGTGAAAGGCTTTTACTCCTCTGAAACCTCATGAAGTGCGATACCAAGATCTAAGTCTTTCTGGATCCCAAACCGGACGAAGAACTACAGGCTCAATGAAAAGCTATCCATTCGCAGCGGCACGCGTGTTCGATACTCCGCTAGCTATTCATCCAGCAAAAGGCCAGGTGATCGCCAAGGTTTTAGCGGGACGGTTCGGTATCGGCGAGGTTTCTTTCGCTGGATCCGATCCGGTCGTCATCAAGCCGATGGCGTATGACGACTGGGATGATGGGCCGTCGGCTGTTGTGCAGGAAACGCCATATGACATGGACCGCGGCGTCGCTGTTATCGATGTATCGGGGACGCTGGTCCAAAAGAGCAGCTACCTGCGCCCATATTCGGGCATGCTCGGATACAACGCGATCCGTCACAACTTTCTCGCGGCACTCGATGATAAGGCGGTCAAAGCAGTCGTGCTGTCGATAGATTCGCCGGGCGGTGAAGTCGCGGGGTGCTTCGATCTCGCTGACTTGATCTATGAATCGCGCGCCATCAAGCCGACGCTAGCCATTCTCAGCGAATGTGCATATAGCGCGGCATATGCGCTCGCTAGTGCATGTGAGCAGATAACCGTGCCGCGCACCGGCGGAACAGGATCGGTGGGCGTGATTTGTATGCATATCGACCAGAGTAAGGCCATCGCCAACGCCGGGATGGCGGTCACGATCATCAAGTATGGCGACCGCAAGGCCGACGGAAATCAGTTCAACCCCCTTTCGAAAGAGGCGCTCTCGAAATTCCAGGCCGACGTCGACGAGATGGGTGAACTGTTCGTCAAGACGGTCGCGCGCAATCGAAATCTGTCTGTGAATGTCGTCAGGAAGACTCAGGCAACGACATTCCTCGGCGCAGCCGGCGTCGAAATAGGCTTCGCCGATGCCGTGATGGCGCCCGATGAAGCGTTCGAATCCCTGCTCGCTGAGCTGGGCTGACATTCCCCAACCCCATGGAGTATCTATGAACATTCGTTCCCTTGCGGCGCGCGGGCTGTCGTTCGCCCATCTCGCCGGCCTGTCGTCCCGTGCTTCGAAAGCTGAAGATGAGGAAGACAAGAAGGACGCGCGCGCCGAAGGCGATAGCGACGACGAGGAAGACAACACCGATCGCAACCGTGATGATGGCGCCGCCAAGAAGGGCAAAGCCAAGTCGAAGGCTCGCGCGGAAGGCGAAGACGAGGACGACGAAGACGATCAAGGTGACGACGGCCAAAAGTCGGGCAAGCGCGCCAAGGCCGAGGACGGCGACGAAACGAAGGACTATGCCGAAGACGAGGACGAAGACGACGAAGACGACCAAGGCGACGATGGTCAAAAGTCGGGCAAGCGTGCCAAGGCCGAAGAAGACGATGACGATGAGGATGAGGAGATGCGCGGCAAGAGCGCAGTTGCTCGTGCGCGTCGCCGTGAGCAGGCACGATGCGCTGCGATCATGGGCTGCAAGGCTGCCGGTCGTAACGTCGTGCTAGCCGCGAACCTCGCGTTCAATACGCGCATGGGTCGTCGTGAAGCAATCGCAGTGCTGAGCAGCACGCCGGCTGCTTCGAATTCCAACTCGGGCCGTCAGGCTCGAAATCCCAACCTCGGTGCTGGTGGCGAAGCAAACCGTAACCCTGCTGCCGCTGCGGCCGCGAGCTGGGACCGCGCATTCTCGAAGGTCAGCGGCCAGAAGGCCTCGGCCGGCTGGGACCGTGCGTTCGCGAAGACGCGATAACCAGCGCGGGTAACTCTCCCATCCACATCAAGGATCATAGATCATGAGCTACGTTTCTCGCGCACCACTGTATGAAGTTTGGCATCCCGGTGGGTTCTTGGTGTCGCAACCGCGCGGCCACCGTCACATCGACCGAGGCCTCTTCACCGGTGCGGTGAAGTATCTTCCGGGCACAGTGATGGGCCTGCAAACGACGGGCGCTACCGCTGTGGCTGCTGCGCTGGGCACGAATACCGGAAACGGAACGTTCGGTGCGATCGCGCCGGTCACGGTGCCGACCCAGATCGGCGTCTATTCGCTGGTCTTCACGTCGGCGACTGCGTTCACTGTCACGGCGCCGAGCGGCGCGACCGCAAACGGCACGACCGGCGTCGCGTTCTCCGCTCTCGGCATCGGCTTCACGATCACTGCGGGCGGCACGGCATTCATTGCAGGCGACTCGTTCGCGATCACCACGACGGCGGTGGTCGGCAAACCGACGGCGGCTGCGGTCGCGGGCGGCACGAACACCGGCAACGGCACGTGCAGCGCAGTTACGACGACGGGCTATGCACCGAAGCTCGGCAACTACACGGTCGAATTTGATTCCGCGACGCAGTTCGTCGTGTCGGATCCGACCGGCGCCGAGATCGGTCATGGAGTCACGGGTACTGCCTTCTCGGGCGGTGGCCTGAACTTCACGATCACTGCGGGCGGCACGGCATTCGTGCCTGCTGACAGCTTCGTGATCACCGTCGCGGCCGGCACGGGCAAGTGGGTGGCATGCACTTCGACTGCGGTCGATGGCTCGCAAAATGCCGCCGGTATCTGCTTCGGCGTGACCGATGCATCGCTGAACGATACCTACGGGGCAATCGTGACGCGTCAGGTCGAAGTGAACATCTCCGAGCTCGTGTGGGATCCGTCGATGACGGCAGCCAATCAGGCCGCTGCTCTCGTGCTTCTGCAGGCGCAAGGAATCATCGGTCGCTAATCCACCCCATCCACGACATCAGGGCCGCCTTCGGGCGGCTTTTTCGTTTCTGAAGGAGCCGTTCAATGGCATCGCTTGATATTTTCAATCAGGATCCGTTCTCGACCATCACGCTGACGGCCGCGGTCGACAAGTATCCGTACCAGCCGCAAGCGCTCGGCGAGCTCAACATCTTCGACGATGATCCCATCCGCACGACGGCGCTCGTGGTCGAGCAACGCCAGGGCAAGCTCGTCGTCATTCCGCTGAGCGAGCGCGGCGAAGAAGGCACGCAGCGTACGACCGAGAAGCGTCAGGCGCGGTACTTCGAAATTCCGCGTCTGCGTCACGCTGACACCGTCTACGCGAACGAACTGCAGAACATTCGTGCGTTCGGTACGGAGTCGGAACTCATGCAGGTGCAGGACGAAGTCGCACGTCGCCTCGCGGGTCCGACGGGTCTCCTGAAGAATATCGAGTACACCTGGGAATTCCAGCGTCTCGCTGCGGTTCAGGGGCTGTTCACCGACTTCGATGGCACCATCAAATACAACTGGTTCCAGGAATTCGGCATCACGCAGGCGACCGAGGTCGGCTTTAACCTCGCCGCAGGCACCCCGAACTCGCTGCGACCGCTCTGCAACGGTATTGTCCGTTCGATGGCGCGCGCAGCGCAGGGCTCGTTCACGCCGAGCACGCAGGTCTGGGCACTCTGCGGCGACACGTTCTATGACGAGTTTGTCAACCACCCGGACGTCATCCGCACGTTCATCAACTGGAGCGATGCGCGCGAGATCCGTGGGGGAAATTCTGGCGGCGCGTTCACCGCGTTCGAATTCGCGGGCATTCGATGGCTGAACTACCGCGGTTCGGACGACAACACGACGATCAAGATCCCGAACGACAAGGTGAAATTCTTCCCAGTCGGCGCGCCGGGCATCTTCCGCCGTGCACTCGCCCCGGGTGAATCGTTCCAGTGGGTCAATACGCCGGGCAAGCCGGTGTACGTGGTCCCGATCATGGATCGCGACCGCAACGAGTGGTGGAAGATGGAAGTCTCGAGCTACCCGCTCCATATCTGCACCCGTCCGGAAGTCCTGCAGTCTGGCCGCATGGAGTCGTGAGTGTCGATTGACTGGGATAGCCTTGTTATCGGCCCACTTCAAGGCATATTCGGCGAGCCGGTGACATACATGCCGCTCGCCGGCGGGTCACTGCCGATCTCCGGCGTATTCGATGATGCATATCTCAAGGAAGTGATGTTCGAGGATGCGACATCGGGCGTTACGACCGTGTCTGCGGTACTTGGCGTTCAATTATCCCAGTTTGCAATTCCGCCGGCGCAAAACGACTCTTTGCAGATCGTTCGTACTGGTTCGACCTACATCGTGCGTGAGGTTCGAGTTGACAGCAGGGGCGGCGCCAAGCTGATGCTTACAAAATCGAGCGCGACATGACGACATCGGCCGATATTCGTGGGCTGGTGATCAGTGGCCTGATGGGTTCGACGAGCGCGGGGACCTCTGTGACCTCGCCGTTCGACTGGCCGACGTCACCGCCTACCTTCCCGTGCATCCTGGTGCGTACTCCGCGGGAACGCAAGCAATCTCTCGGCAAGAATGCGCCGCTGTTCTCGGTGACGACGACGGTCGAGATCATTGCCCGCACGCGCTCGGTGGCGCTGGTGGGCGATGCTGGATCTGCTCAAGCGCTCGCGGCGGCAGAGCAATTGAAAGCACAGATCGAAGTGGCATTGATTAACAACACGTCGCTATGGGCCGATTCGAGCGGCGGCCAAATCATCGAGCAATTCGAATCCGTCGAGTCGGAAATCACGACGAATTCAGAAGGCGAAATGCCGATGGCTGAGTTGCAGATGCGGATCGAAATCCAGTTCGCGCAAGGGCCCGACGACTTCTATCCGATCCCCGGCACTCCGTTGGAAACCATCACAGGCACCGTTGTTCAGCCGGCTGGGACAGTCGAGCCGTTCTTCTCGATCACTTTTCCCTAACTCAACATCGTAGGAGCGCCGAATGCGCGTCAAACCTGCACCGGGCCTGTTTGTACGGGACCCGGAGACGAAGCAATTGCTGCCGGAAGATGGCATCGATGTGCCCGACGACCACATCCTCTGGAACAAGATTCTCAATGACGGCGATGTTGTGCGCGTTGATGCCGCAAAGGCTTTGGTGGCGACGGCTGCCGTAAAGGGAGGTGACAAGGCATGAGCACAGTTCCGTTTAAAGTCATCCCCGCGAACTTGCGGCTGCCCGGCGCCTTCTTCGAACTCGACAATTCGCAGGCGAATACCGCCCAGGCGAATCAGCGCGCGCTGATCATCGGTCAGATCACGTCAAGCGGCATCGCGACGCCGAATACCCCGATCATCTCGGGAGGGATCGGAGATGCGGCCACGCAGGGTGGCGCAAGTTCGCAGCTTGCGAACATGGTGAGCGTCTATCGCCTGAACGACAGCTTCGGCGAAGTCTGGTATTTGCCGCTTGCGGACGCAGCGGGTGCCACGGCGGCAACTGGATCGATCGCGTTCACGGCATCGCCGACGGCCAACGGAACGATTTCGCTATACATCGCGGGCATAGTCGTGACGGTGCCTGTCACTGCTGCTCAAGCGACTACCTCGATCGCTACGGCCGTGTCCGCTGCGATCAACGCGATCGCAGCGATGCCTGTGACGGCGTCGGTATCAACGAGCACTGTCACGCTGACAGCGGATAACAAAGGGCTCTGCGGAAACGAAATCGACATCCGATTCAATTACTACGGGACAGTGAATGGCGAAGTCACGCCTACTGGGCTGACGTACACCATCACTCCGATGGCGGGGGGCGCGACGAATCCGACGCTCACGACGGCCTTGGGCAACCTCGGCAACATGACCTTCGATTTCATCGCAAATCCGTATACGGATTCGACATCTCTCAACGCCGTCATGCAATTCCTGAACGATCAGACGGGGCGTTGGAGCTGGCAGCAACAGTTGTACGGTCATTCGTTTGGGGCTTTCGCTGGCACGTTCGCGGCGTCCACGACGCTCGGTCTCGCGCGGAACAACCAGCATGAGACGATTCTGCCGTTCAACGGCAGCCCGACGCCGAGCTGGCTTTGGGCTTCGGCACTTTGTGGACAAGCTGCGGTCAGCGTGCGGGCGGATCCCGGCGTGCCTCTTCAGTATCTGCCACTCCAAGGTGTGCTGCCTCCGCCCGTGGCGTCGCAATTCGTACCGAGCCAGCGTGAGACTTTGCTCTATGACGGCCTGTCGACTTTTACTGTGACGCAAGACGGGACTGTTCAGACCGAGAACATCGTCACGACCTATCAGACGAACGCGCAGGGGGTTGCCGACAGCAGCTATCTTGAGGTTGAGACGATGTTCCAGCTAATGCTGGAGATTCGCACGTTGCAGGGAATGCTTACGTCGAAATATGCTCGCTGCAAGCTCGCAGGCAACGGCTCGAAGCCGGCTGCGGGTTCGAATCTTGTGACGCCGAACACGATCAAGGCGGACATCATCGCACTCTATCAGGAGCGTACCGACGCGGGCTTCACGCAGAACGCGGCTGAATTTGCAGCGGCCCTGGTCGTTCAGAAGAACACGGTCAATCCGAACCGCTTGGACATTCTCTGGCCCGGCACGCCGGTGAATCAGATGCGGACATTCGCGACCCTGGTCCAGTTCCGGCTGCAGTAAAGCATCTACCCGGTAGCAATGAAGCCGCCTTCGGGCGGCTTTTTCGTTTTCAGGAGGGCCGATATGGCCAGCAATCTGATTGCAGGCGTTGCGCAGATCACCGTTGATGGCGTGACGTATCAGCTCGAAGGCAGTCTCAAATATTCGCCGTCGAGCGTCAAGCGCGAAGCCATGATCGGGCAAGATGGTTTCCATGGCTGGAAAGAGACGCCGGTTACGGGTTGGATTTCGATGTCCATCCGTGACGCTGGCGATCTCACGGTAGCCGCATTCAATGCGATGCGCAATGCGACCGTCGTCGGTTCGCTCGCGAACGGCAAGATCGTTACCGGTCGGAATATGGGCACGACGGACGCGCAAGAAGTGGACACCGAAGATGCGAAATTCGACGTCAAGTTCGAAGGTCCGCAGGTCTCGGAACAAACCGTCTCGGTGAGCTGATATGGAAGACGAAAAGAAAAAGCCGCGGCACGCGCCCGTACCCGATACGCTGACGATCGAGCTATCGAAGTCGATCACGCTCGGCGGCGGTGGCGACGACACCGTCTATACGGAGATCAATCTTCACGAGCCGAACGTCGAACAGCTCAGCGCTTTCCTCAAGAAGGCGACCAAAGACGGTGCCCTCGAAGCCATGAAGTCGCTCGTATCCGCCGTTTCGGGGGTCCCGCTGGCGGTGCTTGCGAAGATCGGTGTTCGCGACTACTACAAGGCTCAAACGTACCTCACCGAGTTCATCAGTCCGCCGGACGAGGATGATCCGGAGGGAAACGTGGAGGGCTCCCCGGGGAGTGGGAGCACATCGTCCGCCTGACCGAGCGCTTCTGGCGCTGGCAGCCCAGCGAAACCAAGAAAATGACGTGGAGTGAGGTGCGCAATTACGCGTACCACGCGGCGCGCATGTTGAAAAAGGACTGAGTGTGAGTCAGGAATTCGTCATTCGCATCCGTGCTGACGATGCCGCGACCGCAACCGTCAACAAGATCAAGGCCGCGCTAGGCAAAGTCACCGAGCCGATCGACAAGGCGCAGAAGCGCCTTGGGAAGCTCGGCGATCTCGGGACGGGCAGTCTGGGAAAGCTGGAGAAGGGCTTTCGCAACGCAGCCGATTCTGCGGGCAAGGTCGTCGACAAGATTGTCGAGGTCATTCCCGGTCTGACGGCGATCGGTGGTGCGGCGTCGCTTGCTGGATTGTCGGCGCTTGCCGTGCGTTTCGGCGCGTTCGGATTCACGCTGAACAAGACGTCGAAACTGCTCGGCATGAACGCTCAGGATCTCGCCGCGTGGCACGTCGCCGCGCGGCGAGCCGGCGTCTCGGCCGAAGAGTTGGACTCGGGGATGAGTGGATCGCAGATGGCGATTCGCGCTGCGGCGAATGGTGCTGATCCCCACGCGATGCTGCTCCTGCAGAAGATGGGCGTACAGATCGCGCGGAACAAAGACGGCACGGTCGATTATTACTCAACCCAGATGCGCCTGATGAAAGCCATTCAGGGGCAGCGCTCAGTGCAGGCGCAGCGCGAAGCGGCGAATACGTTCGGCATGGGCGGTATGCTGCCGATGATCCAGCAGGGGACATGGGAGGCCGACAAGGCGCGCGCGATTCGCCAGGGGCTTGTGCCAACGGATGCCGAAATCGCAAAGGCGAAGGCATTCAATGAGGATATTGCCGATCTACGCGGCTCAGCGGAAGGACTGGGCAATGCTATCGGCTCGTCGTTGATCCCAGTGCTTGATCCGGTCGTAAAGGGCCTTTCTCGGTGGTTGGATCAAAACCGCGCGGCGATTGCTGACAAACTAGCTGAAGCAGTGCAGAAGTTCGTCACATGGGTCTCGAAAATTGACTGGGACGCCCTCTCGAAAAAAGCGAGTGATCTGTGGGACAACCTAGGAGGAGTAAAGGGAGTATTGCTCGCGATTGGCGCCATCACATTCGCTTCACCGATCGCCGGCCTGGCCGCCCTGGCGCTTAATCTGGGCAGGATTGCAGCCTTCGCCTCTAACCCATTCGTCGCAGCGATCGCGGGCGGCCTGATCTCGGAATACTCGCGACAAAGCGCTTTAGACGCAGCAATTCCGGCTGGGCCGAACCACGATCAGCAAGTCGCGGAGGCAATGGCCGGCGCTGCCGTGACACCGAATGTCGAACAGCCTCCGGTGGGCGGATGGGGGAAAGTTGGTAGCCTGGTCAATAAGTGGATGGGCCACGAGGATGCCCAGCCGCTCGGCATCCGGAGCAATAACCCGCTCAATGTTCTCCAAAAAGGTGTGGAGCGCACATATGCGACCCCCGAAGAGGGTATTGCAGCTGCGGTTGCCAACCTTGAACGCGGCTATCGGGGCCTTACGATCGCGCAGATTCAGGACAAATGGACTGGTGGTTCGCGCACCGGAAACACGCCTCAGCAGATCGCGAATTACACGAAGATCATGTCTGCGTCGACGGGGCTGCAGGCGACAGCGGTGCCGGATCTAGATGATCCTCGGATCGTATCAGCTCTCATGACGGGGATGATTCGAGCAGAGAATGGGCGCCAGCCTTATACGCCCCTACAGATGGGGGCGGCCACCATTTCCGGCATGCGGGAGGCCGGCGTGCGTCTAAGGGCGGACGCCGTTTCCGGCATGCAGGAGGCCGGTGTGCGTCCAAACTTGACCGCGCCTGATGGCGCATCGCCGGTTGACGCCGCACATACTGAGCGAGTCGCTCAGTTGCAGCAGCAGGCGGCAAAGCTGCATATCACGTTCGACAACGTCCCCGCCGGTGTGCGGCCGGAAGCGAAAACACAAGATGGCAGCTATCTGCCGACGAAAGTGAACTACCGCCTTGACGGGATATAGGAGATCGAGTGAGCACCATCACGGACGCAGTTCAAGTCGCGGGAAGCATCGGCGGTCTCGCGTCCGCGATCGGGGATGCTGCCACTCTTATCACGGGCGATTGGTTTGGGCGTCTCGATAAAGCCAGCTACGGTAAGCTGCGGTTCGGTGTCGAGTCCATCCGTACCGCCGCGGGGCGAAAGACGTCAATCCACTCGTATCCCTTCCGTGACGATGTGTGGGTCGAGGACCTTGGAAAGCGCCCGCGTCAATTCGAGGTGCTCGGCTTCCTGGTCGAGGGGGATCTGATCACGGGGGGCGGTGACGTTATTTCGCAGCGGAAAACGCTGCTCTCCATCTGCGAGACGGCGGGCGGCCAAACGCTCGTACACCCTACGCTCGGCACGGTGGAGAACGTCTGCTGTCTGAGCGTGGAAACGATTGAGCGTCGGGACTTGGGTCGTGCCTTCGAGATCCGCATGACGCTCATCGTGTCCGGCAGCCGGCTTTTCCCAACAACCAGTACGTCGACGGCAGACGCAAGCACGTCGGCGGCCAGTCTGACGGGCATCCAGGCACTTGCGGATTTCGTAAGAAGCACGGCTGCCGCGATCGCGAATGGCGCGGCGGTGGTGCAGGAGGCGGTTTCGACGGTCGTTGGCTGGTATCAGATCGGCGTCACGGCGATCAACGACGTAAAGCGAATCATCGGAGCCGTATCGACGCTTGCGGGGAATTTCGGGCGCTTGTTCGGCGGCGGCAATAGCGGGATTTCGGGCAGCAATCAGCAGGCACCGGCAAACACAACCGCATCTGACCTGCTTTCGGCTTCTTCTGCGGCGCGCACGTCGGTTCTCGCGGCTGGAGCGGCACTCCAGGCTGCTGCACAAAATCCATCGGATTCTGCCACTCTCGGCGCAGCGGCGCAGGCCTACGTCGCCGCCGTGGCGGCTGCCGCGACAGCTCCGGCCGATGGGGTGCGGCTGGTGAGCATGCTGGCGCAATATTCGCCGTCATCTGTCGTGCCGACTGGGCAGGTCGGCGCGGCGATGGGCACTATGCAGACGGCTATGTCAGCGCTGCTTCGCCGGTGCGCACTCGCACAGCTTGCGACGACGCTGACAACCTATCAGCCGTCGTCTCAAGAGGATGCGAATTCGGTTCTTGGCGCCGCGGTGAAGTTGATCGATGCCGAATCCGATATTGCCGGTGATGCGGGCGACGATGATTCGTATATGGCACTGCGAGCATTGCGTCAGGCTGTCGCCGCGGACCTCCAGGCCCGCGGGGCAGATCTCGCCGCGATCGCGACGTTCTCGTTCAATGCGTCGCTCCCGTCCCTGGTGCTGGCAAATCGCATTTACCGTGACCCGACGCGAGAGCAGCAACTTGTGCAGCAGATCAACCCTCGCCATCCGGCGTTTTGCCCTCCGACCTTCTCCGCGCTCTCTAGTTAGGATTAGTGGGGCGCGAGTGCTGGCGCAGAAGGGCCGTCAATTCCGTCAACCGAATAGTTGACGCTTGTTGGGAGAAGTGATTTGACGTTTTCGCGAATTTCCTCTGAATTTGGAATTGCTCTCAGTTGCGTCGAAATGATGTAGTACGGACCAGCAAATCCATCGGTTGAAAAGATGACTCCTGTCGGCACGACCTCCGCGACGGAATATTCGTGATCACGGAAAGATGTTGAGCCGAGTTTAGTGACGATGAGCGGTCTATCGCTCTTCAAGGATCGGCAGTGCGCCCGGCCGGCTTCAGCTTTCCACGATGGAGAGAATCGAGTTGGAGAAAAGGGGCTTTCCAGATACGCGACCATGCCTGGCGTGGGACACACAACGGCGATCTCAGCCTTTATGCGTGAGTGGGTTACTTCAGCCTGCGATGAGATGGGCACAACGCTGAGCGCGAGCGCGCCAAGCATACTTTTTAAAAACATTGCTGGTCTCCATTTGTTATGGACGAAATTACCCTGCGGGTCTCCACGTGCACGCGCGATCCAAATCCATCGGTTGGCGAGCCCACATATTACGCGTCCAACGGAAGGGACATCACCGGATGGACTTCCGTGCGCGTCGCGCGCGGTATCGAACGGTGTCCGTCTGACTTCGAGATCGCTTTCACGGAGCCATATCCCGGCGTCTCACAGGTCATTGTTCAACCCGGCGATCTGGTGCAGGTGATTCTCGGCGCCGACGTCGTGCTCACTGGCTTCGTTGACCGCTACCTGCCGAGCTATAACGATCGAGAGCATACGATCAGGATCGCTGGCCGTAGTAAGTGCCAGGATCTGGTCGATTGCTCCGCGCGCTGGACGGGAGGGCAGCTTCTCAACCTCAAGATCGATCAAATAGCGAAGCAACTCTGCGCGATATACGGAATTGATGTAAGTGTTGCTGATGGCACTCTTGTCGGTGATCCGATTCCCCAGTTGAACATCATGATCGGCGAGCCCATCTACGGCGTGCTTGAGCGTCTGGCTCGATACCGTGCCTTGTTGCTGTACGACCAACCGGATGGCAGCTTGCTGCTGGCGAACGGAGGCGCAGGACCGGGCGGCATCGGTACAAGGAAGGCGGCGAGTGGTTTCAGAGAGGGCGTCAATGTGGCATCGGCTGGTGCGATATATAGCATGGATGGCCGCTTCTCTGACTATGACGCGGTATATCAGGGGCTCGACACGCTTCAGGACACGGGCAATGGCGGCAACCTGATTGCGCACGTCAGCGACCCTGGTGTGCCGCGGCTGCGCTATCGCGCGATCGTCTCGGAGAACGTCGCCGGTGGGTCGACGGTCGCGCAACAGCGAGCGAATTGGGAGCTTGCTGCGCGCATGGGCCGTTCGATGCAGGTCCGATTGTCGACCGATAGTTGGAGGGACGCGTCCGGCGCGCTATACGAGCCAAACACGCTCGTCGACATCGATCTTCCAGGCTTGAAATTGACGCCCAGGATCTGGCTGATCGCCGATGTGACGTATGTGCGTGACGAGCAGGGCACGCGCACTGATCTTGTGATCATGCCGCCGCAGGCGTTCTATCCGGAGCCGGTCACGTTGTACCCGGTCGCGCCGGACTACACCACCGTGAGAGGGGTCAATTCGTGAATCTCGAAGACCTGAGGATGAGGGTTCGGGCAATCATTGGCCGTGGCCGCGTGAAGTTTGTGGATGATTCTGGGTCCGTGCAGAAGATGCAAGTTCTGATGAACGGCATCGAGACGCCGGACAATCGTTATCGCGTTCCTGAATTCGGCTTTACGTCGAACCCACCGGTTGATTCTGACGTCATTGCGGTACACGTCGCTGGCGATCGGTCCGCCGGTGCGGTGCTGGGAACGAACCATCAGCCGTCGCGGCCCACCGGGCTTCAATCCGGCGAAACAATGCTGTATTCGCAGGACGGTAAGAGCATCTATCTGACGGCGTCAGGCGGCATCGTCGTGGAAGCAAAAGGGCAAAACGTCGTCATCAACGATGCTTCGAATGTGACCTGCAACGCTAGCGGAACGTTGACGATCAACGCACCGAGCATCGTGTTAAACGGTAACGTGCAGATCAACGGGAACATCGGGCAAAGCGGCGCGAGCGGAGCCCGCGGAACGGCGACATTTACTGCGCCGATCACCGCGCCAGACGTCAATCTGCCGAATGGCGCTGTGAACAGCCATAACCACTACGTTCCTGCGGCGCCTGGTACCTCGAATGTGATGGCGAACTAGATTTTACCGAGCAAACAACACAGCCCGCCGCGCGCGGGCTTTTTTACGCCCGAGCACAATGGCAGACGTCTCAATTTCGTGGGACTCGGCGAACAGTCGCGGAGACTGGACGATGAACGGCCCGGTGCTGGCAACCGGCAACGACATCGAGACCGCCATCCTAATCAGCATCTTCAGCGATCGTATGGCGAACCCCGGTGACGTTATTCCGGACGGAACCGGGGATCCCCGCGGATGGTGGGCCGACGACGATGTGCGAATCGGTTCGCGGATGTGGCTACTCAGACGTGCGAAGCAGACGGCTAAGACGCAGCAGCTCGCATACGACTACCTCGCCGAATCGCTTCAGTGGATGATCGATGACGGAGTGGTTGCTCGCTTTGACATCACGACGCAGTGGGTGAGCACTGGAATGCTCGGAGCGGTGATCGTGGCCTGGTCGCCGACCGGGACGTTACTTTCAAAAGGCCAGTACGCATGGGCCTGGGCGGGGATCAACTGATATGCCTTATGCACGACCGACACTCACGCAGATCCGTGCGCAGGTAGCTGCGGATCTGCAGGTGAGCCCGGCTGGCTCGGACCCTCTGCTGCGCTTTTCGAGTCTCAATGTCCTCGGACGCGCGCTATCTGGGCTCGCAAATTCGCAGTATGGGTACACCGACTGGATTGCACTGCAGTCGAATCCGTTCACCGCCTCTGATGAGTATCTCGAAGCCTGGGCAGCGCTGAAGAACATCTACCGCGATCCTGCGACGCAGGCCGGCGCGGCCACTCCCGGTCAGATCGCGTTCCCCGGAACGAATGGCTTCCAGATCCCGATCGGCACGCTTGTGACGCGCGGTGACGGGGTGCAGTACACGACAACGTCGCTCGGCACGGTGTCCAGCAATTCAGTGACAGTGAATGCTGAAGCGAACGCCGATCCCACCGGTCTAACCGGTTCGTTCGGCAATTGCGCAGTTGGCACGGTGATGACGCTGTCGACCTCAATCGCCGGCATCTCGTCGTCCGGTACCGTGACCGCGGCATTCACTGGCGGTGCCGACATTGAGACCGATGATAGCTTGCGGTCGCGGATGTTGTTTGCCTATCAGAATTCGCCGCAGGGCGGGGCGGTGAACGATTACATCACATGGGCAAAGCAAGTCAGCGGCGTTACGCGCGCCTGGAGCAACCCGAATGGATTCGGGGCTGGCACTGTCGTTGTCTATGCGATGCTCGACTATGCGGAAGCTGCCAACGGCGGCTTTCCTGTCGGCACGAATGGCGTTGCGACGGCAGAGACGCGAGGGGCTGCAGCAACCGGCGATCAGCTCACGATCGCGAACTACATCTATCCATTGCGGCCGGCGAC
Source organism: Burkholderia sp. GW821-FHT14F03 (assembly GCF_058803765.1). NCBI lineage: Bacteria > Pseudomonadati > Pseudomonadota > Betaproteobacteria > Burkholderiales > Burkholderiaceae > Burkholderia > Burkholderia sp. GW821-FHT14F03. The sequence continues at coordinate 146,960 of NZ_JBXAPG010000001.1, forward strand.
GGCGCTCGTCTATGTGTGTGCTCCGAATCAGCAGATCGTGAACTTTACGATCAGCGGTTCGGCCAACTTCAGCGCAGCGACGAAGGTGTCGATTCAGTCCGCGATCGCCGGGGTGTTCGTGATGTACGGATCGCCGATCAGCTCGACGGCCGGGCAGAACGGGACGATCTATCTGTCGTATATCGAATCGGCCATCGCGGCTATCGCTGGGACGACTGGTTTCGTTCTCGTGTCGCCTACTACAAACATCGTCGGAACCACAGGGCAGCTTCCTGTGCTCGGCACGATCACATGGCTTCCATAAATGACTGCGCCGAACTATCAAGCATCCGACTTCGCAGCGGCGATTCACAATCTGATGCCCCGCGGTCTAGTGTGGCCGCGCGATCCGACTGCAGTGATGGCGCAGGTGATCAATGGACTTGCGCCGATGTGGGCGAGGCATACGCAGGCCAATAACAACCTGTTAGTTGATGCTTTCCCAGCGACGGCTGTTGAACTACTCCCGGAATGGGAGGCGACGCTGGGGCTGCCGGATCCGTGTGCGGGCGCGTCTCCTACGTTGCAAGGCAGACAGCAGCAAGTAGTTGCTCGGCTGACAAATAGCGGCGGACAGTCGATTCCATACTTCATCGCGTATGCAAAAACGCTCGGCTATACGGTGACGGTGACGGAATTCACTCCGTTTCGAATCGGACAGCAATGCATGGGCTGTCCGCTAGGTACGCAAGACTGGGCATTCACGTGGCAGATCAACTCAGCGTTGAACACGATCGCTTATTTCCAGACAGGACAGTCCTATGTCGGCCAAGCTCTCGCAAGCTGGGGCAATGCAGTTTTGCAGTGTGAGTTGACAGCAATCAAGCCTGCGCACACGTATCTGAATTTCGCATACCACTAAAGGATAGGCATGTTCCAAACTGATATAGCCACCGCGTCGAGCACGCTGCCGACGCCGGCCTCGGCTGGCACGCCCGGGTACTTTACGAATGGCAACCCCAGTACGGGCGTCGCCGCGACGATCCTCGACGCCGACTTCATGAACATGGTTATGCTTGAGTTGACCAATGTCGTGACAGGGGCAGGTTTGACGTTGAGCAAAACGACGTACACCCAAGTGATGTCCGCAATCCGCCGCATTGGTCAGAATACCGTCGTGCTGACCGATACCGGCGTAGCGAATGCATACACGGCGACGAATGCGGTGCCGCTTGTCGCTGGCACGTGGGTCGATGGCGTCGTTCAGGCGGTCAAGATCGCACATGCGAATACGGGGGCGTCGACATACGCGCCCGACGGCCTCACCGCGATCCCGATCTATGGCTTGGGGCTGCAGCCATTGCAAGGCACAGAAATGGCCGTTGGTGGAACCGCCATTTTGATGCGTACGACGATCGCGGGCGTGAATAGCGGCAACTCGATCTGCGTGCTGATGGAATGTGCCGGTGGCGCGCAACAAGTTGCGACTGCCACGCAGAGCCTGCATTCGGTGCAGTTCGGACAGGCGCAATCTCTTTTTGCGGCACTTGCGGGGCTGTCAACGCAGAATTTCTCCGTCGCCGCCGCCACGCTGACAGCACATGCGGTGAATCTCGGACAGTTCGCATCCGTCCAAGCAGCGAACGGCTATTTCAAGCTCCCCAATGGGGTGATCATCCAATGGTGCTCGGGAACGACTAGTGGTGGAGGCGCGACGCTGACATATCCGATCGCGTTCCCGAATGGGGTACTCGCAGCCGTTCCGATTTTTTATTCGTCAAGCGGTGCGGCGAATTCACTTGCAATAAATACACCATCCAAAACTGCCGCGTTGGTCAATGCGGTTAATTCGAGCGGAAGCGGTGTCTCGGGCATCACCGTTGGATGTATCGTGATCGGAAACTAAGGGGAAATCATGGGGCAAAAATTCGCTGCGTTCGGCGCCACGGGTGCGATCATCGCATTCTATGACAGTGAAGACAGTCCGGTTCCGAATGGGGTTGCGGTTATAGAAATCACGGATGCGGAGTGGCAATCTTGCCTCGGAAGTTCCGGGTACACGGTTAGCAATGGGAGCTTGGTGCCCCCGGTTGCGCCCACTGCCGCAGAGATGGCTGCTCAAGAGTTGGTATTGTCGGCACAGTCGATGTTCGGGACTGGGATTGCAATTTCAAGCACCTCATCTCCCGCGCTCAATGGGACGTATGCATGCGATCAGCTGTCGCAGATGGACATCATCGCAATCGAGACGAGCATCAACGCAGGCAAAGGATTCCCGGGAGGCGCGACAACGTTCAACTATCCCGACGTCTCCGGTGCAGCGCACACTTTCACTGAAAGCAATTTCTCGGACTTTGCTGCAGCAGTTCGCGATTACGTGTATGCCCTCAAGTCGGTCCTCGCAGGAACATCGCAAACGCTCCCCGGCAAAGCAACTGTCATTGCGTGACCTTAAATCATCGGCTCGCGAGCATTGCAATCGCATATGCCTGGCGTTGTGACTTGAGCTTGTAAAGCTGGTCGCTTGGGTGAACGCAGTCCGACAGCATCGATTGCCAGTTCGGTAGCGCTTTGATGTACTTGTACTGGCTGACGAGTGGCACGCGCATATCAATCGACACCTGGTCGATGATGACGACCAGGTCATCGAGAACCGCGCTTTGAGCCGCATCGTTACAGATGGGATTCGGCTCTTCGAGGATGGGCGTCTTGCCGTATGCGCGCTGGACCGTGACGTACTGACGCAGATCGCTCTCGAATTGCGCCTCGGCCGCGTAGCCGCGTGAGATCCAGTAAGCGTTATTGATTCCCCAATTTTCAACGCTGAAAATGTTCGTGTCGACTGCCGTCTCGGCTGCGATCGTCGCGAGGGTGGCATCCTGTCCGCTCACGTTGAGCCCGAGTGCGCTGCCAGGTTGAGCATCATCTGAAACCACGATGCCCGCTGACGGGAGCATGCTCTTCAGAAACACCGGATCCGCCCAGGGGGCCGACTGCTGAGAATAGTATGCGTCGGCATCGAGGTTGTTCGGACGCACGAGCCCGGCTTGCGTGCTGTCTCCCCGGAGCGTGACAGTCACCCAAATGGGATTTGTTGATATGGGTTGAGAGGGAGCGGGTGTTGTCGGCGGAGAGGACCCGCCGTCCCCTCCGCCGCAAGCCGACAAAGCGCACGCCGCGGTAATCGCTATTAGATAGGAATAGAGGTAAGTGCACGCTGTACGCGCGCGGAGAAGGAGTTTCATGGTGTTTTCCTTGCAGGGATGAGCGTCAAAAACTTTTCGTAGCCGCCTTCGGGCGGCTTTTTGTTTTCGGGGGATGAATGGCAGATAACGCGTCAGCGCGTAGCGGCGTAGAAGAGCGCCTTCGCGCCGGGGAGCGGCGTTTTTCTAAGCTTGATCAGCGCATTGCCGACAGTGATGCGCAGGTGAAGGCGCATCTGCATCAACAGGATCAAAAGATCGACGCGATCGTTGCATCGGTCTCGAAAATTCAATCGAACACGCAGTCGATGGTTGATACGTGGGAAGGAGGTGCGCGTGTCGTTCGAGTGCTATGTCGGATTGCCGATGGTTGGCGATTCCTTGTTCGACATGTGGCGCTCCCTTCTGCTGCGTTCGTAACTGCCTGCGTAATCGTTATCCGCTATGTCAGACACGAATCGATTCCCGAATGGGCGGTTGCGGTCGTCAAGCTACTCGTGGGGTGATCATGAATTTGACTTCTTCAATCGTTTCCGCGGGGTGCGGAGCATCAGCGGCCATTGCGCTGAAATGGCTCGCTCCATTGCAGAGTGCATGCGACGCGCATCAGATCAATACGCCTCTCCGAGCAGCCGCGTTTCTTGCCGAAATCGGAGTAGAGAGCGCACGTCTGTCGTCGGTTGTCGAAAACCTGAATTACAGCGCGGAGGGATTGCTTGCGACGTTCCCGAAGTACTTCGGCGAGTCCGATGCGCAACAGTACGCCCGGCGGCCGCCAGCTATCGCAAATCGCGTCTATGCGAGCCGGTACGGAAACGGCGATGAAGCAAGCGGCGACGGTTGGAAGTACCGCGGTCGGGGACTGATTCAGATCACGTTCCGGAGCAACTATCAGCTCTGTTCCGTCGCACTTGGAGTGCCGTTCGAACAGCAGCCGGATCTACTTTCCGATCCGGTCAATGCGGCGATGTCGGCAGCATGGTGGTGGGATGCGCATGGCTTGAATGCGCTCGCCGACGCAGGGCAATTTCAACAGATCACTCGTGTGATCAACGGTGGGCTTAACGGCTATTCGCAGCGTCTGTTCCTGTATGGCGCCGCGAAGAAGGCTCTCGGCATCGCTTGACCTGTTAATTCCTGCAATCCTGCCCGGCCGAGCGCCGGGCTTTTTCATTTCCGGATCCAGATATGACTCGATGCAGCCATGATGTCGCGCTCGAACAGCGTTGCGAACGGTGTACGGCCGAAGGGCTCGCGAATCTGCCGAAGATCGCCGGTGAGCATGCAGTGCGCGTCACCGACGTCGAGGTCGAATACTACCCGGACCATTCGCCGCGTACTGAATCGGCGACGTTCCGCCGCACGAAGAAAGTGGGGCATGCGGCCGGCCTGCGCTGCTCGATCAGCGGCCAACCGGCGCCCGAGTATCACCACCTGTTCTGCGAATGGGCGGATTCCGACGGAATTGATTGGGTAGTCGTGCGCGGGGTCGCGCTGGGTGACGTCAAAGCGCTTCCCGTGCTGGACCCGACCACCGATCAGCCGACGAAGGAACTGTACCCGGTCGAGGAATCGTTCCTCTGGCTCATCTGCAAGCTCGTCGAGCTGCGTGGCTTTGACTGGCATGCGTTCGATCCGACGAAGCCCGAAACCTTCGTCGACGCGATGGAGAACATGCTGCCGCTGTCTGCGAAGTTTCATCGCTCGCCCACACACGGCATTCATCACCGGTCATTTCCGACTTACGTGTTCCAGGCGTTCCCGCGCAAAGCCGGGTTCGTCTTCACCCCGGACGAGATCGTCCAGAAGGAGAAAGTATGAACAGCGTATCTCCCGTCGCAACCAGCGCCCTTACCGTCACTGCAGCGCAGCTCGTGCCCACCGTCGAATGGATACTCGGCGGCTGTCACGGAGCGGCCCCGGGCAATCTATCGTCGTTGATTGCCGGCGGCATCGTGCTCGTGCTTCACGCCGCCTACAACAGATTGGTTGTGCAAGCCGCTGAAAAGAAAACCGCGCCGGTAGCGCAGCAGTAACCGAGCAGTTTCAACTCCGCCGCGAGCGCGGCACTCTCCCGAAGGTTCTCACCATGAAGAAGCTCATGCTGCTTGCGGCAGGCATCGTCGCATCTGTCGCGATCGTCGCCTGCAACTCTCTTCCGACCGTCCAACAGCAGTTCCAGACCGGCTGCACGATCGTCAATGGCGATCTGGCCATCCTCGCCACATCGCCGCTGCTGAACGCGGGTCAACAAGCCACGATCTCGAAGACGATCCTGCCGGCGAATCAGGCCATCTGCAAGGCCGGCGCACAACTGAATGTCACCGACCTCAAGGCGTTCCACGATACGCTGCTGCCGGCCGCGATCACCATCGTCCAGGCCGTTCCCTCGTTGCCGCAGCAACAGGCCGTTCTTCTGGGCTTGCAGACGTTCGGCCCGATGGTTCAGGCGCTCATCGACCAGATCCTGACGACGATGGCACCTGCCGCTGCATCGACGCCGTTCGCGGGCGCGCCGCTGCAATGAACGGGCGCCGCGTGTATGGCAAGGCTCCGCACGAACTTGAGCCGGGCGATTATGGCCGTTGGGATGCCGACAAGGGCAACTGGTATGCGTGCGTTCCGGATGGGAAGTGCGCGAACCTGACCGCTCATCAGGTTGTCGAGCATCCGGATGGCTCGATCACGGTCAGCCCTTCGATCCTCGTTACGCAGTCAGGCGAGACGCCGCCGGAATGGCACGGCTGGCTCGAGCGTGGCATATGGAGGTCTGTATGACTCTCAACTGGCCAGCGATCTCGCAAGCGGCCAAACGAGCCAACGCCGCATACCAAACGAAAGCCGCCGATTCCAAGGCGGCTTTTTCGTCTCTGGGCGATACGTGGGTCGACCTGTACACGACCGACTCGATTCAGGCTGCGTTGTCGGTCGACGCGGCCGGCACTACGCACCTGTCAATCTCCGGTACGCGGGCATCCGATGGCTATGTGCTCGACGTCTTCCGTGACATCTCGCTCAAGTCTGTGCCGGTTAAGGGCGGCTCGGTCACTGAGGGCGTCTTGGCGGACATGAACGAGATGTGGGCATGGGCGCTGAAGACGGCGCCGACCGGGGCGGTGTTTAACGTCGCCGGACACTCGCTGGGGGCGTCGCGTACGCATCTGACACCGCTGTTCCTCCCGCCGGCGCAGATCGGCGCGCTCCATTCGTTCGAAGCGCCCAAGTTCGCCGATGTGCAGTTCTACAGGACATATGCACGCGAACTGGCGGGGATGGTGTGCGTGCTCAACGGCCGCGATTCGTGGGCCGCGTGGCCGTGGATCGATCTGCGCTGGCAGAGCCGGCCGCAGCAGGATCACGTGTGGCTGAAGGAGTCAGGCTTCGAAGTGATCCCGACCAGTCAGTGGCCTGGCGCCGGCGACTTCTCTGACCATGACATCGACCTCGTGCAGTCGCGATGCGAAGCGATTGCAGCCTCGATGTCGAACTTGCCGTCCGGAACCGGCGCATAGAGCAACGCAATCCAACCGAAGTGCGCCTAGACTTCCTTCATCACGAAGGAGGCCATATGGAAGCGCCGAAGATTGATTGGAGCCAAGCCCCAAGGCAAGCGCGCTGGTGGGCAGTTGACGCCAATGGTGAGGCGCACTGGTTCCTCGTGCCAAACGTCGCATCCTATACAGACTTCTGGTTTTCGGAACCCGTTGCCGCGCCACGGTTCGGATTCGCTGGCAACTGGAGAGAAAGTTTGATTGAGCGCGGCTGAGTGCGTCCAAAACCCTCCGCTAAGTATTTGTTTTTATTGATGCCTGATGGTGGGTTTTGGTTCCGAATGAATGGGCTGGGAAACATTCGTTTCTCTATAACAATCAATTGCCTACTGTCATTCGGGTACTCTTTCTCTATGGCATCCGTTTCACCACGCGCAAGGATTCGGGCGTGAAGGACTTCCCGGATCTGGCGGGCAAGACGGTCGCGACCACGGCCGGCACCTCGGACGAGCGCCTGCTGCGCAAGCTCAACGAGGAGAAGGGCATGAACATGACGATCATCAGCGCGAAGGATCATGCCGAGGCCTTCCTGAACGTGACGTCCGGGCGGGCGGTGGCTTTTGTGATGGATGAGCCGCTGTTGTACGGCGAGATCGCGAAGGATCGCAACCCCGGTGCTTATGCCGTGACGGGTACGCCGCTCGCCCACGAGAACTACGCGTGCATGCTGCGCAAGGACGATCCGGCGTTCAAGCAGGTGGTCGATACGGTGATCGCGCAGCTGCAGACGTCGGGCGAGGCCGAGAAACTCTATGATCGCTGGTTCATGCAGCCGATTCCGCCCAAGGGGATGAGTCTCAACTATCCGCTGTCGGCGGAAATGAAACAGTTGTTCAGGAATCCGACTGATCAGGCGCAGTACTGATTGCGTGAGGGTGTGCGGGGGCGGGCCGCGCTCCTGTGCGGCCGGGTCGCGCGATCGATGCGTGTCGCGTTGCGGATCTCGGCGTCAATATCCCCTTGGACCTTGTTGCGAAATGAATCGGATGCTGCCTTGCGTTTGTTCCGGAGAACCAGGCTTCGGTCCGCAGGGGCATCGGTAGTTTGGCGCTGATGCCGAATGAAAGGCGATCCAGAAGGGACATGACCAGGCGCCGCGTCAGAGTTTGCCGGTGAGGCTGTAAAGAGGTTCGAGCCCCCATTCGTACAAGCGACGGCGTTCCGGCAGCACATCCGCCTGTAGTGCCATGCCGGATTGCAACATCTATGGCTTGCCGTAGGCGGTCACATGCTTTTCCAGCACGACGCCAGGCTGCTTTGCATAGAGCTTCACGAGTCCGGTGTCGGGGCTCAGCACGCCTTCGACTGTGGTGCGGCGCGTATAGCTAGAACAGCATCACGACGGACGCCATGCAGGCGGCAGCGGCTGTCAGGAACGCAAACGACACAGGACGAACCCTTATCGTTTCACCCAGCGTCCGGGTCCGCTGCGCGTCCTGAGCTGCTTCACGGAAAAGAGGAGCCTGGGACATCACAATAGATTTTGTTGTTTTCCGTGAGCCACGGCGGATGAAGGCAAATGAGTATTGCATCGAGGCTGTCGAGCCGGATGAATCCATTCCACAAAAATCGCATCAGATCGACATGTTTCGGAATGCGTGACAGGAGCGGCTATGTGCGACCGATAATAAATCTCGATGGATGGAAAGCCTGTAATTCAATTGTGCAGAAATGTAATGAGCGTCACCACATTAATATACAAAAATTCAGAAATCATGTCGTATTGAATTTGAAAGATAAAATATGTTGATTTTTAGTTTTGTCGGTGCCAATCTGCGCTCGTCGAGTAACGACACTCAATGCATGCTTTTTTTGATGACGCAATTCTTGGCGACATCACGGAGATAATATTCATGCTTGGAGAACGTTTCTTGCCAGGCACTCTCTGTCCTGCCCTGAGTTGCGATATGAAATCCATGAAAAATGGGCAGGAATAGCTTTGGGGTGGCATGCACATATCTGTAACGTGAAAGAACCGAGTGCCAGTGCGCGGCCACCGCTGCCGTATATGGCGCTGGAATAGCGATTCCCGCAGAGGGTGCTGATTGATCTGTATTTTGAACCAGCAGCCGAGCAAGGTTATGAAAAAATCAAGCAAGCTTATTGTGTGCGATTGTGTTGGTTTTTTGGGTGCGGCTCTGTTGTGTATTTGCGGAATCTTGATTTTATTTGGTTGTATTGAAAATAACCAATCCGTTCTAAGTCGTGCCGGAGGGTTGGCAATGACCGTTCTATATTTATGGGTGACCATCAGTTACGCCAAGAACATTAGAGGCTGGTACTCCAATTTGTCGAATCTGTAGAATTTCCGATCCTCATTCCTACTCGTCTTAATAACGTCGTCAGTCGACTCGTGCAGCGCGTTCGCGTTCGGGGCAATGCGGCAGTCTACTCCACAAGCGTGTGACCGTCAGGTGTACAGCCAACCGCCTGTATTGCAGGTGGCTTCCGAGTCCGGACGTGATGGTATGCGCTTGCTGCACGGTGTATCTATCGTCTTGACTTTCAATACGTCCAGATAGTCTCTGGCAAGATGGTTTTGCCGAAAGCGGCAAGGACAAGCCGTGCGATGCATTGTTGTACCGCGAGTGGTTTCGTCACCACGTTGAAGCCAAAGTGTTCATCGTATTTGAAAAATTGCGTGAGATATGTTCGCCGGGAAGTTTATTTGATCGAACAAGATGGAACAGGTCACTTACGAGTATCTCGGTAAAAAGCGTATTGGCACGGTTATGGCCTTTCCTTAGGCCGGTGGCATGGAGCGCGGCATGCGGCCTTGCGGCGACTGCACTGGTTGCGGCAACGGAAACCTCCATTCCAGCTTTCCTGAAGGTCGTACTCGCCTATGGTTTTGGCGAGCATGCGCCGCAATCCGCATGGTGGACTATTCCTCTGGCATTTCTGGGGCTCGCCTGCTTGCGCGGAGGCGCCCAGTTCGCCTCCGCCTACCTGCTCGGATACGTGTCGAACAACGTCGTGATCCGAATCCGTCAAGCGATGATCGAGCGTGTGGTGCGGGCCGGTGCACCGTTACCACATCGTCACTGACGCCAACGGCACCCCGCTCGCCGCGATCCTGACCGGTGCGAACGTCAACGACGTCAAGCAATGGCTGCCGCTGATCGACGCGATTCCACCGATTCGCGGATTGCGCGGCCACCCATTGCAGGGGCCGAGTGTGGTCCACGCCGATCGCGGTTCCGACTCCGAGTGACATCGACATGCGTTGCGCAATCGCGGTATCGAGCCGGTGGCTGCCGAGCGCCGGACCGAACATGGCCGCGGCCTTGGCAAGTATCGCCGGGTCGTTGGGCGCACGCGTGCCGGGTTGCATCACTTCCGTCGCCTCCGTGCTGGTTTCAAGCGCCGTGCTGATATTCACGGCGCGTTCCTCAAACTCGGTTGCCGCCTGCTCTGCTGTGGAACACCCTCCGACGCGCCCGGCAGCCTTTTTGAAACCGTCTTTTAGGTTTTCCAGCTGAAGCCGGCGCAACGATAAGCGGTGTGCCAGCCGCATCGGCGATCCATCGGATCGCGGCCTTCTCCCCGCCGGTCTCCCATTTCTGAAATCCGTGCCGGCGCCGGGCGGCGGCGCTTACATGCATGGACGAACGCAAGCGGCTACGCAACTTCACGAGTAAACCCGGATTCAGTGAACAATATGAACTGGTCAGAATGTTCCTGGATTGTTCAACAATCTTCGGCATGAAAACCTCTCGAATGCAAACGTAGCGGCCTGAGAATGGCCGCGCGCCGTTACTGAGCGAGAGCCGAAAAATCCCGGGAGCCTCGTCATGTACGGTCAACTTTTGTCTCGATATTTCTTGCGCGGAATACTCGCGTCCCTGGCCTTCGTATGCTCGCTCGCTGCGGCGGCGCCGTTGCAGACGGTGCGGCCCGGCAGCCTCCTGATCGGATCCGATCTGACCTATCCGCCATACGCGTATCTGGACAGCGGCAAGCCGGCCGGCTTCGACGCCGAGTTCTCGCGGATGCTCGCGCGCCGCCTGAAGCTCGATCCGGTCTTCCTCGACACGCGTTTCCCCGATCTGATCCTAGGAATGAAGGCGCGCCGCTTCGATGTCGTCGCATCGGCGCTCTACGTCACGCCGGATCGCGTGAAGCAGATCGACTTCGTTCCCTACCTGAAAACCGGGGCGTTGCTGCTCGTGACGAAAGGCAGCGCGTATCTGCCGAAAACGCCGCTGGACATGTGCGGCAAGCGTGTCGGCACGATCAAGGGCGCATCGTGGACGCCGAAGCTGCGCGTCGTCTCGCAGGGCGCCTGCAAGGCGGCCGGTCGCGATGCGATCGCGATTCTCGAGTTTCCGACCTCGCCGGAAACGACGTCCGCGCTGATGTCGAAGGCGGTGGATGTGCAGATCGAAGACGCGGCCGTCGCGCAGGGCATTCCCAAGCAGACGGGCGGGCGCGTCGAGTTGATCCCGACGACGCTGCTCTATCCGATCGTGATCGGCCTCGGCGTGACGAAAGGAGAGGCGGGCCTGCAAAGCGCGCTGGCTGGCGCGTTGGATGAGGCAAGGCGCAGCGGCGAGTATGGCCGCCTCGTGAAGAAATACGGATTGCAGGAGCCGACGGAGGTCGATATTGCCGCTGCGCTCGGCAAGGCAAACTAAGCACGGCCACGCATGCGCGCGGGTGCGAACACGCGATGGACGCACGGCGCCCGCATCCCCTGTCTGCACTCGAGGAGCCTCCGATGCAGTTCGATTGGCACTATGCATTGCAACTGTTGTGGGACCGGGATTTCTGGCGCGCCGGTTTCGTGGTTGTCAAGCTCAGCATTTCCGCCTGGCTGCTCGGCATGTTGCTCGGCTTTCCCCTGGCGCTCGCAAGGCAGTCTCACCGCGCCGCGCTCAAACGCGCCGCGAGTGTGTATATCTGGTTTTTCCGCAGCCTGCCGCTGCTCGTGCTGCTCGTCTTCATCTACAACCTGCCGCAGGTGTTTCCGGCCACCAGCGCGCTACTGTCCGACCCGTTCGCGGCCGGCCTGATCGCGCTGGTGCTGAGCGAGACCGCCTACTTCGCGGAGATTCATCGCGGCGGGATCCTGTCGGTGCCTCGCGGGCAGATCGAAGCCGGCCGAGCGCTCGGCATTCGCTTCACGGGCATTCAATGGATGATCGTGATGCCGCAGGCGATCCGCATCGCGCTGCCGGCCCTGGCGAACGAGTTCATTACGATCGTGAAGCTGACGTCACTCGTGTCGGTGATCTCGCTCGCGGAGATCCTGCTCGTCGGGCAGCGCCTGTACACGCAGAACTTCCTCGTGTTCGAGACGATGCTGGCCGTCGCGTTTTATTACGTGCTGATCGTCACGGTGTTCAGCCGGCTGCTGAGCCATCTCGAACGACACCTCGATGTCAGTCGGCGCGTGCCGGTGCGAGCGGGCGCGGAGGCCATCGCATCGTCGACGCCGACGCGGATCGTCGCGCCGGGGCCGCGCACGAACGCCGCATTCGCGCTGCGACTGAGAGGTGTGCGGCAGCGATACGGCCGTCATGAGGTGCTGAAGGGCATCGATCTCGCCGTTGCGCCCGGCCAGATCGTTTCGATCATCGGTCCTTCCGGGTCGGGCAAGACGTCGCTGATCCGCACCATCAACGGCCTCGCACCGCTCAACGAGGGCGAGATCGAACTGTACGACGAGCCGTTCATCCGCGCGTCCGGCGCGTATTCCCGCGTACCGCACGATCGCATTCTCGACATTGGCATGGTGTTCCAGAGCTTCAACCTGTTTCCACATTGCACGGCACTGCAAAACGTCATGATGGCGCCGCGTTATCACCGGCAGGCCGATGCGGACGCCATCCGGATGCAGGCGCTGGCGTTGCTGTCGAAGGTCGGGATGCTCGAACACGCGTACAAGTATCCGCATCAGTTGTCGGGGGGCCAGCAGCAGCGCGTGGCGATCGCGCGCGCGCTCGCCATGCGGCCATCGATCATGCTGTTCGACGAGCCGACGTCGGCGTTGGATCCGGAACTCGTCGGCGACGTGCTGAAGGTCGTCGAGACGCTCGCGAAGGAGGGAATGACGATGATCATCGTCACCCACGAGATGAACTTCGCGTTCCAGCTGTCCGACCGGATCGTTTTCATGGAGAACGGCCGGATCCTGCACGACGTGCCACCCGAGCGGATTCGCGACACGGAGGATGTGCGTGTGAGGGATTTTTTGCAGCACGTGCATTTTGCATGAGCGGAACTGAAGGATCTGCGAGGACCGACGATGGATTGCGCTGATTTGCGGTTGCCTGACACGGATGGGCGCGGAAGCGTCGAGCGGTTGCGCGCGTGTTTCGCGCTGGCTGATGTGCATGCCGGCGACATCGGGAGAGCATGGCTCGCACGCCGCGACGAGGCGGCGCTGGCCGAGGCGCGTGCGCAGGATGCATCGACGCGTGCAGCCGCTGCGCCGTTGGCCGGCTCGGTGTTGACGGTCAAAGCCAATATTGATTGCGACGGGTGGGTCACGCATGCCGGCTCGCGCGTACTGGCCGCAGAGCCTGCCGCGCATGCCGACGCCGAGCTTGTCGCGGCGCTGCGGCGCGCCGGTGCGATCCTGGTTGCGCAGACCGCCATGACGGAATTCGCCTATGGGGCGCTCGGCGTGAATCACGCCTATGGCACGCTCGCGACGCCGCTTGATGTACGGCGCGAGCGTGTGGCGGGCGGATCGAGTTCGGGCGCGGCGGTGTCGGTGGCGCTTGGCGCGGCCGACCTGTCGCTGGGTTCCGATACGAGCGGGTCGGTGCGTATTCCGGCCGCGTTTTGCGGTGTTGCCGGATTCAAGCCGTCGCGCGGGCGCTATGCCGATGCCGGCATGACGTTCCTGTCGACGACGTTCGACGTGCCGGGGATGTTGGCCAGGACGGCCGGCTCATGTCGGCGGATCGACGCCGTTCTGTGCGGGGGCGGATCGAGCCGGCGCGCGCCGGCAAGCGTGAAGGATCTGCATTTCATCGTGCCCGAGCGGTTCGCGACCCATGACGTCGACTCAACCGTGGGGCAGGCATTCGATGCATGCTTGTCGCGATTGTCCGAGCAGGGCGCGCGTATTACGTACAAGCGGCTCGACTGCATCGCCGAGGCAGGCCCGATTGCGCGCGCGGGCGGCATCATCGCGGCCGAGGCGTTCATGTTGCATCGCCTGAGGCTGGCGACCGCCGCAGATCGCTACGATCCGCTCGTCGGCCCGCGCATCGCCGCGGGCGAACAGGTGCGCGCGCACGAGTATGCGGCCGCGCTGCGGCGTCTGGCGACGCTGGCCGACACCTACCACGCTGAACTTGACGACGCGCATGCGGTACTGACGCCGACCGTGCCAATGGTGCCGCCGCGCATTGCCGATCTGGCGGACGAAACCGTGTATCTGGCGCAGAACGCACGCGCATTCCAGTTGACCGAGTTCGCGAACCGACTCGACCTGCCGAGCATCAGCGTGCCGTGCGACCCGCACTTGAAGCAGCCGATCGGCCTGCTGATGACGGGGCGCCGCGGTGACGACGCATGCCTGCTCGACGCGGCGGCGATGGTCGAACGCGTGCTGGCCGCTTCAGCGTGATCCGTTTCTCGGCGGTATGAACCGCTGAGTTCTCTTTCCTCGTCACTCATCGGAGGTTCGCATGATAGTCGTAAGATCGGCCGATATCGCAAACACTGAACGCCACGCACGCGGTCCGGGTTGGGACAGCAAGCGCATGATCGTCAAGCAGGACGGCGTCGGCTATTCGGTTCATGAAACGCGCGTGCAGGAAGGCGCGGAGTTGAACTTGCATTACAAGCATCACTTCGAGGCCAACTATTGCGTGGCGGGAGAGGGGGAAGTCATCGAAACGGCCACCGGGGCCGTGCATCGGATCACGCCCGGAACGATCTACGCGCTGAATCGGAATGATCCGCACATCCTGCGCGCGACGCGCGGCGATCTGCATCTCGTGTGCGTGTTCAATCCGCCGCTGACGGGGTTGGAAACACATCGGGACGACGGCAGCTATGCATTGCCGGCCGACGAAGACGCCGGATGAGGCGCGATGCCGGAGCCGCCCGCGCCGCATCGTGCGGCGCGGTGCTCATCAGGCGGGCTTTCGTTGGCGGCGTTTCAGCGCGTCCAGCAGCATCCGTTCGGAATCGTCGAGATAGCGCGTGAGTGCGGTGACGGCTTTGGTCCGATGGTTCTGGGTGAGCAGGTCGTAGATCTGGTAGTCGCGCTGGATCCAGTCGGGCGTTTGCACGCGTTTCTCGTCGGGATCGGAGGCGAACACCAGACGCAGCTGCGCGGAGATGGTCCGAAAGAATTCGTCGAGCAAGGCGCTTTTTTGCAGTGCGACGATGTGCTGGTGGAATCGCAGGCTGTGCGTGCCGACAGCCTGCCAGTTTTCCTTATCGAGTTCGCGCTCGGCTGCGCGGATCGCGACCTGCATTTTTTCCAGCACGGCCGGCTGCGCAAGCTCGGCGGTGTTCAGCGCATGCAGTTCGAGCGTGCGGCGCGCGACATAGAGGTCGCGCACATCCTGGCGATTGAGCGTGCGAACGACGACACCCTTATGCCGCACGAACGTCACGAGGCCTTCGCGGCCGAGCTGATGCAGGACTTCGCGAAGCGAGTTGCGCGACGTGTCGTATTCGGCCGCGAGATCCATCTCGATCAATGCGGTGCCGGGCGGCAGCTTGCCGTTGATGATGTGCTCGCGCAATTGATGGCTGATCCGGTCGGAGACCGATTGCCTGCCCGCTTTTTCGCTTGCCATGCCGTTTGTTCGCTCCTCTCCTGATCGCGCGCCGTCGGTGGGGTCGGTCGACGGCGGCGGTTCGTCATTCTACGGACTTTGTCATGCCGTCTGGTCGTGCTGCCAGGCTGCCTGCGGCGGCTGCATGCCGTGCCGGCCCTGGTAAGGCGCGACGGGCGGCTGCGACCAGCCTTCGAGCAGGCGCGGGTCGAGCCGGTACACCTCGACGCCGAGCGGCCGGCAGACGTCGATCGGGTCGCGCGCATCGGGGCCCCACATCGGCACCGACAGATCCCCGCCCGGACAGGTGGACATCGCGCACAACAGGTCGATCTCGGCGAAGAATTCGAGGTAATCGCCCGGTTTCGCGGGGCAGGCTTTCATGAAGTACTTGTCGTCGTCGTTGAGCCCCGTGCACTGGAACACGTTCAGCACGTCGTGCACGTCGAATTCGGTCAATCCGTAAGGTGCGATGGCGCGGACGAGGTTCGAATGGCAGTGGAAATGGAAATCCTCGCCGGTCAGTAGTTTGTTCACGTAGGGATCGCAACGCGTGCCGAGCAGATCGTGCACGCGGCCGCCGTCGCCGTCGACGCCGTAGCCGGCCAGGGTGTCGTCGGTGATCGTGACCATCGGGCGCAGGTAGGGCAGCGTCGACCAGATCCGATCGAAGGTCGTGACGTGCGCGGCCTGTAGCTGGCGCGTACGCGATGCCCACATGCGTTCGCGAGGGTTGTGCAGGTTCCACATGTTGAAGTCGGCGACTTGCGGGCCTTCCAGCGTGACGATGCGAAATACGTGGCCGGCCGGGACAGTCCACGCGAAGCCGCTGCGGATCGGTACGACTTGCGATTCGATGCGTTGGCGCGCGTCTTGGTGCTGCGCGATCGAGGAATAAAAGGATAGGTCGGGGTTGAGGATGGAGCCTTGGCTGTTCTGGTAGGCGGCGGGATAGTTCGACATGACGCGGTGGCCTTGTGAAGGGTTGGCAGATATCGAAATCCGGCCGGAATCCTTGGCGGTGGCCGGTCAGGCGTCGATTTTAGGGTTTAATTGTTCAACAATTTTCGACGCTTCGGGAAGTATAGAGTGAAGGCGAGTAGGTGTGTCAATGGGGGGGAAGTACGTAGAGCGGCGGGTGCCCGAGCGGCGCGGTCGAAGTCGTGGATGACCGGGCGTCATGGACAGGGCCGCCCCGCATCGATGCGCGTCTGATGGCGTTCACGTTGATGATCGCCCCGCGCGGGCGAACGCACGCGAGAGCGGTGCGATGGATATGACGCGGGTGGTCAAAGGGGAATTTGCGGTGTCGCTACATCGCGGGCCTGACGCGCGCGATCCTCGGAGGCGTGCTGCGGCTCGTATGGTTCGCGACGCCGAGTCGATGCAGGTGCCGATCTTTGATTCACTGCGGAATTCTGGGGAACGCGGGGCAGGCTGTCAGCGTTCGGTCTTGCTCGGCCTCAGCGCCCGGAGATTTAGCGCTAGTTGAGACGAAAAAAATACGATCTGACCGTTTGCAACGGCGACGCTGTTCCCTACACGACGAATGATCACGATGTCTTGTTTGTTGACCCTAGGCGGTTACCCACATCGCACAATATCTACTCGATCTCCGGCTTACCACGCAGATAAGGTCGAATGCGCGCCCACTCCAGAATTTTCAGTTGACGATCGAGTTCTTCGAGTTCCTTCAGAGTCACAATCGGATCGAACACTTCCTTGGTGGCAAACGAGTTGCCTTTTCGATCCGAAGGATATCTATGGCGCTGATCCAGCGTCGAATGGAACTCCTTCTGATCATCTGGAAATAGATCAAAGTTCGGGCCGACGTTGAAGCGAGACGGAACTTCGAAAGAAAATATTAAATCGGGATAAAGTCGACGGTACTCTAAGAAAAGTCTGTTTAAATCATGGGTCATCGGCGCAGAATTTTTCTCTGAAACGGCACCAATTGCCCCCTTCAAGAACAGCTCAATGCCTTGGCGAGCCAGATGCAGTATGACACGACTCGATGAATACTGAGAACTGAAATTTCCTTCGAACATACTCATGCACAAGCATCGACTTGATTCGAGAAACGCGCGTGAAAGCCAAAATGCCCGATCCCATTCAGCTAGGCTAGCAAGCTCTTCGGAAAACGATGGCTCGAAGTCTTGTTTCATGGCCTCTCCTTAGTGCTACGTTGTACACACCGTAGTCCGTCCGAAATGCTGCAACGCATTGTGATCGCCAACATGCCGATTACGTCCGCGCGATAAAGGACATACATGCCGGAACCATTCTGCCATGACTTCCCGAGAGGGCGCGGCTGGCCATGCGTGAGCGAATGACTGTAGGAGTTTTAGAGTTGTCGTGGGAGCAAGAGAGTCGAATGACGGTGCTGTCCGCGTGTTGTTTTGCCTGATCGAGCGGCGCGACAACATTGTCGGTGTAGTGTGGCTAGGAGCGGGCCTTGGCCGCTGGCACACTTCGGTCAATTGGGTGTCGATTTCAATCGATTACCGGTCGACTTCAGGCCAACAATGCCAGCAGTATCAGCGGCCGGAGCGAACACCTGTTCCAGTTCCTGCTTTGGCTCGGCGAATGACTACCCGTGAGATAGATCAATACTTGAAATTGGTTGAGGTCGAGCAACCTTGCGAATCGAACGAAGTTTCATTACGCACGAGCGCGCTAGTCGGAAAATAAAGTTCGTCATTACATGCCTAATTGCGCCTCAGAAAGGCACTTCTGCTGCTCGTCCTGATATGTCTTATTGGCACTGTCTGCTCGTGCTCCAGGCAGGGAGCAGTTTGGTGAAGCATCGGCGCCAGTGAACATTTTTTTGCAGTAATTTTCTCCCATATATGGATTGGACATTACAAATTTATCGGAAAGGCAATTTTGATACTGACTTTGCTGAGCGCTGGCAAGGTCTTTGCATGCATTTTCCCAATTCGTCTCGTAATCTGCGCGTGCGCCGACAAGGCATGATGCGTATTGGGCTTTTCTAGCTGCCTCTTTTGTGGCCTGATCTTGTTTGGTCTGCTCGGCCTCTTGAACTGCCTGCCGCTGACTGTTTGGCAAGAAAATTACGTAATAGTAAAAGACGCCAGATCCTGCAAGCAGGACCGCGATTACCACGGCAAGCCTTAGCACTTTGTCCATGAAAGCCCCCGAGTGTCCTTATTAGGCACCGCGCCATCGCTAACCGGCGTACGGAGTATACAAGTATTACGGAGGCGGCGATTTCGTATTCAGAGTAACTAGTGCCGTTAACGCCGCCTACCATCTTCGAGCTGTGACCTCGCCGGCCCGCCGACCGTTGCTTTGTTGCTATCAATTGCCAAGTTTGGAAGTGCGTGTTCGCGGCTGAGTTGTGACTGGTGCATCTTGCAAGCTGCCGTGAAGTAGCTCCGTATCGAATGTCAGAAGTGGGTCGTACAACGACATCCCCGCAAATCCACGAAGAACCTGATCTTTGCGGCATTCGTTTTCCCGCTGCCCCCCGCAATGCACGCCCTGTTCGAGCCTCCAACCGACCAAGCCCAATACCTACCGCCCCCGCCCCCCACCATTATTCGCACCCACATCCGGCCGCGCCACCGCGCCGCGCACCTCGAACTTCACCGTATCCGCAACCTTGCCCTGCGCGTCAAGCAGTTCCAGCACATGACGCCCCGGCCACGGCAGCCACGCAACCCGTTCACCCCGCCCAAGCACACGTCCATCGAGCCGCCACGCACTGCGCCCGCCGTCGCCTGCCACGCGCTCGAACCAGACGCGCTGATTGCGCGGCGGGATATCCGGATCGAGCGCGAAGATCGTGCCGTCGGTCGGCGCGCCGATCGCGAGCGGCGCACGCTGAAGATCGGGCGCGGCCCCAGCCGCGAGCCGCACCGTATCGACCTCGGTGCCGCGCACAAACCACTCGTCGCGGGTCGGTTCGAGCGCGCGCTCGAACGAGACGCGCGTGCGCACGACATCCTTGGGCGGTCGCGGCGCGACGCTGCCCGTCGCGCGATGCAGGTAACCGACGAGCGCGGCCCAGACGGGCGCCGCGCCCGTCACGCCGGAGACGTCCCACATCGGCGAGCCGTCCGCATTGCCGACCCACACCCCGACCGTATAGCGCGACGTATAACCGACCGCCCAGTTGTCGCGCATGTCCTTGCTCGTGCCGGTCTTCACCGCCGAGAAGAAGCGCGTCGCGAGCGGGCTGTCGAAGCCGAAGGTGCGGGTGCGCGCATTGTTGTCCGCCAGCATGTCGGTGACGATGTAGCTGGCCTCCGGACTGAACACGCGCGTGCCCGGCGGTGGGCTTCTCGACGCCGCCGTTGGCGAGCGCGCGGTACGCGTTGGTGAGCGACAGCAGCGTCACGTCGGCGCTCCCCAGCGCGAGGCTGAAGCCGTAATAGTCGCCGTCCTCGGTGAGCGGCAGGCCGAGCGCGGTCAGCGTGCGCGCGAAGCGGTGCGGCGTGACGAGCACCAGCGTGCGCACCGCCGGCACGTTCAGCGACGAGCCGAGCGCGGTCCGCACGCTCACCCAGCCCTTGAAATGCTTGTCGTAGTTCTGCGGAATATAGAGCCCGCCGCTCGCGGCGAGGTTGACGGCCGAATCGTCGAGCAGGGTGGCCGGGGTCAGGCGTCGTTCGTCGAGCGCCTGCGCGTACAGGAACGGCTTCAGCGTCGAGCCGGCCTGGCGCGACGCGAGCGCCGCGTCGACCTCGCGCGCGCTCGACAGCGCGCCCGACGAGCCGACCCACGCGAGGATCTCGCCGCTCGCGTTGTCGATCACGATCGCCGCGCCGTCCTGCACGTTGCGGCGGTGCGCGGGGGCGTTCAGCTCGGTCAGCGAGCGGGTGAGCGTGTCGCGCGCGAAGCGTTGCAGGCCCGCGTCGAGCGTGGAACGCAGCCGCGCGCCCGCCGCGGGATGGGCTTCCGACGCGACGCGCCGCGCGAAATGCGGCGCCAGCGCGTCCGTGTCGCGCCAGCCGGCGCCCGCCGGCCGCGCGAACGCGAGTTGCACGAAACCGTCGAGGTTCGCGCAGGCGCCCGGCGCGCGCATGTCGCGCAGGATCCGGCAGGCGCGTTCGGCGACTTTCGGATATGACGCGTTCGGCGCGCGCACGAGCGCCGCCGCGACCGCCGATTCCCGTTCGTCGAGCCCGGACGGGGCCTTGCCGAACAGCGTCTGCGACAGTGCGGCGAGTCCCACCGTCTCGCCCCGGAACGGCACGAGATTCAGGTAGGCCTCGAGGATCTGGTCCTTGCGCCATGCGCGTTCGAGCCACAGCGCGTCGATTGCCTGGCCGGCTTTCTGCGGCAGGGAGCGTTGCCCGGAGCGGCGTGGCGTATCGCCGAGCAGGCCGGCCAGCTGCATCGTCACGGTCGATGCGCCGCGGGTGCGCTCGTTCCACAGGTTTCCCCACGCCGCGCCCGCGATGCCGCGCCAGTCGACGCCGCTGTGCGCGTAGAAGCGCTTGTCCTCCGAGACGACGATCGCCTCGCGCAGCGCGGGCGAGATGTCGGCGAGCGCGACCCAGTCGCCGCGTCGTTCGCCGAGGTCGATGCGGGTGCGCTGCAACGGCGTGCCGTCGCGCGCGAGCAGCACCCAGTCCGAGCTGCGCCAGCCGCCGCGCACGTTGTCGTAGCTGGGCACCGCGCGCGCGGCCGGTGCGGCGGCCAGGCCGGCCGCGAGGACGAGCCCGGCCGCGATCCGGATGCCGGACCTCGGCGCGCTCACGGCTTCGCGGCGGGCGCGGGCCCGACCGTGACGGCCGGGTTCGGCCACACGCCGTAGGTCGACGGCGCGTACAGGGCCTCGACGCGCGTGGGCGGCAGGCCGAAGGTGCCGACGTTGTTGAGCCGCACCGTGTACTCGATCGAGATGCGGCCCTTCGGCAGGTAGTCGTAGTACGCGCGATAGCCGTCGAAGTCGCGTTCGACGAACGCGGGATCGGCGCCGTGCGCGGCGCTTTCGCCCTGGGTGGCGGCCTCCGAGTCGCGGCCGAGCCCGTTGCCGAGGATCGTCGCGCCGGCCGGGATCGGATCGTTGACCGCAACCCAGGTCATGTCGGTCTGCGCATCGATGTCGAGCTTCACGCGCAGCACGTCGCCGCGCGAATACGCGCCCGGCACGGCCGGATCCACCGGCGTGACCGTCTTGACGATCCGGTAGCCCGCCGCGAACGGACTCTTCAACGGCACGGCGGCGAGGCTCTCGATCGTCGCCCAGGGCTTGCCGGGGCCGTCCTGGGTCAGCGTCAGCGGCGTCGGCGCGGTGCGCGCGGCCGGCCATGGCAGCAGCAGGCTGCGGACCGAGCCGGTGCGCGCAGCCGGTGTCGCGGATGCGGCGCTCGCCGCCGCGGCGGCCGGCTGGCTCCAGCTGACGGCGCGCTCGGTGTCGCCGAGCTTCAGCCGGGTCTGGCCGCCGACGGGCGTGGTCTCGTAGGTGCGCGAGAAACGCTCGATCGCGAGCGAGCCGAGCGCGTTCGCGGTGGTGGTCTGCCACGCGCCGTTGCGCTGCAGCGCCAGCAGGCCGGTGGTCACGCGCGGCATCTCGTCCTTCCAGCCCGGGTCGCCCGCGAATTCGAGCGCGAGCCGCGCGGCGTTGGTCTCGGGGCCCGTCATCAGCCACCACAGGTCGTCGTCGCGCGCGGTCGAGAAGGTCAGCTGCGTGCCCTGGTAGGTCATCCGCGCGCGCAGGATCTGTTCGACCTGGGCGCGCTTGTCGTCGCGTTGCGGGATGTCCTTCACGCGCGACAGGATCGCGTGGTAGTCGAGCAGCGCGGAAGTCGGCCACTGGTTCGGCGCCAGCTCGATCGAACCGAGCATGCGGCCCTGCGCCGCGCCGAAGCGCGACAGCGCCTCGATCGCGGCCAGCTTGCGCAGGTCGAGATCCTTGCGCGGCGACCAGGTCTCGCGTTGCAGCCGGCCGTCGACGAAGCGCGTGAGCCCGGCCTCGATCTGGCCGCGGATATCCTCGGGCAGCGCGAAGCGGGCGTCGAGGCGCGCGGCCTCGTCGGACAGCACGAGCAGGTAGGCGGACAGCGCGGGGCTGCCGGTCGCGCCGCTGTCGGACGACGGCGGGAAGTAGTTCGCGAGGCCGTCGCGGTCGAGATAGACCGGCATGCGCGCGACGAGCGACTGCCATTGCGCGGGGTCGCGCAGGCCGATCGCGCGCGAGGCCTGCTGTTCGAGGCAGCGATACGGGTAGCGCTCGAACCAGCGGCGCACGCCGGGCAGGCCGTCGGCGAGCTTGGGCTGCAGCGAGACCGCCAGGCCGCCGCGCGCGAGCCCCGCGGGCGTGAGCGCCGCGCCGGCCGGCGCGGCGACGGGCACCGTGAGGGTGCCGTCGACCTGCGCGAGCGTGGCCTGCTGCACGGTGACCGGCAGCGCGGGCACCACCTTCTGGGTGATCTTCAGCGCGTCGGCCGCATGCGCGCCGCCTTGCTCGGCGGCGCTGATCGACCACACGAGCGCGCCCGCCGCGTCGGCGAGCCCGTCCGGCACGGTCGCATGCCACGCGATCTCGCGCGAGCCGTCGGCGGGCAGCGCGACGGTCTGCGCGTCGAGCGCGAGGCCCGCGACGCTCGGCGTGATGCGCACCTGCATCGCGCGCTGGGTGGTGTTGCGCAGCGTGAACAACGCGCTGAAGCCGTCGCCTTCGCGCACCAGCGGCGGCAGGCCCGAGATCAGCTGCAGGTCCTGCGTGCTGCGGATCGACGCGCTGCCGGTGCCGAACTTGTCGGCATCCACGGCGGCGATCGCGACGATCCGGAAGCGGGTCAGCGCGTCGTTGAGCGGCACGGTCAGCGAGGCTTCGCCGTGCGCATCGAGCGTCACGCGCGGGTTCCACAGCAGCAGCGTGTCGAACAGCTCGCGGGTGGGCGCGAGCCCGCCGCCGCCGCCCGCCGGCACGGCCTTGCGGCCGAAATGGCGGCGGCCGACGATTTCCATCTGCGCGGTGGACGTCTCGATGCCATATGCGCGCCGCTGGAGCATCGCATCGAGCAGATCCCAACTGCGGTTCGGCATCAGTTCGAGCAGCGCCTCGTCGACGGCCGCGACCGCGATCTGGGTGCCGGCCGGCGCGGGCTTGCCGCCCGGCAGCGCGACCTTGACCTTGATCTGCGCGTGGCCGCGCACGGGGTAGCTGGCCGCGTCCGGCGTGACGGTCACGCCGAGCCGGTGCGCGGCGGTGCCGACCTTGATCTCGGCCACGCCGTAGCGGAATGCGGGCTTCGACAGGTCGACGAGCGGGGTCGGCGCTTCGTAGTGGCGACCTTCGCGCCAGAAGGCGCGCGCCCATTCGATCGGCGTCTTCCAGCCCCAGGTGAAGAAGGAGTACCACGGCACCTCGCGCAGCCGGCCGCGCAGCGCGAGCACCGACACGTAGACGTTCGGCCCCCACGATTCGCCGACCTTCAGGTCGACGGTCGGGTTCTTGCCGTTCAGTTCCACGACCCGGGTTTCCATCACGCCGGCCCGTTCGACCGCGACCAGCGCGGTGGCGTAGCGGAACGGCATGCGCACCTGGAAGCGGGCGGTCTCGCCCGGCGCGTAGGTGGTTTTCTCGGGCAGGATGTCGATCCGGTCGGTATTGTCGCCGCCGAACCAGAGATCCTCGTCGCGCGTGACCCACACCGAGGTCATCGCGTTCGCACTACGGCCCGCGCCGTCCTTGACCACCGCGACCAGCTTGACGTCGCCGGCCTCGGTCAGTTTCGCGTCGCAGCTGAAGATGCCCTTCGCATCGGACTTGCCGCTGCACAGCGTGCCGAGGTCGCGGGTTTCGCTGTGGTTGTCGTAGGCATAGAAGCCGCCCACCATGCGCTTGCGCGAGCTGGTCGTGCTGCGCGCGTAGCCGTGGATCTCGACCGGCGCGGCGGCGCGCGGCTTGCCTTGCAGATCCACCACCAGCGCCTGCAGCGCGACCTTGTCGCCCACCGACACCCATTGGCCGGCCTTGATCCCGGCCACGAGCGCGGCCGGCCACAGCAGGGCGTCGCCGCGGATCGTCTGGATCTCGCCGTTCGGATCGGCGAAGCTCGCCTCGAGGCTCAGGCGCTGCGGCGCGTTGACCTTCGGCAGCGATTTCAGCACGAGCGAGCCCGCGCCGTTGCGGTCGAGCGTCAGCGGTTCCTTGTCGGCGATCAGCTTCGCGGCGTCCGGATCCTGGCGGCCGGCGTCGCTGTCGTTCGCGTCGCTGTCGCCGGCATCGGCGTTGGCGTCGTTCGCGGCCGGCTCGGGCCGGTACGGCTCGAAGCTGTAGTCGGGGTAGGTGTCGGCGAACGGCGGGCTCGCGGCCTTGGCGAGCGCCGACACCTGCACCGGCAGGTTCGACGCGCCGCCGCCCGACACATAGTCGATCTGCAGCGCGAGCGGCGCTTCCCTGGCCGCGATCAGCGGGCTCGTGCGGCCGTCGCGCACGCCGATCGAGCCTTTCAGCACCGGCAGCCGGAACGCCTCGACGCGGAACGCGCCCGTGTCGTAGGTCGCGCCCGATGCCGCGTCGTCGTCGCCGCTGCCGCTGTCGAGCGACACGCTGTATTCGCCGAGCCGCGCGGCGGCGGGCAGCGTGAAGCTCGATGCGGCCGAGTGATCGGCCGCCCAGGTCAACGGCAGGTGATAGGTCTGGTCGGAGCCGAGGTGACGGATCGTCACGCGGCTCGGGTAATTTTTGGGGAACGCGAGCGTATCGAGCGTCTCGACGCGCAGGAAGTGCTTCATCGACACCGTCTCGCCCGCGCGCAGCAGCGTGCGGTCGAACACGGTGTGCGCGCGCGCCGGCGCGTCCGTACCGCTGTCGGTGGGCACGTTGAAGCGCCACGCCTCGATCCCGCGATTCCAGTCCGAGCGCACGAACGCCATGTCGGGGCCCGTCTTCGGATCGTCGACGCGCGCGGACACGAAGTAGTCGCCGTAGCCCGTCGCGTAGTCGCAGGCGCGGCGCGGCGCGAGCTGCGCGTCGATGCGCAGCACGCCGTTCGGATCGGTGCGGCCCGCGGCGACCTGTTCGCCGTTGCAGTCGGACACGCGGACGTCCGCGTTCGGCACCGGGCGGCCCTTGTCGAGCGTCGTTACCCACACGAGGCTGTTGTCGCGGCCCAGCTTCAGATGCACGCCGAGATTGGTCACGAGCACCGCGGTGCGCACGTACATCGCGGCGGGCCGCGACAGCAGCGCGCCGCCGAGCGCCGGCGAGGCGAGTTCGAGCACGTAGAAGCCCGGCTTGTCGATCGGCACGCCGACCACCTCGAACGGCCGCAGCTTGGCCGGATCGGCCTTCGGCAGGGTCAGCGCCTGCACGCCGGGCTCGCCCGCGAGCAGCGACAGCGAGCGGATGTCGACGATCCGATTGTTGCCCGTCGGCGCGCGCTCGCCCTGCGCGGGCGGCACGAACACCGGGTGGAGGGCGCGCGCGAACAGCCCGGGGCGCGCCTTCTCGATGTCCTTGACCGACATCGACCAGCCGTCGAAACGGTCGACGAGCCGCATCCAGGCGCGGATCTGCGCGTCGTTCTCGACCTTCAGGTTCGAGAATTGCGCGCCGCCGGTATTGAGGCCGGCGATCTTGAGGTCCGCCTCGACGTTGCGCAGCGTGACGGGCACGAGCGCGGGCGCGCCCGGCTCCGCGAAGCGCTCGATGATCCCGAAGGTGCCCGACGAGAATTTCGCGAGCGGCGGCATCGTGGCGGTGCGGGTCGAGAGCGGGAACAGGTCGCGGTTGGCGAGCGGGCGGCCGCTCAGGTCCTTCAGGTCGTCGGGCAGCGTGATCTTGAGGTCGGCCTGCGCGGGCAGCGGCGCGGCGAATTCGACATGGTCGGTGTCGGTGCCCTTGTCGTCGGGCTTGAAGGTGGGGCCGACGGAACCTTGCGGGCCGGCCAGGCGGATCTTTTCCGCGTCGGCGCGCGTGATCGGCGCGTTGAAGCTCAGGCGCAGCGGCCGCAGCGGCGTGCAAGGCGCCTTGGCGTTCTCGCGCTCGCACGAGAAGGTCGCGGCGAACGGCTCGCGCACCGTGTAGTCGAAGCGGCGCTCGGTGTCGTTGACGATCCCGCTCGGGCTCGCCACGCCCTTGCCGTAGACGAGCTGCACCTTGACCCCGGCGGGCAGGGTCTGCGCGCAGCTGACGGTCAGCACGCGCGCGGCATCCTTCTTCCAGCGGAAATGATCGAGCAGCGCGGCGCGCGTCGGGGCGTCGGCCAGCTTGACCGGGATCCGGTTGCCGATGCCGTTGGCCTCGCACCACATGCCGGACAGCACCGAGGCGTCGGTCGCGGGCCCATTGAGCCGGAGCACGAACACCTGCTGTTCCTCGATCTCGCCGTCGTCGGGGCGCGCGGTGACGGGGAACGGCCCGCCCGTCTGGAATGCGAAGCGCTTCGGGCCGCTCGCCGCGCGCCCGGCCACCGAGCGCAGCGTCTCGCCCAGCTCGACCGAGCAGCGCACGCCGGGCGGCAGGTCGCGGGTGAAGTCATAGACCCAGGTCTGCGCATCGAGCCAGTGCCCCTGGCCGCGCCCGGCGTCGGGATCCGAGCATGCGACGCGGCCCGGCGCGGGTGCGGCGGCGTCGCCGAGCGCGACCATGGCTTCGTCGAACTTGACGACGGTCTGCCGCACCTCGGACACGGTGCCTTGCGGCGACACGCTCGTCACGCGCGCCGCATCGGCGCGCCATGCGCCGGTCGCGAGCCCGCCCGCGACGCACGCGGCGAGCGCGCCCCAGAGCCGGATTTTCTTCGAATGGATGTGCATGATGGCGCGATCGCCCCCTGGGCAGAAGCTTTGTAGAAATGGTAGTGGATTCTAACCGACGCGCTGTAAGGCCCCTGTAGGTCGAATCAGTTCACGCGACATCCGTCGATTTAACAAATCGGGTGACCGAATTAACAAAAAAAGTAAAAAGAAAAGATTGTGCGGGAATACGGAATATTCCATGGACTATAAAGAGATTGTTCAAACCGACATGAGCGCGTACATTTCGGTTCCACGCCAAAACTTGAGAAATATCAACTCAGGATTTCCCGAATTCGGCGTCTGAGAGAAGGAAAGATGAACAACGACATGACTCCCCACTCGCGTCGCGCCAGCGACGCCGCCGCGTCCGCGGCCCCCGGCATGACCCGGCGTCAGTGGTTGCAGGGCGCGCTGGCGCTCACTGCCACCGGCCTCGCCGGCTCGCTCGCGTTGAAGGCCCTGGCCGACAATCCCGGCGCCGCGCCCCTCGATACTTTCATGACCCTTTCAACATCGCTGACCGGCAAGACGGACCTGAGCCGTGCGGTCGGCGAGCGCCTGCTGCAGGCGCTGCAGAAGGGTTCGTTCCAGACCGCCGACAGCCTGCCCGCGCTCGCGGGCGTGCTCGCCTCGGGCAACGCGCTGAGCGCCGACCAGGAGGCGCTGGCGTTGCGCATCCTCGAAGCGTGGTATCTCGGCGTCGTCGACAACGTCGTGATCACCTACGAAGAGGCGCTGATGTTCGGCGTCGTCTCCGACACGCTGGTGATCCGTTCGTACTGCCCCAACAAACCTGGCTTCTGGGCCGATAAACCGATCGAGAGGCAAGCCTGATGGCCGATACACAACAAGCCGACATCGTGGTCGTGGGCTCGGGCGTCGCCGGCGCGATCGTGGCGCATCAGCTCGCGATGGCGGGCAAGTCGGTGATCCTGCTGGAAGCCGGCCCGCGCATGCCGCGCTGGGAAATCGTCGAACGCTTCCGCAATCAGCCGGACAAGATGGACTTCATGGCGCCGTATCCGTCGAGCGCGTGGGCGCCGCATCCGGAGTACGGCCCGCCGAACGACTACCTGGTGCTGAAGGGCGAGCACAAGTTCAACTCGCAGTACATCCGCGCCGTGGGCGGCACGACCTGGCACTGGGCCGCGTCGGCGTGGCGCTTCATCCCGAACGACTTCAGGATGAAGACGGTGTACGGCGTCGGTCGCGACTGGCCGCTCCAGTATGACGAGCTCGAGCCGTATTACCAGCGCGCCGAGGAAGAGCTGGGCGTGTGGGGGCCCGGTCCCGAGGAGAACCTGCTGTCGCCGCGCAAGGCGCCGTATCCGATGGCGCCGCTGCCGCTGTCGTACAACGAGCGCACGATCAAGACCGCGCTCAACGGCTACGATCCCGCGTACCACGTGGTGACCGAGCCGGTCGCGCGCAACAGCCGTCCGTACGACGGCCGCCCGACCTGCTGCGGCAACAACAACTGCATGCCGATCTGCCCGATCGGCGCGATGTACAACGGCATCGTGCATGTCGAGAAGGCGGAGCAGGCCGGCGCGAAGCTGATCGAGAACGCGGTGGTGTACAAGCTCGAGGTCGGCCCGCAGAAGAAGATCGTCGCGGCGCTGTACAAGGATCCGAAGGGCGGCGAGCACCGGGTCGAGGGCAAGTACTTCGTGCTCGCGGCGAATGGCATCGAGACGCCGAAGATCATGCTGATGTCGACCAGCAGTGATTTCCCGAACGGCGTCGGCAACAGTTCCGACATGGTCGGCCGCAACCTGATGGACCATCCGGGCACCGGCGTGTCGTTCTACGCGAGCGAGAAGCTGTGGCCGGGCCGCGGCCCGCAGGAGATGACCTCGCTGATCGGCTTCCGGGACGGCGCGTTCCGCGCGACCCAGGCGGCCAAGAAGATCCACCTGTCGAACCTGTCGCGGATCGACCAGGAAACGCAGAAGATCTTCAAGGGCGGCAAGCTGCTGAAGCCCGACGAGCTGGACGCGCAGATCCGCGACCGCTCGGCGCGCTACGTGCAGTTCGACTGCTTCCACGAGATCCTGCCGCAGCCCGAGAACCGCATCGTGCCGAGCAAGACGGCCACCGATGCGATCGGCATCCCGCGTCCCGAGATCACCTATGCGATCGACGACTACGTGAAGCGCGGCGCCGTGCACACCCGCGAGGTGTACGCGAGCGCGGCGAAGGTGCTGGGCGGCACGGACGTCGTGTTCAACGACGAATTCGCGCCGAACAACCACATCACGGGCGCGACGATCATGGGCGCGGACGCGCGCGACTCCGTCGTCGACAAGGACTGCCGCACGTTCGACCACCCGAACCTGTTCATTTCGAGCAGCTCGACGATGCCGACGGTGGGCACGGTCAACGTGACGCTCTCGATCGCGGCGCTCGCGCTGCGGATCTCGGATCAGTTGAAGAAGGAAGTCTGACGTGCTGAAACATACTCTCTCCTTCATCCTGGCCGGCTGCCTCGTGCTGCCCGGCCTCGCGCGCGCGGCCGACGCCGCGCCGGCCGGGAGCGCCGACGCCGCGCTCGTCGCGCGCGGCCAGTACCTGGCGGTCGCGGGCGACTGCATGGCGTGCCACACCGTGAAGGGCGGCAAGCCGTTCGCGGGCGGCCTGCCGATGCCCGTGCCGATGCTCGGCAAGATCTACACGAGCAACATCACGCCGGACCCGGACAACGGGATCGGCAAGTGGACCCTCGATGACTTCGAGCGCGCGCTGCGCCACGGCGTGTCGAAGGACGGCGGCAACCTGTACCCGGCGATGCCCTACGTGTCCTACGCGAAGGTCAGCGACGACGACGTGAAGGCGCTCTATGCGTACTTCATGAACGGCGTGCAGCCGGTCAAGGCGGCCCCGCCGAAGAACGAGATCCCGTGGCCGCTGAGCATGCGCTGGCCGCTCAAGATCTGGAACGCGCTGTTCCTGAAGGACGGCCCGTACCAGCCGAAGCCGTCGCAGAGCGTCGAGTGGAACCGCGGCGCGTACCTGGTCCAGGGCCTCGCGCACTGCGGCACCTGCCATACGGCGCGCGGCGTCGGCATGCAGGAGAAGTCGCTCGACGAAACCGGCGGCAGCTTCCTGTCGGGCTCGGTGCTCGCGGGCTGGGACGGCTTCAACATCACGTCCGACCCGAACGCGGGCATCGGCGGCTGGTCGCAGGCGCAGCTCGCGCAGTACCTGCGCACCGGCAGCGTGGCGGGCCTCGCGCAGGCGGCGGGCCCGATGGCCGAGGCGATCGAGCACAGCTTCTCGAAGATGACCGATGCGGACATCGGCGCGATCGCGACCTACGTGCGCACCGTGCCGGCCGTGTCCGACGGCAGCACGCAGCCACGCTCGACCTGGGGCAAGCCGTCGGTCGACGGCACGCGCCTGCGCGGCGTGCCGCTCGCGTCGAGCGGCATCGATCCGGCGCGCCTGTACCTCGGCAACTGCGCGACCTGCCACCAGATGCAGGGCAAGGGCACGCCGGACGGCTACTACCCGTCGCTGTTCCACAACACGACGGTGGGCGCGTCGAATCCGACCAACCTGGTGCAGGTGATCCTGCACGGCGTGCAGCGCAAGGCCGGCCAGGAGGACGTCGGGATGCCGGCCTTCAAGTACGAACTGACCGACGCGCAGATCGCCGCGCTCGCGAACTACCTGACCGGCCAGTTCGGCAATCCGGCCGCGAAGGTGACCGAGCAGGACGTGGCGAAGCTGCGCTGAGCGGCGCGGGGCCGGGCCTCGATGTGGGGCAAGGCCGGCCGGCGTGACGGCTCGGCAAACGGGCGGTGCATGATGCGCCGCCCGTTTGCGTTGGGGGCGGGCGCGGGCGACGGGCTTGCCCTGGATCATGCCCGCCAGGGCGCGGCCGGCCCGCGCCGGCGACGTCCCGCGCCTTCTCCGGTACGATCCGCTGCACGCTGCACGCAGCCGCAGCCGCAGCCGCAGCCGCGCACGACGCCGACGCGGGGTGGCGGTGATCCCATTTTTTGAAGACAATCCGGCAACCGGCGCTCCGCGTCCGGCATGCCGGCTCCGTGCGTCCGCGCCTGGCCGGCGCGGCGTATTCCGAAACCTGAGAGCAGACTCTTGAACGAGGAGATGAAGTTGCGCGCAAAAATGATCCTGGCGCTGGCGGCGGCCGTTCCGGCCGCTGCGTTCGCGCAGTCGAGCGTGACCTTGTACGGCCGTATCGACGGCGGCATCGAATACCTGAACCACATCGCGAACCCGTCGGGCGGCAGTTCGAGCCGCTGGAGCGCCGAGAGCGGCGACTGGGGCACCAGCATGTTCGGCCTGAAGGGCGTCGAAGACCTGGGCGGCGGCCTGTCGTCGATCTTCAACCTGGAGACCGCGTTCCAGGTCATGAACGGCACCACGGGCGGCGGCCGGATGTTCTCGCGGCGCGCGTTCGTCGGCCTCAAGAGCAACGAGTGGGGCACCGTCCAGGCCGGCCGCAACCTGTTCATCGACAGCGACGGCGTGTGGGAATTCGATCCGTTCGTCCAGCAGGCGTTTTCGTCGGCGTCGCTGGTGCGCGGCCGCAACTGGCAGCAGACCAGCAACAACATCGAGTATCACAGCCCGGTGTTCGGCGGCTTCGACATCCAGGGGCAATACGCGTTCGGCAATCAGTCGCGCGGCTTCAACTATGGCGCGCCGAACGACTTCGGCCGCTCGGATGGCATCATGATCTCGTATCACTCTCCGCTGCTCGACGTGCGCGGGATCTACGACGAGCTGCGCGATGCGAACGGTCGTTTCAGCAATGTGTTCACCAGTTCGCGCGAATATTTCGTCGGCGCGAACGTGAAGGTGCAGCAGTTCAAGATCCAGGGCGCGTATACGCATTACTCGGCGCCGGATACGCCGGCGGGCCTCGCCGATCGCGCCGATCACTTCTGGCTCGGCGCGACCTACCAGGCGACGCCGCAGTGGGCGGTGACGGGCGGCGGCTACTACATCCGCGTCGGCAGCGGCGGCGGCGACGCGTCGCACGATCCGTCCGGCCACGCGATGCTGTATGCGCTCGGCACGACCTACAACCTGTCGAAGCGGACCTTCCTGTACGGCACGGTCGCCTACGTGCGCAACGGCGGGAACTCGAATTTCTCGCTGCTCGCGACGCCGCGCGACGCGAGCCCCAACACGAGCCCGCTCGCGGGCGAATCGCAGACGGGCGCGTACATCGGGATGATGCACAACTTCTGAACCCGACCGCGCGCGGCGCGAGAGCCCCCCGCAGCCGATCCACAGTACTGCTCATTGATTGACGGAGTCACAGCATGCGTCTCGACAACGAAACCGAAAGCCAGAACGTCGAGGACCGCCGCGGGGGCGGCGGGTTCGGCGGGCGGCGCGCGACCGTCGGCATCGGCACGCTCGTGGTGGCGTTGGCGGCGTCGTACTTCCTCGGCATCGATCCGCGCGTGATCATCCAGGGCGCGTCGATGCTGCAAGGCGGCGCGCCGGCCCCGTCCGCGCCGCCCGCGGCGCAGCAGGCGCGCGCGGCCGACGCGCCGGCCGTCTTCACGCGCAAGGTGCTCGGCAACATCGAACGCACCTGGCAGACCGTGTTCCAGACCCAGCTGCACGCGCAGTACGTCGCGCCGACGCTCGTGATGTATACAGGCAGCACGCCCACCGCGTGCGGCAACGGGCAGGCCGCGATGGGGCCGTTCTACTGCCCGGCGGACCAGAAGATCTACATCGACCTCGGGTTCTATCGCGAGTTGCGCGATCGATTCGGCGCGGGCGGCGATTTCGCGCAGGCCTACGTGATCGCGCACGAGGTCGGGCATCACGTGCAGAAGCTGCTCGGCATTTCCGACAAGGTCGACGCGACGCGCGCGCGGGCGGGCCGCGTGCAGGGGAACCGGCTGTCGGTGCGGCTCGAACTGCAGGCCGACTGCTTCGCCGGGGTCTGGGCGAACAACGCGCAGCGCGCGAACCGGCAACTGCTCGAAGCGGGCGACCTGGAGCAGGGGCTGAACGCGGCCGCCGCGATCGGCGACGACCGCCTCCAGAAGCAGAGCCAGGGCTACGTGGTGCCCGACGCGTTCACCCACGGTTCGAGCGAACAGCGCGTGTACTGGCTGCGGCGCGGGCTGGACAGCGGCGACGTGCGGCAATGCGACACCTTCGCCGCGCGCTGACGGGCGCCCCGCGCCGCGTCAGTTCCCGGCGCCCGTCAGCAGCACCGGGTCGGCCCGGTACAGCGCCGGTAGCATCTGTTTCAGCGCGCTGATCTTCGGCAGGTCGTTGAAGGCGATGTACGGCGCGTCCGGGTGCTGCGCGAGGTAATCCTGGTGATACGCCTCGGCCGGATAAAAACCTTTGTAGTCCTCGATGCGCGTGACGATCGGCGCGCCGAACACGCGCGCCGCGCCGAGCTGCGCGACGTAGTCGCGGGCCACGGCGCGCTGCGCCGGCGTGGTCGGGAAGATCGCGGAACGGTACTGGGTGCCGTGGTCGGGGCCCTGGTAGTCGAGCTGGGTCGGATTGTGGGCGACCGAGAAAAACACCTGCAGCAGGCGCCCGTAGCTGATCTGCGCCGGGTCGTAGTCGACCCGGATCGATTCCGCGTGACCGGTGCCGCCGTCGCCGACCAATTCGTAGTGGGCGGTTTCAGCCACGCCGCCCGCATAGCCGGCCACCACCCGGCGCACGCCGCGCACGTGCTCGAACACGCCCTGCATGCCCCAGAAGCAGCCGCCCGCGAGCACGGCGGTCTCGGTGCGCGCCGCGCCGGCCGGCTCGTCATGGGCCGGGGCCGGCAGCGCGACGGCGGGCTCGGCCGGGCGCGCGGCGTGCTGCCAGACGAGCGCCAGCGCCGCGATCGCCAGCGCGCCGGCCGTCCTGAGGCCGGGTGCGCGCCAGCCGCGCGCTCGCGCCGGCGTGGATTGAGTTGCTTGCGTCTTCACGATGAAACCTCCTGGATGGATGAGCGAGCCGAGGCCCTAGCCGAACGTGAAGGCGAACGCCTGCACGCCGGGGTCGAGAAACTCGACCGAGAAAGTGTGGTCGGCGACGTCGCCGGGCTGGCGCACCAGCTGGTAGAGCCGCTGGGCGACCACCGTGCCGTTGCCGGCCGCGTCCACGTCGGTGCCGTGCGCCGCGCCCGGCGCCGCGCCGTCGACGCGCACCCGGAACCGCACCGGCCGCCCGTCGGCGCCGGGCCCGAGCACGAGGTGCAGGTCGCGCGCATGGAAGCGGTAGATCAGGGCGCCGCCCGGTTGCGCGAGCGTGGCGTGTTCCGCGCCGATGCGCCACGCGCCGTCGAAGCCCCAGTCGTTGACGTCGAGCCGCGTCGGCGTCGTGTAGCGGCGCACGGCGTCGCGCGCGGCCCCGCCCGGCGACGCGAAGTTCTCCGCGCGCGCATAGCCGACGTAGGTTTCCGGCGAGCGCATGTCGTCGGGATCGGCGGCCGCCTGCACGCCTTGCGCGGCCATGCCGTCGAGGCCGGTGGCGACCCGCGCGGCGTCCGCGTGGCCGGCTTCGACCAGCAGCTGCTGGATCACCTGCTCCGAACGCGCGTAG
Source organism: Burkholderia sp. GW821-FHT14F03 (assembly GCF_058803765.1). Lineage (NCBI taxonomy): Bacteria > Pseudomonadati > Pseudomonadota > Betaproteobacteria > Burkholderiales > Burkholderiaceae > Burkholderia > Burkholderia sp. GW821-FHT14F03. The sequence continues at coordinate 181,721 of NZ_JBXAPG010000001.1, forward strand.
TTCCCCTCGCCGAAGTGGTGGTAGCGCACGCGCCCCTGGGCGTCGACGAAGTAGTGCGCGGGCCAGTACTGGTTGTCGAAGCCGCGCCAGATCGCATAGTTGTTGTCGATCGCGACCGGATAATCGATGCCGAGATCGCGGATCGCCTTGCGCACGTTGGCCGGATCGCGCTCGAACGCGAACTCGGGCGCATGCACGCCGATCACCACGAGCCCCTGGTCGCGGTACTTCGCGGCCCATGCCTTCACGTAGGGCAGCGTGCGCAGGCAGTTGATGCAGGAATAGGTCCAGAAATCGATCAGCACGACCTTGCCGCGCAGGGCGGCCGCGCTGAGCGGCGGCGAGTTCAGCCATTGCACCGCGCCGTCCAGCGACGGCAGCCGGCCCTCGACCGGCAACGCGCTCGCGTCGACCCGCAGCATGCCCGGCGCGGCCTGCATCATCGCGCCGCCTGCGGCCGCGTTCGACGGTGCGCCGCCGGCCTCGGTCGAGGCGCGCATCGCGCCGCCGCCGCCGTCCGATCCGAGCCGGTTGACGAGCGCCTGCTCGAGGCCGCCCGTCGCGACCGTCGAGACGCGGGCCAGCACGCCGGTGTCGAGACCGAGCGCGATCGCGCCGACCCCGCCCAGCATCGCGACGCCGATCCCGCGCCGCACCCATTCGCCCGCGCCGAGCGAACGCTTGAGCGTGGCGAACAGCTTGCCGCCGACCAGCAGCGCGGCGGCGAGCGAGGTGGCCGCGCCGGCCGCATAGGCGATCAGCAGCAGCGTGGTGCCGACGCTCGCGCCGCGCAGCGCGGCGCCCGTCAGCACGAGGCCGAGGATCGGCCCGGCGCAGGGCGCCCACAGCAGGCCGGTCGCGACGCCGAGCAGCAGCGACGCGCCGACGCCCGCGGGCCGGCCGTCGCGCTGGGCGTGCGCGGCGAGCCGGTTGCCGAGCGCGACGAGCGGCCGGGTCAGGTGTTCGGCGACGCGCGGCGCGAGCAGCGTGATGCCGAAGGCGGCGAGCATGACGAGCGCGAGCCAGCGGCCATACTGGTTGGCCTGCGCGACCCAGCCGCCGCCGATCGCGGCGAGGGAGGCGACGGCGGCGAAGGTGAGCGCCATGCCGGCGAGCAGCGGCAGCCCGCTGCGGACGAAGGGCTGGTCGGCGCGCGCGAATACGAACGGCAGCACGGGCAGGATGCACGGGCTCAGGATCGTGAGGACGCCGCCGAGATAAGCGAGAACGATCAGCAACATGGTGAAGACTCCTGGCGGAATGAGGTCAGGCCGGCAGCGGGCGGAAGGCGAGCGCGACGCCGTTCATGCAGTAGCGCAGGCCGGTCGGCGCGGGGCCGTCGTCGAACACGTGGCCGAGATGACCGCCGCAGCGGCGGCAGTGCACCTCGGTGCGCTGCATGCCGAACGAGCCGTCCTCGCGGGTCGCGACCGCGTGCTCGAGCGGCGTCCAGAAGCTCGGCCAGCCGGTATGGCTGTCGAATTTCGTGCGCGACGAGAACAGGTCGAGCGCGCAGCCGGCGCAGGCGAACCGGCCGCTGCGATGCTCGTCGTTGAGCGGGCTGCTGTAGGGCGGCTCGGTGCCTTCCTCGCGCAGCACCGCGAACTGGGCCGGGGTCAGGCGTTGCCGCCACTGCGCCTCGGTATGGCTGACCTCGAAGCCGCCCGGCGCCGGCGCGGCGGGCCCGGCCGCGCGGGCCGGCCAGCGGCTCGCGGCGGCGAGCGCGGCGAGCGCCGCGCCGCCGAGGGAGAGAAAACGTCTGCGATTGGCCATGATGGACTCCTTGCGACGGGTACGATGGAACATGCGCCTATCGTAGAAATACCGTGGTGTCGAAGTCCTCACGGAAAGTTAAATTAAATGTGATAACTCCCGAGCCGGAAAATCTGCACAATGACGGACCGGCGGATCATTCGCCCCTTATTTTCATTTGCGCGCGATGGCGCGCGGACTGTCATGGATCGACCGAAACGCGTACTGATCGTCGAGGACGACAACGACATCGCCAACGTCCTGAGCCTGCACCTGCGCGACGAGCGCTATGAGGTGGTGCACTGCGCGGACGGCGATGCGGGGCTGCGGCTGCTGGAGCAGGGCGGCTGGGACGCGCTGATCCTCGACCTGATGCTGCCCGGCGTCGACGGGCTCGAGATCTGCCGGCGCGCGCGCGCGATGACGCGCTACACGCCGATCATCATCACGAGCGCGCGTTCGAGCGAGGTGCACCGGATCCTCGGGCTCGAACTCGGCGCGGATGATTACCTCGCGAAGCCGTTCTCGGTGCTGGAACTGGTGGCGCGGGTCAAGGCGCTGCTGCGGCGCGTCGACGCGCTGGAGCGCAACTCGCGGCTCGACGCGGGCCGCCTGGAGCTGGGCGGGCTGTCGATCGACCCGGTGATGCGCGAGGTGACGGTGGACGGCGCGCGCATCGAGCTGACGCCGCGCGAGTTCGACCTGCTGTATTTTTTCGCGCAGCACCCGGGCAAGGTGTATTCGCGCATGGACCTGCTGAACGCGGTGTGGGGCTATCAGCACGAGGGCTACGAGCACACCGTCAACACCCATATCAACCGGCTGCGCGCGAAGATCGAGCCCGATCCGGCCCAGCCGGCGCGCATCCTGACCGTCTGGGGGCACGGCTACAAGCTCGCGGCGCCGGACGCCGAGACGCGGGAGCCGTGATGGGACTGACACTCAGCCAGCGCCTGTCGCTCGTGTTCTCCGCGCTGCTGCTCGCGTGCTGCGGCGCGTCGGCGTGGCTGCAGATCCGCTCCAGCGACATGCACGAGAAGGAAGTCGTGCAGGGCTTGTCGCGCGGCCTGGCCGAGCACATCGCGCACAGCGCGCCGCTGATGGACGAGAACGGCCTGCGGCCCGACGCGGTGCGCCGGCTGTTCGGGCAGCTGATGGGCGTGAACCCGAGCGTGGAGGTGTACCTGCTCGACAACGAAGGGCGCGTGAAGGGCGACGACGCGCCGGCCGGGCACGTGAAGCGCGCGCAGGTGGATCTCGGCCCGGTGCGGCGCTTCATCGCCGGCGAGCCGCTGCCGATCCTCGGCGACGATCCGCGCAGCGCCGATGCGCGCAAGGTGTTCAGCGCGGCCCCGCTGCAACTGCCGGGGCGGGCGCCGTCCGGCTATATCTACGTGGTGCTGCTCGGCGAGGCGCATGACGCGCTGGCCGCGCGGGTGGCCGCCAGCTCGGTGCTGCGCACGACGCTGTGGTCGATGGCGCTGGTCGCGCTGCTGGGGCTGCTCGCGGGCCTGATGGCGTTCGGCCTGATCACGCGCCCGCTGCGGCGGCTGACCGGTGCGATGCGCCGCTTCGATGCGGACGGCGAGCCGGACACGCAGCCGCGGGTGCCGCGTTCGGCGGCGGCCGGTGGTCGCGACGAGATCGCGGTGCTGGAGACGACATTCGCGCAGATGGCCGACCGCCTCGGCGACCAATGGCGCGCGCTGACGCACCAGGACCAGCAGCGCCGCGAACTGGTGGCGAACATCTCGCATGACTTGCGCACGCCGCTGACGTCGCTGCATGGTTATCTGGAGACGCTCGCGCTGAAGGCGGACACGCTCGACGATGCGGAGCGGCGGCGCTATCTCGCGATCGCGCTGGCGCAGAGCGCGAAGGTCGGGCGGCTCGCGCAGGCGCTGTTCGAACTGGCGCGGCTGGAGTCGGGCCTGGTGCGGGCGGAGCCCGAGGATTTCTCGCTGGTGGACCTGGTGCAGGACGTGTTCCAGAAGTTCGAGCTGACGGCCAAGGCGCGCCGGATCGCGCTGCGCGCCGAGATCCCGCCGCGGCTGCCCGGGGTGCGCGCGGACCTGGGCATGATCGAGCGGGTGCTGACCAACCTGCTCGACAATGCGCTGCGCCATACGCCGGAAGACGGCACGATCGACGTGATGCTGGCGGCGCGCGACGGCGCGGTGGAGGTGACGATCGCCGACACCGGCCCGGGCATTCCGGTCGCGCAGCGCGACGGCTTGTTCCAGCGTTCGTTCAGCGTGGACGGCGCGCCGCGCGGCGGGGGCGGGCTGGGGCTCCTGATCGTGTACCGGATGCTGGGCTTGAACCACAGCGAGATCCGGCTGATCGACGTGGCGGGGCGCGGGGCGGTGTTTCGTTTCGGGCTGCCGGCGGCGGGCGGGGCGGGACTGGGGGCTTGATCGTCGGGCGGATGCCTGGCTTGGACGACGGGGAGATCCGGCTGATCGACGTGGCGCGGCGTTTCGCTTCGGACTGTCGGCGGAGGTAGGCTCGGGCTCGGTGCCCTGAGCGTCGGCCGGATGCAGCGCTCGAACCACGGCGAGATCCGGCTGATCGACACGGCGGGATGCGGCGCGGCACCCCTTTCCGGGTTGCAGGGCGCGCGGGCGTCACGGCGCGGCTTGCGCCGCGCGTCACGCTTTGCGCGTCACTCGCCGCTCGTCCACTCCACGTTCGCGCCGACCGAACGCAGGTTCTCGACGAAACGCGGATGGGCGCGCCGGATCGGCAGTGCGTTGAGGATCTCGGAGCGGCCGTCGATGCTCGCGGCCACCATCAGCAGCGCGATCGCGACGCGGATGATGTACGGGCTCTCGACCCGCGCGGGGCTGAGCGGCAGCCCGCCGAACGTGATCAGGCGATGCGGATCGGACTGGAACACGTGCGCGCCGAACTTCGACAGCTCGCCCGTCCAGCCCATCGCGCCGTCGTACACCTTGTTCCAGAACATCGCGCTGCCCTCGGCGCGCACGCCGAGCGCGACGAAGATCGGCAGCAGGTCGACGGGCAGGTAGGGCCACGGCGCCGCCTCGATCTTGGTGAGGATGTTCTGCGTGAACGGCCGGCGCACCTTGAGCGGGCCGTCGCGCAGCGCGCGCGACCAGCCTTGCTCGTGCACGATCTCGACGCCGAATTTCGCGAAGGTCCGGTCGATCAGGGGAAACTGCTCGGGCGCGGAATTGCGCACCACGATGTCGCCGCCCGTGATCGCGCCGAGCGCGAGGAAGGTCGCGATCTCGTGGAAATCCTCGCTGAAACGGTATTCGCCGCCCGCGAGCCGCTGGCCGCCGCGCACCGTCAGATGCGAGGTGCCGATGCCCTCGATCGCCACGCCGAGCATGGCGAGGAAGCGGCAGAACTCCTGCACGTGCGGCTCCGAGGCCGCGTTGACGAGCGTCGAGACGCCGCCCGCGGCGGCCGCGCACAGCACGAAGTTCTCGGTGGTGGTGACGGACGCGTAGTCGAGCCAGTGCTGGTTCGGCGTGAGGGGGCCGTCGGTACGCACGATCAGCGAATCGGGGGTGCGCTCGATGCGCGCGCCGAAGCGCTCGAACACCTCGACGTGCGGATCGATCTCGCGTACGCCGAGCGTGCAGCCCTTGACGTCGTTTTCGAGCCGCGCCACGCCGAAGCGGGCGACGAGCGGCGGCACCAGCATGATCGACGAGCGCATTTCCTCGGGCAGCCGGTGCACGGCCGGGTCGAACGTGGTGGCGCGGTGGTGCAGGTCGAGCACGCCGGTCGAGAAATCGATCGCGACGTCGCTGCCGAGCATGCGGAAGATATCGAGGATCTTGCGGACATCGGTGATGTCCGGCACGCCGACGAGGCGCAGCGGCTGGTCGGTCAGCAGCGTGGCGCACAGGATGGGCAGGACGGCGTTCTTGTTGGCGGACGGGGTGATTTCACCGCGCAACGGGGAACCGCCGTGGACGATCAGGTTTGACATGTGGAGCCGGTGTTGGGGTGGCGCAAGGTCGATATGATGCCATTCCTTGCGCGAGATCCGCAGTTTCCCGTTGCATCGGCCGCGATTTGTCCGATCGGCGCACATTACAGATAGCATTCGCCCGCGACGTAGGCCTTGCGCCAGCGGGTGATCGTCACGCGCTCGAACAGGCCCGCGCGCGCGTAGGGATCGTCCTCGATGAAGTACTTGGCTTCGTCGCGCGTCTCGAAATCGACCACGTAGAGGCCGCCGCCGAGATCGCCGCCCGCGTCGTCGAGCTTCGCGCCGGAGGCGAGCAGGCGCGCGCTGTGCCGGGCCAGGAACGCCAGGTGCGCGTTCCGCTCTTGCGCACGCAGCGCCGCGTGGCCGGGTTTGTCGAAGGTTTCGATGATGTAGGGCATGAGGGGTTCCGAGGGGGAGGAAAGGGGATGGAGGGTCTGCTCAGCGCCATACCAGCACGGCGGCAGCGTAGATCAGGCCGACCCAGAACATCATGATTACCGTATAGCCCATGATGTCCTTGAGCTTGAGCTTCGAGAGTGCGAGGGCGGGCAGGATCCAGAACGGTTGGACCAGATCGTTCCACGCATTGCCGAGCATGACCGCCATCGACGTGTGTGCCACCGATGCGTCGAGTGCCTTGGCCGCCTCGATCATGAAGGGGCCCTGGATGACCCAATGTCCGCCGCCGGATGGTGCGAAGAAGTTGATGAAGAACGAACTGACGAGCCCCCAAAACGGCAGCGTCTTGGGCGTGGCGATCTGGACGAACCAATGTGAGAACGTATCGACCAGCCCGGAAGATGCCATGATCGCCATGATCCCCGCGTAGAACGGGTATTGCAGCAGGATCCCGCTGATTGTCCGGATCCCTTCGTTCAGTTTCTCGACATAGCGAATCGGCGTACCGAGCAACAGAATGCCGAGAAACAGGATGATGAAGTTGATCAGGTTCAGGTCGATCGACCCACCATCATGGAAATGCAAAACCACGTACAGGATGCCCGCGGCTCCGATCAGCCCGCTCAGCAGGCGGCTATGGTTCAGGCGGCTCGCGAAGGTGTGCGCGTCGTCCGGGATGGGGGCGGTCACGGCCGGCGTGGCGGCTTCGCTCGCGCGGTCGATTTCCGTTACCGGTTGCCCCGGTTTCGGATGCAGCCATGCATTCAGCAGCGGCAGCGTGACGATCACGACGGCGCTCGTTATGAGCATTGCCGGAGAAAAGATCGTGTCGGACAGCGGAATCACCCCCATCTGTGCTTCCATCGGGTGTCCTTTGGTCGAGATCAGCACCGGGATGCTGGCGGACAACCCGAGGCCATACAGCGTGAAGCCGCTGTATGCGGATGCGATGATCAGCGGATAGTGGACGCCGCGTACCCGCAGGGCGAGCTTGCGCGCGACGATCCCGCCAACCACCAGCCCGAACCCCCAGTTCAGGTAGCTGCCGATTCCGCCAACCAGCGTCGCGACGATCACCGCCGCGCACGGGCTGTGCACACGCGCAATCACGCGTTCGAGCAGGCGTTCGGTCAGCGGGGCGGTGGCCAGCACGTAACCCATCGCGAGGATCACCATCATCTGGGTCGTGAATGCGAGCAACGCCCAGAAGCCCTTCCCCCAACTGGTCGCGAGCGTGTGTATCGGCTGCCCTTGGACGAGCACGGCAAGCAGCATTGTCAGCAGGGTCAGCCCGATCGCGAATACGAACGGATCGGGCAAGTACCGGCGCATCAACTCGGTGAAAAAGGCGGTGATGTTACGCATGTCAAGGGTCTCCTCAAGGTTTTTATCGACTGGGCGAACGGTGCATCGGACACTTAGGGGGGGTCGTCGGCCGCTGCGCGATAGCGGATCAGCTTCATCAGCGCCCGATCGCGCCACGCGACGCGTTCCTCCCAGCGCTCGAGCGGCAGCACGCGTCGCCGAGCGGCGTCAACTTCGGCGACGAGCGCCTCCGTCCACGGGTCGTGCTGGCCGCGCTCGGCGCCCATCCGGGCATACGACGGGCCCATCTTTTCCGCGTGGGCGGCAATGCCGCCCCGGGTGTTGAGGTCGGCCGTCTCGAACGGGCCGAGCAAGGACCAGCGCAACCCGAGTCCTTCCCGCACCACGGTGTCGATGTCGTCGACCGAGGCGACGCCGTCGCGCACGAGACAGTAGGCTTCCCGCAGCAGCGCACCCTGTAGGCGATTGAACAAAAAGCCTTCGACTTCTTTCCGGACGCACACCGGCTTCAAGCCCGCGTCGGCATACAGCTCGCTCGCGCGATCGAGTACGCGAGGCGATGTGAACGGCGCGGGCACCAGCTCGATGACGGGAATCAGGTAGGGCGGATTGCCCGGATGGGCGACGAGGCATCGTTCACGGCCCGGCAGGTCGGCGTCGACAAAGCGCGACGCCGGCAGGAATGACGAGGCGCTCGCGAGAATGGCGTGCCGTGGTGCGATGCGCACGAGCGTGCCGAACAGCTCGCGCTTGAGTTCGACGCTTTCCGGCGCGCACTCCTGGATAAGCTCGGCTCCGTGCGCCGCCGCTTCCAGCGTTTCGACCACCTCGACGTGCGCGGCAACCGTGGCCGGCTTCTCTTCGAGCAAGCCGAACCGTGCGAGGCCTGCAAGCCGCGTGGCGATTTCGTCTGGCGCAAGCGTGCGCCGCCGTGTATCGGGATCGAACAGGCACACCCGCCGGCCCGCACGGGCAAAGGCGACCGCGAAAGCGACGCCGATGCTGCCCGCGCCGACGATACCGACCTGACCAACGTTTGAAGGACGCATGTTCACACCTCCGCGACGCCGATCGTCATTCCGCCGCAGACATACAACACCTGGCCCGTCACAAAGCCGCTGCGCGCGTCGAGCAGGTAGGACGCCGCATGCGCAACGTCGTGGGGCGTGCCGATGCGGCGAACCGGTACCTGAGCGAGGATCGCCTGCGTGCGGGGCGTGTCGGGCGGGTTCGCGAGGTCGAACAGCTGGGTGCGGATGGGCCCCGGGCCGATCGCGTTCGTCGTGATGCCGTATGCGCCGAGTTCGAGTGCCCATACCCGCGTCATGCCGAGCAAGGCCGCCTTGGTGGCGGCGTATGCAGTTCGCAGTGTTTTACCGAGCGCGGCTCGCGACGACATATTGACGATCCGGCCGAAGCCCGCTTCCTTCATGCCCGGCAGGAGTGCCTGCATGCACTGCATCGCACAGCGCACGTTGAGCGCCCATGCCTGTTCCAGCTCGTCGAGCGACTGATGTTCCGCCTCGGCCGGCAGTACGATGCCGACATTGTTGACGAGTCGTGTGATCGGGCCGCCCGCGAGCGCTCGCCGCAACGCATCCGCGGTCGCATCGGGATCGGCGAGGTCTGCTCGCAGACCCTCTCCGATCCGATCGATGACGACGACGTCATAGCCATCTTCGAGACAGCGCTGAACGCAGGCGGCTCCGATGCCGGCGCCGCCGCCGGTGATCAATACACGTTCTTTGTTCATATCAATAAAGAGGATTGCGAAATAATAAAAATACGAAAAATATGGGCCTACACCGTTGCGATCGGCGTGACGGGAGAACCCATGGCGCCGGGCAGGCGAAGCGGCGGGGCGGTCAGCATGAATCTCGAGCGTGCGTGCGTGCGCAACCACGCCGCCAGCTCGCGCAGATACCAGAGTTCGCCGAGCGGAAGCCCGAGCTTGAACAGGCAATGATGATGCAGGGGCAGCAGCGGATGCGAGCCGGGTGTCTTCGGCGGATGCGCGGGGTAACGTTCGACGGCATAGTTGTCGGCTGCCAGCGCGGCAATACCGGAATCGGTAATCCATTGCAGCAAGCGCTCGTCCCGGCCGTCGAGTGCGCAGCAATGGGCGTCGAGCACTTCCAGGTCCGGATCCCGGTTCATCTCGAGCAGCAGCTCGGCAAAGCCGGTACGCACGACCAGGATGTCGCCGTGCGCGACGTCTATCTGGTCGGCATCGAGTACGGCCATCAGATCGTCATAGCCGATCGCGCGATGCTCACGGCCGTGATGGGCGACGAGATCGACCAGTACGCCCCGTCCCTGCATGCCCTTCACGGCAAGATGCTCGATGCCGAGTGCATCCGCGTGGCTGTGCTCGCTGCCGCAGGGATGGGATTCGGAGTGCGCGTCCGGGTGATAGTCGATCGGTCCGACGATATCGGTGCATGCGCGGTAGCCGTTGTAGTAGACGCTTTCCGGCACACCGTCACCATCCGCGTCGAAACGGGCGCCTACGTGTGCGAGCGCATCCCATTGCGTGGAATACTGAAGACTCAGGAGTACCTGATCGTCGCTGACGACATCGAGCGCGTGTTCGGCAAGCCGCGAAAGCGGGAAGTTGACGTACGGCAAGCCGTCCTTGAAGGTTGGGCGCAGTACGGGCGGGTGACGACGCGGATTCAGTCGATTCGCGCCGGGATAATCGAGCGGCAGGGACAGGCAGAAAGTACGGCCGGCGCGAACTTCACGCGCGGCGTCGAGTACTTGTTGCGCACCGATCAGGTTGGGACGGCCGAGTTGGTCGTCCGGACCGAAATCGCCCCAGTTGGAACCCTCGGGTCGGTTGCTCCAGCGCATATCTCCCTCCTTTCCTTCGACCGCCTCGACAGGCATCGGGCTAGGCCAGCAATGATGGTGGAATCTGCCGATAAATCTCGAGCAGCGCCTCGACCGCGCGCGCCTCGTTCTTCAACAAGCGGGCTTTCGGGCCGCCTATGACGAGCGCGAAGGCTTCGCCATGAATCGTGAACCCCCGCGCGAGCCCGGCGACGTCCTCGACGTTCTCGCCGGTCGAGCGATGCCAGCCGTTGCGCACGCCTTGCTCCACTTCGCGCTCGAACACCCGCCGATCGACTACCGTGCCGTCGGTAAACGCTTCGAGCGGCTCGCAGGCGTCGAGCAGCCGCGTACGTGCCGACGTGTCGAGCGCACCCAGCAGCGCTTTGCCGGCCGCACTCGCATGCAGGAACATGAATCCGCCAGGCGCGTCGCTGTAGCGAATCTTCTGGCGCGACTCCATGACATCCAGATAGACCACGCGATGACCGGCCAGCGCGGCAAGCGCGGCTGTCTCGCCCGTTGCGTCGCGCAACGCGCTGAGCAGCGGTTGAAACTGCAGCGTCAACGGATCCTCGCTGCAGATATCGCGGGCGACATGCAGCAAGCGCTGCGTCGGGTAGTAGCCGGCCTTCACGCCAGGGGCGTACAGGTAGCCTTTTGCAACCATGGTCTGCAACAAGGCATGACAGCTCGACAACGGAATCCCGGTGCGCCGCGCGATCTCGCTGTAGATCATCGGTTGGCGCACTTCCGCAAAGAGATTGATCACGTCGAAGACGCGCACTGCTGTTTTCACATCCATGAGAGCATTATCGACAGGTTGATAAACTGATGACAAGAGTTCAAGGGTATACGCCTATCTGGGCATCGCCGGATAGTACGGGCTGCCCGCGGTGACAGCGAGTGTGTTCTGAGGGGGGATGACGCGCTGCGCGGCGTCTGGATGAGGCATTGGCGCAGCGTGTTGTTTCCACGGCGGCGGGCGAACGATACGACTCGTGCCGCTTGATGTGCTGGGCACGAGTGTTACTGCCCGAGGAAGCGGATGGTGTCGAGCCGCCGCGCCTCGATTCGCGGCGTGGCGCTCGCCAGCACGACGCGCCCGTGGTGTATCTGACGGATGATCACATCCATTCGCGCCCGGTAGGCCGACCGATGCGATTCGAATCCGCCAACTCCAGTATCAGGACGCCTGCCGTCAAGTATCAGGCAGGCGTCGAGCCGGGCATCACTCGGGCGCCGCTCAATCCAGCGCGCGCCCCGCATACTCCTTCAGCCCATGCAGCGCGACGAGCGTCAGCACCCCGCAGCCGATCGCATACCACGCCGGCGCGTTCGGATTGCCGGTCGCGGCGATCAGCCAGGTGACGAAGAACTGCGCGAAGCCGCCGAAGATCGCGACCCCGAGGCTGTACACGAGCGCGCCGCCCGTCGCGCGCACCCGGCGCGGAAACAATTCGCCGAGGATCGCGCCGCAGGCGCCGATGTTGATCGCATGGACGAGCGCGAGCGCCGCGACGATCGACAGCAGCGAGCCCGCGCCCGGCCAGCGGTTGAGCGCCACGAAGGCCGGGTAGATCGCGATCATCAGCACGATCCGCGTCCACCAGACGATCCGGTTGCGGCCGTGGAGGTCGGACAGGTAGCCGCCGAGCGGCGTCGCGAACGTGAGCACCGCGCCCGCGACGCAACCGGCCGTCATCGACAGCCAGACGGGCAGGTGCAGCACCTGCACGCCGTACAGCGCCATGTAGAACACGATGATGTAGTGGATCGAGGTGCCGCCGATCGTGATCCCGAGGCCGACCAGCACCGCGCGCCGATGGCCGCGCAGCACGTCGACGAGCGGCAGCGGCGCGGCGTCGGGCGTCGCCGCGCCCGGGATCGGGGCGGCGGGCACTTCCTCGACGGTGCGGCGCAGCCAGTAGCCGATCGGCACGAACAGCGTGCCGATCACGAACGGCACGCGCCAGCCCCAGCTTTCGAGCTGCGCGTTGCTCAGCAGCGTGGTCAGCGCGACGGCGGTCAGCGCGCCCGCGAGCGCGGCGAAGCCCTGGCTCGAATACTGGAACGACGCATACAGGCCGCGCCGGTGCTGCGGCGCCTGTTCGAGCAGCAGCGTGGTCGAGGCGCCGACCTCGCCGCCCGACGCGAAGCCCTGCAGCAGCCGCGCGACGACGAGCAGCACCGGCGCGGCGAGGCCGACCTGCGCGTAAGTGGGCGCGACGGCGATCAGCGCGGTGCCGAGCGCCATCAGCAGCAGCGTGACGATCATCGCGCGCTTGCGGCCCACGCGGTCCGCGTACATGCCGATCACGATGCCGCCGAGCGGGCGCGTGACGAAGCCGACGCCGAAGCTCGCGACCGCGAGCATCAGCTGGCCGAACGGCGAATGCACGGGAAAGAACAGCTTGCCGATCAGGATCGCGAAGAAGCTGTAGACGGTGAAGTCGTAGAACTCGAGCGCATTGCCGACGGCGGCGGCGGCGATCAGGCGGCGCCGGCGGGCGGCGGACGAGGCGGCGGGCGCGGCGGGCGTGCAGGCGGTGGTGTCCATGATTCCTCGCGGGGCGGGCAGGGGACGGGCCCGCGCAGCCCGATGCGGGCGCGCGGACATGACGCTAAAACGACGACGATGCGGGTGCGGGCCGCGCGACCCGGGGCCGGGCGGCGGGCGCGGAGGCTGCCGGAGGCAGGCTCAGGCGAGCCAGGCTTCGGTGAGCCGCACCCAGTAACTCGCGCCGATCGCGAGGATCTCGTCGTTGAAGTCGTAGCCGGGGTTGTGCACCATGCAGCCGCCGCGGCTGCCCGTGCCGTTGCCGATCAGCGCGTAGCAGCCGGGCCGGGCTTCGAGCATGTAGGCGAAGTCCTCGCTGCCCATGAGCGGCTCGGCTTCCGCCTCGACCCGCTCGGCGCCGAGCATCTGCCGCGCGATGTCGCGCGCGAACGCGGTCGGCTCGGGATGATTGACGAGCGCCGGATAGCCGTAGTCGTAGTCGACCTCGGCGCGCACGCCGAAGCTCTCGGCCTGCGCGCGCGCGAACGCGTCGATGCGGGCCGCGAGCAGCGCGCGCACGTCGGGATCGAGCGCGCGCACCGACAGCTTCATCACCACGGTGTCGGGGATCACGTTGAAGGTTTCGCCCGCCTGCACGCTGCCGACCGTGATCACGGCCGCCTGCTGCGCGTTCACCTCGCGCGCGACGATGGTTTGCAGGCCGATCATGATGCTGCCCGCCGCCGACATCGGATCGCGCGCCGCGTGCGGCATCGCGCCGTGTCCGCCGACGCCGCGCAGCGTGATCGTCACGCGGTCCGACGAGGCCATCGACGCGCCGGTGCGGAACGCCATGTCGCCCGCGGCGCGGCCGGGCATGTTGTGCATCGCGAAGATCGCGTCGCAGGGAAAGCGCTCGAACAGGCCGTCGTCCATCATCGCCTTCGCGCCGCCGAAATTCTCCTCGGCCGGCTGGAAGATCAGGTTGAGCGTGCCCGAGAACGCACGGGTCGCGGCGAGGTGGCGCGCGGCCGCGAGCAGCATCGCGGTGTGACCGTCATGGCCGCACGCATGCATGCGGCGCGGCACCTGGCTCGCATACGGCAGGCCGGTGGCCTCGCTGATCGGCAGGGCGTCCATGTCGGCGCGCAGCCCGAGCGTGCGCGCGCCCGCGCCGGCCCGCAGAACCCCGACCAGGCCGGTCTTGCCGAGCCCGCGATGCACCTCGTAGCCCCAGCCGTGGAGCAGGCCGGCGACGAGTTCGCTGGTGCGGGTCTCCTCGAACGCCAGTTCGGGATGCGCGTGGATGCGGCGGCGCACCTCGATCAGCTCGGGGGCGATGTCGGCGATGCCGGGAATCACGGGGTTGACGGACAGCATGCTTGTCTCCTTCGTTGTATCGGCGCGGTTGAAATCCGACGCACGTGTCGACGAAGCATATAAAGTTCTGTCGCGCACCATAAGCTGATAAATTCCGATGGTGCCAACCCTGGGTTGCCTCCCCATGAACGCCGCGCGCGGCGTTCGCCACCGCGATTCGTCCGATGAAATACCACCAGCTCAAGGCTTTCGTGACGGTTGCCGAGGAAGGCAGCATCCGCGCCGCCGCGCGCGCGCTCAATCTGTCGCCGGCCGCGCTGACCAAGGCGATCAAGGAGCTGGAGCAGGCGCTCGGCGTGTCGCTCGTGGTGCGCACCGCGCGCGGCGTGCAGCTGACCGCGTTCGGGCAGCAGCTGCAGGTGCGCGCGCGTCTGATCGTCGCCGAGATGCAGCGTGCGCGCGACGACATCGAGCAGGCGCAGGGCGCGGCGACGGGCGCGGTCGCGGCGGCGATCACGCCGGCCGCCGCCGTCTCGATCCTGCCCGACGCCTATCAGGCGTTCCGCCGCCGCTTCCCGCTGACACAGGTCAGTTTCTTCGAAGGTTTTCCGGGCGTCGCGCTGCCGCGCCTGCACGACGGCACGCTCGATTTCGCGGTCGCCGTGGTGATGCCGGAGCGGCTCGCCGCCGAGTTCGACCACGCGCAACTGTACGCGAGCCGGCTGCGCATCGTCGCGCGGCGCGCGCATCCGCTCGCGCGCTGCACCTCGCTTGCCGATCTCGTCGACGCCGACTGGCTGCTCAATCCGTCGCCCGAAAGCTCCTCGCAGATGCTGTGCCAATGCTTCGAACAGCACGGGCTGCGGCCGCCGCATCGGGTGGTGGAATGCCCGAGCTTCGCGGTCGCGCACAGCCTGCTGCTCGGCTCCGATCTGATCGCGGCGGTGCCGGAGCAATTGCTGTCGATCGAGTGGGCGCGCGGGCAGCTCGCGGTCATGCCGATCCGGGAAGCGATCCCGCCCTTGTCGGTGCAGGTGGTGACGCGGCGCGACAGCCCGCTCACGCCGGCCGCGGCGATGCTGCTCGACTGTCTGCGCGACGCGGCGCGCCGGCACGGCTTGGCGTGAACGGCGCGCGCGGCGCATTCGCGCTGGGCACGCAGGCGAGGAACGTGTCGATGAGCCGGGCGGCGCGGCGCGCGTCGAGGCAGTACAGATACTCGTGCAGCATCGGCGCCGGCGGCGCGAGCGGCACGGCGCGCAAGGCCGGATCGCCGGGCACCTCGCCGCGCGGCAGCACGCTGACGCCGAGATTCAGGCGGATCGCCTCGTAGATCGCCTCGCGGCTGCCGATCACGGTGTGCGGCGGCAGTTCGAGGCCGACGCGCGCGAGCGCGGTCTCGAACACGTGCCGCGTCATCGAGCCGGGCTCGCGCAGCAGCAGCGCGCAGCCGACCAGTTGCGCGAGATCGACCTGCGCATGACGCGCGAGCGCATGATCCGGGTGCATCACCGCGACGAGCGGATCCGAGGCCACGAGCCGGCGCGTCACGCGCGGGTCCTCTTCGAGCCGCGACGACACCGCGAGATCGATCCGGTATTCGAACAGCGCCTGCAGGATCTGCTGCGAATTGCCGATCTCGAGGCTCAGCTCGACGGCCGGGAAGCGCTCGCGGAACGCGGCGATGCTGCGCAGGATGTAGTAGGGGCCGGTCGCGCCGATCCGCAGGTTGCCGCTTTGCAGGCTGCCCGCGTTGCGCAGCAGGAAGTCGACGTCGCTGCCTTGCTGCGCGAAGCGCTCGGCGTGCGGCATCAGCGCGACGCCGACGTCGCTCAGCTCGAGCCGGCTGCCGCGCCGATGGAACAGTTCGACGCCGTAGCTTTCCTCGAGCTGGCGGATCCGGCCGGTGACGGTCGGCTGGCTGAGCTTCAGCTGGCGCGCGGCGGTGGTCACGCTGCCCTGGCGCGCCACCGCGAAGAAGGTGATCAACAGGTCGCCGAGCATGGGCGATCACGGCCTCTCGCGTGGATAAACCGCCAGTGTGACGCCCGTTTGTGACAGCCGATCGCGACCGGCCGCGTCCTCAACTGCCGAGCGCCGGATCGGAGCGGCCGTCCTTGCCGGTTTCCAGGCGACCGGCGAAGCGCCGCGAGAAGCCGCCCTGCGGCGCCGTGACGGTGAAGTCGTACCAGTTGTCCTGGCCGGCCAGCGGCCAATGCTGGTCGAGCTGCCGCCCGGCCGGCACCGTGAAGCGCCACGGGCCGTCCTTGCGGTACGCGTTCGGCGTGACCGTGAAGGCGGCGTCCGCGGCGCCGGTGTTGAGCATCGTCAGGTACAGGTGCGCGTTCGCGATGTCGTAGCAGACGCGGATTTCCGGCCCGCTCGCACCCGCCGCCGAGCTGGCCGACAGGTCGCCGCGAAACGCGCGATGGAAGCCGTTCGGCCCCAGCACCCACAGGTCGTAGCGGCCGCGATCGCTCGCGAACGCCTCCCAGCGATCGGCCAGTTCCTTGCCCGGCTCGACCGCGTAGCGGCGCGGCACCCGGTCCAGGTGTAGGCGGTCGTACACGTGGAACACGGCGGCCGCCTGCCCGGTGTTGCGGAAGATCAGCCACAGCGCGCGGCCCGGCGCATCCTCGCGGCTGCTCACGTGCAGCTCGTAGGGCAGCGCGCGCGACGGGCGCTGGCCGTCGTTCTGCGCGGGCAGGCGTTGCGCGGCGGTCGACGGCAGCGGCACCGGGTTTTTCGCCTCCTGGCTCTTGCGGATGTCGTCGGCCGCCTTGCGCGGGCGGTTCGGCAGCGTCGCGAGGCCCTCGTTCGGCGTCACGAAATTGAAGGCGGACATCAGGTCGCCGCAGATCGCGCGGCGATACGCGCTGATGTTGGTCTCGGCGACGTCGAAGCGCTTTTCGAGGAAGCGCAGCACCGAGGTGTGGTCGAACACCTGCGAGTTGACCCAGCCGCCGCGGCTCCACGGCGACACCACGTACATCGGCACGCGCGGGCCGGGGCCGTACGGGCGGCGGTCGACGTGATACTCGCCGCGCGTGTCGACGGTCGATTTGCCGGCGAGCGTATCGCCGTCGTAGGCGGGCGCGCAGGGCGGCGGCGCGTGATCGAAGAAGCCGTCGTTCTCGTCGAAGTTGACGAGCAGCACGGTCTTGCTCCACACCGTCGGGTTCGCGGTCAGCGCGTTCAATACTTCCTGCGTGTACCACGCGCCCTGCACCGGGCTCGACGGCCCGGGATGCTCGGAATAGGTTGCGGGTGCAACGATCCACGATACCTGCGGCAGCAGGCCCGACGCGATGTCGTCCTTCAGCGCCTGCAGGAAGCCGCCGTCCGGCATGGTGTTCGACACGCCCTTGAGCAGCGGGCTGACGGTCTCGTCGTTCGGCGTGTACGGCGGATACGGCGAACCGTTGGCCTGGTTGCCGCGCCTGCGGTTCGCGTCGCGGTAGGCCTGGAAGCCGGCGAGCGGATTGTCGGTGTAGTTGTCCGGCATGTTCTGGTACACCTTCCAGCCGATCCCCTTGGCCTGCAGGCGTTCGGGATAGGTGGTCCAGGTGTAGTTGGCCTTGCCGTCCAGCGATTCGCCGATGTTGTCGATCGACGGCCCGCCGCGCGCGCCGCCCGGGTCGTTGGTGCCGGTCCAGTGGAACAGCCGGTTGGTGTTGGTGCCGCCGTGGAACGAGCAGTGATAGGCGTCGCAGAGCGTGAACGCGTCGGCGAGCGCGAACTGGAAGTCGAGTTCCGTTTTGGTGTAATGGCCCATCGACTGCGGCTGCTTGTAGGTCGGCCACTGGTTCATCCGGCCAAGATCCCACGCGCTCTGCGCATCCGGGTAGCTGTGCGGCGTGCCGCTGACCCGTTGTGCGTTGCCGATGTTGCTGTCGAGGTAGTAGGGCAGCACGACGCGGCTCGCGCCCTTGCTGTCGGTATAGGTCTGCTGCCATACGTCGCGGCCGCCCGCGAGCGGGATCGGGAAACGGTCGCCGAAGCCGCGCACGCCGTTGAGCGTGCCGAAGTAATGGTCGAACGAACGGTTCTCCTGCATCAGGATCACCACGTGCTCGACGTCGCGGATGCTGCCGGTCGCGTTGTTCGCGGGGATCGCGAGCGCGCGGCGGATCGAATCGGGGAACGCGGCGAGCGCCGCCGTGGCGGCGGCGCTCGTGCCCGCCAGCTTGAGGAAATTGCGTCGGCTGTTCATGTCGGAGTCTCGGTGCGGTTCGGGACGGCGCGATCAGGGCGCGCAGCGCAGGTTCGGCGTGCTCGCGGGCGTTTCGCCGGGGGCGGTGGGCTGCTGCGGGGACGCATCGCCGTTCGGCTTGCCGGGCGGCGCGGTGTCGTCGTCGCCGCCGCAGGCGGCCAGCGCCGCGCAGACGAGCGCCGCCGCGTACCAGCGCGTGCCGCGCGGCGTCAGGGAAAGCAGGGAAGGCATCGGTCGGGACCTTTCTCGATGAAGTCGGAGGGCGGAAGTCATGGCGGGTGTCACGGGTTCAGCGACGACAGCGGCTGGCGCGACGCATTGATCGACGTCAGCTCGGCGAGCGACAGGCGGCGCGTCCACATCGCGAGATCGTTCAGTTCCATCACGCCGCGCAGTGCGTCGGGGTTGTTGCCGTAGTAGTTGTGAGTGGCGTCGTCGTTGATGCCCCAGGTGCCGGTGCCGAGCCCCGCGAGCTTCGTGACGTCGGTGTTCGCGATCGCGCGGTTCTCGACCTTCTGTGCGCCGAGCACCGGATCGAGCACGTAGGCGCTGAACAGCCGGGCCCGCGCGTCGATCGACAGCGCGACGTAGACCCATTGGTTCGCGCTGAACTTCAGGCCGTTGATGTCGTCGCGCCGGCCGCCGCTGCCGAGGTTGAAGCGCAGCTCGCACGCGCCGAACAGGCCGATCGCGATGCCCGCGTTCGCGCCGGACGTGTAGTTCTTGTTCGCGATGACGGGTTCGCCGCTGCCGTTGCCCTGCGTGCAGTCCGAGCGGAACCAGAAACCGAGCGTGAATTGCGGCTGCTGCGCGAGATCCGGGCCGGTATGCGTGAGCTTGTACGAGTCGATGCGCGAATCGACGCGCAAGGACTGGCCCGCGAAATTGTCCGCGCCGGCGCTGCCGCCGTCGGACGCCGCGCTCCAGGGGCCGAGCGTCGATGCCCGGCGCAGGTCGGCCGGCGGCCACGCGTCGAAGCTGTAGTAGAGCGCGAGCGCGTCGCGCAGCGTCGGCGCGAGCGGCACGGGGGCGACATAGTCGATGCGCGCCTGGTAGGCGACCGGCACGCCGTCGCGCACCAGCACGTAGTCGAAGCTGTGAGGGCCGTCCTCGATGCCGAAGTGGCCGTCCGTGTAGCGGGTGGTCGCGGGATCGAGCGTGGCGAGCCGCTTGCCGTCGCGCCACAGCGTCATCGGCGTGTTCGTGGCGGCGGGATTGCGCCAGCTCAGGTCGAGCGTGTCGCGGTAGCGGCTGACGGTGCTGGCGAAGCCGCGCGCGCCGAGCGCCGCGCCGATCAGCGGCGTGCCGGCGAAGCGCGCTTGCGCCGGGTCCGCCGCGATGCCGAAGTGCGCGAGCACGGTGGGGGTGATGTCGGTTTCGCTCGGCAGTGCGCTCAGCGCCGCCTCGGTCACGGGCGCGGGCGCGCCGGGCGAGGCGAGCGGATTGAAGGCGGTGCCGAGCGCGATGAAGGCGGTGCGGTTGTCGACCGAGGCGATCGGCGTGGCCGAGCCGGTCGCGTCGAGCCCGTGCGCGGTGGTGACCACCACGAGCCAGGTTTCGCCGGGCGTCGCGGCGCGGCGTGCGGCCACCTCCGCGAGCAGGTCGCCGAGCGCCGTGTCGACGCGTTGCAGCGCGAGCGCATAGCGGCCGTCCTGGAACCCGGCGGCGGCCGCCGCGACGGCGGGCGCCGCGTAGTGCGCGAACACGAGGTCGTAGCCGCCGCGGATCAGCTTCGTTGCGTTTTGCGTCACGCAGGCTTCGGCCTGCGCGCAATCGACCTGCGTGCTCAGGTCGCCGCGCCGCGCATCGGCTTGCAGCAGCGCGGCCAGCGTCGCGGTGCTCGTCACGGCGCCCAGCCGGCGCGTCGCGCCGCCGTCGGCCGTGCGCAATGCATGGAACAGGGTCGGCGCGGCGAGCGAGCCCGCCGACGCATCGTCGGCGACGCCGTGCCGATCCTGCCAGGTTCCGCTCAGCACGCTCGCCCAGCTCGGCCCGTCGACGGGCGCCTGCTCGGTCGGCGTGCCGGGCGCGCCGCCCGTCGCGCTGGGCGTCAGCGACAGCGTGGCGAGGTTCGGCAGTGTGCGCTGCACCAACGCGCGCTGCACTGCCGTGTAGGTCGCGCCGTCGACGCCGACCAGCAACACTTTCGCGCGCGGCGGCGTGGAGACGGGCGGCTGCGCGTCGGTGCGCGCGCCGCTTGTCACGCCGTCGTCGCCGCTGCCGCACGCCGCGACGAGCACGCTCATCGCGAGGCAGCCTGCGAGCCCCATCCATCGTATCCGGGCCATGTCCCCATCCTGTTGGAATCCGCGGCCGGACGGAGATCGCCCGGCTTACAGAGCAGCGAGGATAAGCATGCGGAGCGTCATGAAAATGACAGGAAGCAGAAAGAAATCGATGGATGGGTCGGAATTTTTTACGCGCGAGCCCGGCAAAGGCGCCGGCGCGCGCAAGCACGGGGTGATTCGATGCGATGATGCGGGCCGTTACTTTGTGGAGACAGACATGTCGCAGCGAGTGGTGTTGATGAGCAGTTCCCGTACCGATGCGCGGGGGTATCTCGAACACGCGGCCGAGCCGCTGCATGCGGTGCTGCGGCACGAAGCGCGCGAGGTGCTGTTCGTGCCGTACGCGGACGTCGCGCTCGATTTCGATGCCTACGAGGCGAAGGTGCGGGAGGCGCTGGCGGCGTTCGGCTATCGCGTCACGTCGATTCACCACGCGGCGGATCCGCTGGCCGCGCTCGAACGGGCCGAGGCGATCGCCGTGGGCGGCGGCAACACGTTCGCGCTGCTCAAGCGCCTGTACGACGCGGGGCTGGTCGAGGCGATGCGCGCGAAGGTCCGCGCGGGCACGCCCTACATCGGCTGGAGCGCGGGCAGCAATGTCGCGTGCCCGACGATCCGCACCACCAACGACATGCCGATCGTCGCGCCGCCGACGCTGGACGCGCTGGGCCTCGTGCCGTTCCAGATCAATCCGCATTTCATCAGCGGCAAGCCGGCCGGCCATCATGGGGAGAGCCGAGAGGAGCGGCTGGGCGAGTTTCTCGAGATCAATGCGCCCGAGGCGGTGCTCGCGTTGCCCGAAGGCTCGGCGCTGCTGAGCGACGGGGTGCGCGGCACGGTGCTGGGCGCGCGCGGCGCGCTGCATTTCCGGCGCGCGACGCCGCCGGCGGCGCTGGCCGAGCATCACAGCTTCGACCTGGCGGACATCGTCGGCCCGGCCGCGCGCTGAAGGTGCCCGGCGCGCGCCGGGGGGCGCCGATCATTGCAAATTTGTCATCGTGGGCTCATCGGACCGTGTCGATCGCCAGCCAGAATGGCCTCACTCGCACAACGAAGCGAGGAACCCACCAGGAGAAATCGCCATGCAAAAATCGGCAAAACTGATCGCGCTCGCCGCTTCGCTCATGCTGTCCGCCGCGGCGTTCGCCGAGCTTCCGCCTTCCGCGCAGCCGGGCCCGAACGGCTCGAAGACCCGCGCGCAGGTACGCGCCGAACTCGTCGACGCGCAGCACCACGGCGTGATTCCCGCCAAGAAGACCGACTATCCGCCGAGCGCGGACACGATTCAGCAGAACCGCCGCAACCACGCGATCGCGAAACATGACGGACAACTGATCAAGGAGCCGACCGGCCAGGAATTGAACGCGTCGAAGTGATGCGTGTTGATGCGGTGCGCAAAACCCGTTGGGGAATCGTTGCCGGAAACGAAACGGGCCCCGCGATGCGGAGCCCGTCGGGGCGGGGCGGAGGGCGTGTCGAGACCCGTCCGCCACCGGCGAGGCGGCTTACAGACAGGCGTTGATGTCGCTCGTCGCGCCGCCTGCGCCGCCGCCCGTGGCGCGGAAGCCGACCCAGGTCGCGGCATTGCCCGAGCGGGCGGGGCGCACCAGCGCGGCCGAGCCGTTAGGCGGCTGCTGGCCCGGCACGTAGACGTCCTTGGCGAGATCGTTGGCCAGGACTTCCTGCGAGATCACCTGCTGCTGGGACTTGTCGGCCCACGACTTCGCGATGCAGGCAGCCACGTCCTTGGCGGGCTTTTGGCTTTGTCCCACGCTCTGAACGTCTGCGGGCGGCTGCGCGGCGCATGCGGAAAGCGCCACAGTCAATGCGATAAGCGGTAGATATTTCACGTTATCTCCCTAGGGTTGTGGTTCGTGAGTGGGATTCAATCGGTGCTGCGATATGGTCTGATCGCGAACGACAAACGATGTTCCGGACAATCGGAAACAAGTTGTTAGCGCGCTTGCCAGGCAAGAAGACCTGTGTGCCCTGATCGCTGGTCCGGCGACGTGGCATGGTGGACGATCGTGCCGTGTGCAACGGCCGTGTCGATTGATGTGACGGATGCGACGAAACGGGCTGGAACCGTCAGCCTACGCCATGTGGACTCTATGGCCGCTTGGCGTAGGGAGCGTGCTGAACGGTGGCCCCGTCGCGTTGTCAGAATCCATCATGGCAAAAAATAACGCGCCTGACTGTTAAGCAGGTTTAAATACTGCCCGCACATTGTCATAGATTGTTTGACGCGGTAGCGAATCCGAACTTAAACTCGGACTATTACGAATTAGGGGCATTTGCCTTGGACAGCAGCAGTCGTCGATTTCCGAACAGTTTCCCCGCCTGACCGGCAGAACGCCCGCCTATCGCCGCCGTTCCGCCAGCAGGCAGACGGTGCGCGCCGAAGTTCGAACTTCCCGTTTTTGCACCCGAGTATCGCCAGACGCCGGACATGCGCTCGCGCATCCGGCGCGTTGTCGCGCAAGCCCGATCCTTGCGCGGCGAGCTGCGCCCGCCTGCCGCGCCGCCGAGCGTGGACAGTCGATCCGATCGGACCATACAACCTGGAAGGAGCCGCCATGCCCGGTAGTGACAGTGACCCTTATCCCTTACGCCGCTTGAACCCTTTGCGCGCGTAACGGCGCCCCACGGTTTCCGCCCGTCATCTGTCCAGCCTGCCTGGCGATGTGTGTCGTGATCCCGCCGGGTTGCCGGCCGCGCGATCCATCCGTTCGAATCACGGAGGTCTACGATGCACTTCGCTCTTCTCGTTTCCGATCTGCCGCACGTCGCCGAATCGCGTGCCTACTACGATTCCCTGCTGTCGCTCGACGGCGGCGCGCCGCGGCGCCGGAGCCTGTTCGCGGCATGCCGCGACGCGCTCAAGGCGCTGTTCCACTGATCCCGCAGTACGCTGATTGACCCGGGCCCGCCGGTGTTGCCGCCGGCAGGCCGTTTGCCTTTGGTCGCGGCGCGCCGCGTTCAGCCGCGGCCCGGGTCCGATGGCGTCGTCGCGCGTCGTCTCATGAGGCCGGGCGTGAACGCGCGCAGCCGCTCGCGCTTCAGTTCGTCGTCGAAATGCAGGCGCGCGGGCTTGACGAGGTCGCTGCGCGACACCATGCCGACGAGCCGCATCGAGGTCGCATCGGCGACCACCGGCAGGCGTTCGAGGCCATCCACCGCCAGCCGCGTCGCGACGAGCCGGCAACTCTCGGCCGGCAGGGCGAAAGCGGGCGCGGTCCCGATCAGCGCCTCGCTGACGCGGGCGTCCGGCGCGAGCGTCGCGCAGGCGCGCATCAGGCCGTCGCGCGCCAGCATGCCGAGCAGCACGCCGTCGCGTTGCACCGGATAGGCGCGATGCATCTGGTCCGCGCCGAAGAAGCGCTCGCGCGCGTCGTTCACCGGCAGATCCGCGTCGATCGCGGTGATCGCGTGCGACATCACTTCGGCGACGTCATGGCGTTCGAGCGGATCGACGCCATATTCCCGATAGATATGATGGCCGCGCCGCGCGATCTTCTCGGTCATGATCGAGCGCTTCATCACGGCGGTCGCGAAACCGTGGGCGGCCAGCGTGGCCGTCAGCAGCGGCAGCAGCGCCTGGGTGTCGTGCGTGAGGCCGAAGGCGAACACGATCGCGGTCAGCGGCGCGCCGAGCGTGGCGCCCAGCGTCGCCGCCATGCACACGAGCGGCCACAGCGCGGGATCGCCGCCCGGCAGCCACGGGGCGAGCAGGGTGCCGAGCCCGGCGCCGAGCATCAGCAGCGGCGCGAGCACGCCGCCCGAGGTGCCCGAGCCCAGCGCGAAGACCCAGATCACCGCCTTGACGACGAGGATCGCGAGCGCGATCCGCAAGGCGAGGTGCTGATGCAGCAGGTCGCCGATCACGTCGTAGCCGACGCCGAGCGCGCGCGGCGCGATCCATCCGCCGACGCCGACCACGAGGCCGCCCAGCGCGGGCCACCACATCCAATGCACGGGCAGTTTGGCGAAGCCGTCCTCGATCCGGTACAGCGCGGCGGACAGCCCGCTCGCGAGCGCGCCCGACAGCACGCCCGCGATCAGGCATGAGCCGAGCGCGAGCGCGGTGGGCGGCGCGGTTTCGAGCGGGAACAGCGGACCGGCGCCGAAATAGAGCGTGCGCGCGAAGCCGGCGACGGCGCACGCGAGTGCGACGGGCAGGAAACTGCGCGGCCGCCATTCGAACAGCAGCAGCTCGACGGCGAGCAGCACCGCCGCCACCGGGGTGCCGAACACGGCGGTCATGCCGGCCGTCGCGCCGGCGACGAGCAGCGTCTTGCGTTCGGCCGCGGTGACGGAGAAGAACTGCGCGCTCAGCGAGCCGAGCGCGCCGCCCGTCATGATGATCGGGCCTTCCGCGCCGAACGGCCCGCCGCTGCCGATCGCGATGCCGGACGCCAGCGGCTTCAGGATCGCGACCTTGGGCGACATCCGGCTCTTGCCGAACAGGATCGCCTCGATCGCTTCGGGAATGCCGTGGCCGCGGATCCTGTCCGAGCCGAAACGCGCGATCAGGCCGACCACGAGGCCGCCCAGCACCGGCACGACGATCACCCACGCGCCGAGGGTGTGGCCGGCGGGCGAGCGCTCGGCGAACGACCATTGCTGGAAGAAGAACAGGTTCGTGAACAGGCGGATCAGGTTGAGCAGCACGATGGCCGCGGCGGTGCTGAGCAGGCCGATGCCGGCGGCGAGCAGGGCGACGCGCGGCAGCGCGGCGTTGGTGGCGTAATCGCGCCGATGGGAATGAGCGGGGTTCATGGACGCATCAGAAATCGATCTGGGGAACCTGGAATGCGCCGCGCAGCGACTTCAGCTCCGCGCGATGCAGTTCGGCCAGGCGGGCGAGGAGCTTCTCGCCGGCTTTTTGCAGGTGGACCTCGACCTGCCGGCGGTCGGTCTCGCTCGGCCGGCGGCGCACGAGCCCCAGCGCCTCGCAGCGCGAGACCAGCGCGACCACGCCGTGATGCTGCGCCTGCAGGCGCTCGGCCAGTTCGCCGACGGTGGCCCACTCCCGCTCCGGATAGCCCTTGATGTGCAGCAGCAGCAGGTATTGCAGCGGCGTCACGCCTTCGCTTTGCGCGGCGCGCTCGGAGAAGCGCTCGAAGCGGCGCATCTGGTAGCGGAATTCCGACAACTGCTCGAAATCCGTCTTGCGAAGCTCACGCGCGGAGGGGGGAGACGTCATGATGGCGCAACCTGTCCTGAACCGGAAACCGCGAATATATCATGATTTGATATATTGACTCAGGCGGGTTGCGCGGCGTGCCGCTGGGCGTCCGGTGTGGGCGGATGCGTCGAGATGCGGCGATACAGGTCGGTCGCGATACCCGCCAGGCGTTCGTCGTCGTTCACGACCGGATCGTCGGGGCGGTGATGCGTGATCGGCGGACCGATCCCGGGCGCGTCGGGCCGGCACCGCGCGGCGAACACGACGCCATCGCCCGGCAAAGCCCCGCGATGCCGCCTTGGCCGAAGCCCGCATGACGGTCGGTGATGCAAGGCCCGCGCCCTCGCGTTCGCGGAACGCATGCCTTATCGCAGCCGGATGATCGTCGACTTCAACTCCGTGTACTTCTCGAGCGCATGCAGGGAATTGTCGCGGCCGTTGCCCGATTCCTTGAAGCCGCCGAACGGGAAATTCATGTCGTCGGTTTCCTCGTAGCCGTTCACCCATACCGTACCGGCCCGCAGCCGGCGCGCGGTTTCATGCGCGGTCGCGAGGTCGGCCGTCCATACCGACGCCGCGAGCCCGTAGCACGTATCGTTCGCAAGCGTGACGGCCTCGTCGAGATCGTCGAATGCCGTCACCGCGAGCACGGGGCCGAAAATCTCCTCGCGCACGATGCGCGCGTCGGCGCGCGGACAATCGAACACGGTCGGTTCGATATACAGCCCGCCGCTCGCCGTGCGCACGCGTTCGCCGCCCGCGAGCAACGTTGCCTCGCCGCGCCCCGCATCGATGTATTCGAGGACGCGGTCGACTTGTGCGGCGTCGATCAGGCTGCCCATCCGCGTCATGGGCGAGAGCGGATCGCCGGGCGCGTACTCGGGCGCGATCGCG
This sequence comes from Burkholderia sp. GW821-FHT14F03, assembly GCF_058803765.1. Lineage (NCBI taxonomy): Bacteria > Pseudomonadati > Pseudomonadota > Betaproteobacteria > Burkholderiales > Burkholderiaceae > Burkholderia > Burkholderia sp. GW821-FHT14F03. The sequence continues at coordinate 208,403 of NZ_JBXAPG010000001.1, forward strand.
AGCACGCGCGCGAGGAAGGCGTCGCGGATCGCGCGATGGACGAGCAGCCGGGAGCCGGCGGTGCACATCTGCCCGGTGTTGTAGAACACCGCGTGCGCGACGGTGCGCGCCGCGCGTTCGAGATCGGCGCAGTCGGGCAGCACGATCTGCGGCGACTTGCCGCCGAGCTCGAGCCACGCGCGCTTCAGGTTTGAATCGGCCGCGCAGCGCGCGACCTGGCGGCCGACCGCGGTTGATCCGGTAAACGCGATGCAGTCGACATCGGGATGGCGCGCGAGCGCCTCGCCCGCGTCGCCGAAGCCCGGCAGCACATTGAGCACGCCGGCCGGCAGGCCGGCTTGCGCCGCGAGCGCGGCGAGCCGCAGCGCACTCAGCGGCGATTTCTCCGACGGCTTCAGCACGACGCTGTTGCCGGCCGCGAGCGCGGGCGCGCATTTCCACATCGCGATCATCGCCGGGAAATTCCACGGCACGATCGCCGCGACCACGCCGACCGGCTCGCGCGTGACGAGGCCGACGAGATGCGGGTCGGTTGGCGCGACTTCGCCGCCGATCTTGTCGATCGCCTCCGCGAACCATTCGATGCAATACGCGCTGGCGGGGATGTCGACCGCGGTCGTGTCGCCGATCGGCTTGCCGGTGTCGAGCGTTTCGAGCAGCGCGAGGTCGCCCGCATGCTCGCGCACGAGTGCGGCCCAGCGCAGCAGCACACGCTTGCGCTCGCGCGGCGTTGCGCAGCGCCACGCGCCGGCGTCGAACGCGCGCCGAGCAGCGTGCACCGCGACGTCGGCGTCGGCTTGCCGACAGCGTGCGACTTGCGCGAGCGTCCGGCCGTCGACCGGGCTCACGCTCGCGAAGGTCGCGCCGTCGTGGGCATCGCGGAACGCGCCGTCGATGAACGCGCGGGATTCGATCTCGAGATAGTCGGCGCGGATGCGCCAGGCGTCGTGGGTCTGCATGGCGGGCTCCGGGAGCGATCAGCGGGATGCGGTGCGGCGGATCGCGATCGCGCGACCCGCGTGAGGTTCGCGCGGCGTGCGCGCATGCTCGGCATGAATGGCGGCGAGATGGCGGCGAAGCGGCTCGGGAAACGGCGTCGACCGCTTCGCGCGCCGATCGACGTGCGTCAGCAACTGTTCGCCGGTCGCGAGCAGCGCGCCCGTCGTTGCGTGATGCATCGAATGGAACACGTGCAGGCGCCGGTCGTCGAGGTCCAGCAGCTGCAGCGTGAGCCTGAGCGGCTCGCCGAGCATCGCCTCGCCGAGATGCCGGAGATGCGTTTCGGCCGAATAGATCGAGCAGCCGGCCTCGCGATAGTCGTCGTCGACGCCGAAGTAGCGGAAGAACGCATCGCTGTTGTCGCCGAACACGAGCAGGTAGCAGGATTCGCTCATGTGGCCGTTGTAGTCGACCCATTCGGGCTGCACGACGCAGCGGTGCAGTTCGAGCGGCGTCGCGATCGGCGCGTCCGGGTCGTACGGGCGCGCCTTTTGTCCTTCGTAAGCCGAGCGCAGGCGCGGCTCGGCGTCGGGGCTGAGTGGGTTCGTCATCCAGTGCACTCCGAAGTTCGGGGCGCCCGCGCATCGTTCGTACGCTGCGCACGAAATAGGCGGTTCGCGGGTTGCCGGATGATGGTATTCCGGGTTGAACGTTTTTTCAATAAAGACGTGACCCATGCAGGTAAACACCTGTGCCGATTCACGATCCATCGGATTGAACATTCATTCAACAAAATCTATACTCGCCAGCGCCGCGATGCCGTTTCCGATCTGGATGCGAATGGGGATGCGAAGCAGGCGGGCGGCATTTCCCGAACGACGAAATCGATCCGCCCCGCGGGGCCTGGAGACACCGGAATGAAGAAACGCTTCCTGCTGGCCGGCATGATGTCGGTGATGGGCTATGTTTCAGCGCACGCGCAGGGCAGCGTGACGCTGTACGGGATCATCGACGGCGGCATCACCTACGTGAACAACGCGGGCGGGGCGCGTGCCTACCTGTTCGACGACGGCGTGTCGTACGGCAACCGGCTCGGCTTGATGGGCACCGAGGACCTCGGCGGCGGCAACAAGGCGGTGTTCAAGCTCGAGAACGGCTTCCGGCTCGGCACGGGCAAGCTGAACCAGGGCGGTGCGCTGTTCGGCCGCCAGGCCTACGTCGGCCTCGGCAATGACTGGGGGACGCTGACCTTCGGCAACCAGTACGACTTCGCGTTCGATTTCACGGCTGCGTTCAACGTCAGCGCGTTCGGGAGCGGCTACGGCGTGCACCTTGGCGATGTCGACCGGCAGAGCGGGGACCGCCTCGCGAACGCGGTGAAATTCGTCAGCAACAGTTATCACGGGCTCGTGGTCGGCGGCCTGTACTCGTTCAGCAACGACGCAGGCAGCTTCCACGACGGCAGCGCCTGGAGCGTCGGCGCGACCTACACGCACGGCGATTTTTCGGCGGGCGGCAACTACACGCGGCTCAATGCGCCGCGCGGGCTCGCCGGGCTCGACCCCTATGCGCAGATCGGCGTGACGACGATGCTGGGCCGGACGGTCGCCACGGTCGATCCGGCGACGGGCGCCGTCACCGATCTGCATGCTTCGACGCCGTTCTCGATCGATTCGCAGTCGATCTTCGGGATCGGCGCGTCATACGTGTTCGGCAAGCTGACGATGAGCGCCGACTTCAGCAACACGATATTCAAGGGCTACGGCCAGTCGTCGACAATGCGCGTGTACGAGGCGGGCGGCGTCTACCAGGCAAGCGCGCCGCTGTCGCTCGTCGCGGGCTACCAGTACACGACATTCGAGGGCCATCACTGGCACGAGGTCGCGCTGGGCACGCATTACACGTTGTCGAAGCGCACCGACGTCTATGCCGCCGTCGACTGGATGCGGGCGTCGAACGGCGTCGACGCGGTGATCGGCTACAGTTTCACGCCATCGGCGAGCCGTACGCAGGCTGCGGCACGCGTCGGCATGCGCCATAATTTCTGATCCATTTTTCTTTCTCACGGGCCGGGTCCGGCCGGCCCCGCCGATCATGTCCGATCTGTCCTCCAACGGCGACGTCCTCGTCGCGCTGCGCGCCGCGTTGGGCGCCGATTGCGTGAGCGAGGGCGAGGCGATCGCCGAACGCTATTTCACGAACTACGGCGAAGCGCCGGGCGAGCGGCCGCGTGCGGTGCTGCGTCCGCGCGGCGTCGACGGCGTGAGCCGGGCGCTCGCGATCTGCACCGCGTACCGGCAGACGATCGTGCCGCAGGGCGGGATGACGGGGCTCGCGGCCGGCGCGGCGCCGGGCGCGCGCGAGATGGTGCTGTCGCTCGAACGACTGGCGGGCGTCGTCGAGATCGACGCCGACGCGGCGACCCTCACCGCCTGGGCCGGCACGACGCTGCAGGACCTGCAGCAGGCCGCGGACGACGCGGGCTTCACGCTCGGCATCGACCTCGGTGCGCGCGGCTCGTGCCAGATCGGCGGCAACGTCGCGACCAACGCGGGCGGCAATCGCGTGATCCGCTACGGCACGACGCGCGAGCAGGTGCTCGGCCTCGAAGTCGTGCTGGCGGACGGCACCGTGTTGAGCGCGCTGAACAAGATGCTGAAGAACAATGCGGGCTACGACCTGCGGCAGATCTTCGTCGGCAGCGAAGGGACGCTCGGCGTCGTCACGCGCGTCGTGCTGAGGCTGCATCCGCGGCTTGCCGAGGCGTCCACCGCGCTGTGCGCGGTGCGCGACACGGCCGCCGCGCTCGCGCTGCTGCGCGAGGCGCGCGCCGCATGCGCGGATCTGCTGAGCTTCGAGGCGATGTGGCCGGCGTTCTACGGCTTCGTGTCCGCGCATACGCCGGGTGTCGGCGCGCCGCTGCCGGTCGACGGCGGTGTCAAGGTGCTGATCGAATGCGCGGGCGCCGCCCCGGCATGCAGCGGGCAAGCAGCGGGGCGTTTCGAGGGCTTGCTGGGCGACTGGCTCGAACGCGGGCTGATCGACGATGCCGCGCTCGCGCAGAGCGCGGCCGACGCGCGGGCGTTCTGGACCCTGCGCGAAGGGCTGGCGATCGACGCGCTGCCGGGCCTCGTGAATTTCGACGTCGGCATTCCGCCGCGCGAGACGGCGGCCTTCATCGACGCGTGTCACGGCGCGCTGACAACACGCTGGCCGGGCGCGCAGGTGTTCTTCTTCGGCCATCTCGGCGACAGCAACCTGCACGTGTGCGTATCGGCGCCCTATGCCGCGGGCGAGGGTGCGCACGACGTCGATGCGATCCTCTATCCGCTCGTCCGCGACGCGGGCGGCTCCGTGTCGGCCGAGCACGGGATCGGTCGCTACAAGCGCGACTGGCTCGGCTGCTCGCGCAGCGACGCCGAGATCGCCGCGATGCGCCGGCTCAAGCAGGCATTCGATCCGCTCGGACTGCTCAATCCCGGCAAGGTGATCTGAGCGGTCCGGGTTGTAGCGGTGGTCCGTGCGGCATGCCGCACGGACCTTGGCGCGTCAGGCGTCGAGCCGCACCAGCGCGTCGACGGCTACCGCGCCGCGCTCCATCGCCAGCAGCGGGTTGACGTCGAGCTCGATGAGCGTGTCCGCATGCGCTTCGGCGAACCGCGCGATCGCCATCACGTTCGCGACGACGGCATCGAGATCAGCCTTCGCGCGGCCGCGATAGCCGTTCAGCAGCGGCCCGAGCTGCAGGCCGAGCAGTGCGTCGCGCACCTCGCTTTCACGTACCGGCAGCAGCAGCGTGGCCGTGTCGCGGATCAACTCGACCAGTACGCCGCCCGCGCCGAGCACGAGCGCGAGCCCGAAATTCGGTTCGCGCCGCACGCCGACGATCAGTTCGAGCAGCGGCGCATCGGCCATCCGTTCGACGAGGATGCGCTCGACGCTCACCTGCGGCGCATGGCGCGCAACCTGCGCGATCATGCGCTCGACGGCGTCGGCGACGGCTTCGGGCGAGGTGAGCTTCAGCGTGACAGCGCCGGCCTCGGTCTTGTGCGGCAATTGATCGCTGACGACCTTCGCGCAAACGGGAAAACCGAGCCGCCGCGCGGCGGCCGGCGCATCGGCGGGCGCGACGCACTCGGCGGCCGGCACCGCGAGCCCGTGCGCGGCCAGCATCCGTTTGCTCGCCCATTCGTCGTGGAGACGCGCGGCGCCGCCAACTCGGGGCCCGTTGCCGGCCCGCAGCACGGGCAGCGCGTTCAGCCCGTCGGCATCGAGCACGCGGCGGCGCGTGTCGCCGTAGCGCATCGCCGCGCCGAGCGCGTCGATACCGTCGGCCAGGCCCTGCAGTGGCGCGATGCCGGCCGCGGCCAGACGCGCCGCATGGTCGGGCGGCGTCAGTTCGGGAAACACCGAGATCACCGCGCCGACGACGCCGTGCTGACGCGCCGAGGCCGCGAAGGCGTTCGCCGCGATATCGCACAGCGGCCGTTCGCCGGTCGCTTCCTGCGGATAGTCGAGGATCAGCGCGGCGGCGCCCGGACGCCCGGCGAGCAGTGCGTCGCAGCACGCGCGCATCTTGCCGGGATCGCCCCAGGGCGTCGTCGTGAAGTCGAGCGGATTCGCGATCGTCGCGTATGGCGGCAGCACCGTGCCGAGCAGGTCGCGGCCCGCCGCGGCGACGGGCGGAAAGGCGATGTCCCGCGCCTCGCCGAGATCGGCGACGAGCCCCGCGTCGCCGCCCGAGGTGGCAAGCGCGGCGAGCGTGCGCCGCTCGGGCACGCCGGCGATGGCGAGCAGCTTCAGCGTCTCGACGAGGCCGACCGGGTCCTTCACGCGGATCACGCCAAGCCGGCGGAACAGTGCGTCGTACAGCGCGTCCGAACCGGCGAGCGAACTCGTATGACTGAGCGCGAGTTGCGCGCCGAGCGTCGACGCGCCGCTCTTCAGCGCAACGATCGGCACGCCGCGCGCGAGCGCGCGCGTCGCGGCCTCGCTGAATGCGCGCACGTCCTTCAGCCCTTCGAGATGCACGCCGATCGCGCGGATGCGCGGATCGTCGACGAACGCGTCGACGAGGCGCGCGATGTCGACCGACGCCTGGTTGCCGACGCTCGCCAGATACGCGAACGGCACCGATCGCGCGCTCATCGACAGGTTGTACGCGAGATTGCCGCTTTGGGTGATCACGGCGACGCCCGATGCGACGCGGGGCGCGCCGTGCGCGACGGGCCACAGCGCGCTGCCGTTCAGGCCGTTGATCAGCCCGTAGCAGTTCGGGCCGAGCACGGCCATGTCGCCGGCCGCGTCGACGAGCGCCTGTTGCAGCGTGGCGCCGGCGTCGCCCGATTCGGAGAAACCCGACGCATAGACGATCGCGCCGCCCGCGCCGCGCTCGGCGAGCGCGCGCACGACGTCGAGCGCCGGTCGTGCGGGCACCGCGACGAACGCCGCGTCGGGCGGCGCGGGCAGGCCGGCGACGCTTGCATGGCAGGGCACGCCGTCGATGTCGGCGTGATGCGGGTTGACGAGCCAGATGTCGCCGGCATAGCCGAAGTCGCGGCAGCGCTTCACGGCGCCCGCGATGCCGCGCCCGCCGATGAACGCGAGGCTGGCCGGTTCGAGCAGGCGGCGCAGGTTGGCCGCGGCGGCGCGGCGGTCCCGGAGTGCGGGAGTGGAGGTCATGTTGGTCCTTTCGGAACGCGCGCGGGCCGGCGGCGGGCGCGACGTTCCGCGTCAGCTGTAGCGTCGGAGGATTTCCTTGGACAGGATGTGCCGCTGGATCTCGGACGTGCCTTCCCAGATGCGCTCGATGCGCGCATCGCGCCAGAAGCGCTCGATCGGCAGCTCGTCCATCAGCCCCATGCCGCCGTAGATCTGCACCGCGTGATCGGTCACGCGGCCGAGCGTCTCGGTTGCCAGCAGCTTCGCGAGCGCGGCGTCGCCGTCGGTCATCGTGCCCTGGTCGAGCTTTTGCGCGGTGTAGAGCGTGACGAGCTCGGCCGCGCGGATCTCGGCCTGCATGTCCGCGAGCTTGAACGACGTGCCCTGGAATTCGCCGATGCGCTTGCCGAACTGCTGGCGCGTCGCGGCCCATTCGGCGGCCATCTCGAACGCGCGCTGCGCGCGCCCGACGTTGTTCGCGGCAACCATCACGCGGCCGGCCGTCAGCCATTCGTTTGCAAGCTCGAAGCCGCGATGCTCGTCACCGAGGATCTGTGCGGCGCTGACGCGGCAGTCGGTGAAGAAGATCTCCGACTGGTGGTAGCCGCGCAGGCTCGTGCAATGCGGGCCGCGCCGCACGGTCATGCCCGGCGTGTCCTTGTCGATCAGGAAGCAGGTCACGCGCTTGCGCGGGTGGCCGCGCACTTCCTCCGTGCCGGTGACGGCGAACAGGATCACGAAATCGGCCGTGTCCGCGTGGCTGATGAAGTGCTTGCTGCCGTTGATCACGTAGTCGTCGCCGTCGCGCACAGCGCGCGTGCGGATGCCCATCGCGTCGGAGCCGGCGCCGGGCTCGGTCAGCGCGAAGCAGTCGACGCGCTCGCCGCGCACGCTCGGCTTCAGGTAACGCTCGATCTGTTCGCCCCGGCAGGCCATCAGGATCTTGCTCGGCCGCGCGACGAACACATGCAGCGCCCAGCTCGTGCGGCCGAGCTCGCGCTCGACGAGCGCCTGCGTCACGTAGTCGAGGCCCGCGCCGCCGACGCTCTCGGGCATGTTGAACGCGTAGAAGCCGAGTTCGATCGCCTTGCGGCGGATCGAATCGGCCAGCTCGGGCGGTACGTCGTCCGCGCGGTCGACCGCGAATTCATGGGGCTGCAGTTCCTTTTCGACGAACTGACGCAGCGTCGACACCAGCATTTCCTGCTCTTGGGTCAGCGAAAAATCCATGAATCATCTCCCTGAAAAATGGGGTGCGCGGCCCTCGACCGACGCGCGCAGGGCTTCCTGTCCGTCTTCGCTGTGCCCGCAGGCGACGCCGGCGGCGAGTTCGGCGCGCAGCTGCTCGGCAAGCGGCTGCATGAGCGACCGCGCGAGCAGTGCCTTCGTCTGTTCGAAGGCGACGCTCGGCCCTTGCGCGAGGCGCTCGGCGAAGGCGGCGACATGTTGCGCGAAATGCGCGTCGTCGACGACTTCGGATACGAGCCCCGCCGCCAGCGCATCATGTGCGGCCCAGCGTTCGTTCAGGAAGATGAAGCGGCGCACGACGTCGGGCCGTGCGATGCGCGGCAGGAACCAGCTTCCGCCCATGTCGGGGCTGTAGCCCATGCCGGTATACCCGCAGCGCAGCGCGGCGGCCGTGCTCGCGATGCGGAAGTCGCACGCGAAGCCGATGTCGGCGCCCGCGCCGACCGTCGAACCGTTCAGCGCCGCGACGGTGGGGCGCGGGAACGCGGCCAGCACCTGCACGAAGCGGTGCGCGCGCTCGGTCCACCCGTAGGTGTCGAGCTCGCCGTTGCGCTCGGCTTCGGCCCACTCGTCGACGTCGGCGCCCGCGCAGAACGCGCTGCCGGAGCCGGTCAGCACGAGGCAGCGCACGGCCGGATCGGCCGCGAGCGCGCCGAGCGTCTCGCGCAGGAAGTCGAGATGCGGACGGGCGAGCGAATTGCGCTTCGCGGCCCGGTTCAGGCGAAGGGTCACGACGCCGCCGTGCCGTTCGATTTGGATGTCCTCAACGTTCATGCTGGTCACTGTCTCCTGGATGTTTTGTGTCGGGGGTGAAGCGGAGCCGGCAGGGTCGTCGCTACTTGCGGACCGTATTTCGGCATAGTATAAGTTTTGTTAAATGAACGTTCAACCCAATTATGAGTCGGCCAGGAGACACGCGATGACCACGGTGATTGAGGCGACGTCTGCCGGTTTGCAGGAACGACGGCCCGGCGCGCAGGCGCTTCGCGCGCAAGCGGCGGGGCGCGCGGCAAGCGGCGCGGGGTTGCAGATCGAACGCGTATCGAAGCGCTACGGCAGCGTGCAGGCGCTCGGGGAAACCACGATCGACGTCCCGCGCGGCGAGTTCCTGACGATCCTCGGTCCGTCGGGGTCGGGCAAGACGACGCTGCTGACGATCGTCGCGGGCTTCGAGCATCCGACCACCGGCGACCTGCGCGTCGGCGGCCGCAGCATCGTGGCGCTGCCGCCCGAGAAGCGCAATTTCGGGATGGTGTTCCAGGGCTACGCGCTGTTTCCCCACATGACGGTCGAGCAGAACGTCGCGTATCCGCTGATGGTGCGCAGGCAGAAAGGGCCCGACGCGGTGCGGCGAGTGAAGGCCGCGCTCGATCTGGTGCGGCTCGGCCATCTCGCCGGCCGGCTGCCGCGCCAGCTGTCGGGCGGCCAGCAGCAGCGCGTCGCGATCGCCCGCGCGCTGGTGTTCGATCCCGATCTGGTGCTGCTCGACGAGCCGCTCGGCGCGCTCGACCGGAAGCTGCGCGGCGAAGTGCAGGTCGAACTGAAGGCGCTGCACGAACGGCTCGGCGCAACCTTCCTGTTCGTCACGCACGATCAGGAGGAGGCGCTGTCGATGTCCGACCGGATCGCGATCATGCGCGACGGGCGGCTCGAACAGATCGGCTCGCCCGGCACGCTCTATGAGCAACCGGCGAACCGTTTCGTCGCCGATTTCCTCGGCAAGAGCAACTTCATCGAAGGCGTGGCGCTCGGCGGCGACGCGGATGCCACGCACTATCGCGTCGGCGCCGCACGCTTCGTCGCGCCGGCATGTGGCGCGCGCGCGGACGAGACGCTGCTGTTCGCGCTGCGGCCGGAGAAGGTCGAGGTATCCGCCACGTCGCGCGGCGGCGTGCACAACGAAGTGGCCGGCCGCATCCGTCATTGGAGCTACTTCGGTTCGTCGTACCGCTTTGAGATCGACACCGCGGCGCTCGGCTGCGTGACGGCCGACGTGCCCGCGTGGCGCGGGCTCGCGTCGCCGCATACAGGGATGGACGTGTTCGTGCGGTGGGAGCGCGACGCGACGTGCAGGATCGCGCGCGACTGACGCGCTGAACGACGCGGCCAGCGCCGTCGTCGCCGGCCGATTCACGGGCGCCCGGAAACAACGAGACGCATGCGGGCGCCGCCCAGCCAGGAGGAGACACCATGACAAACGGATACCTGCAAGACCTGATCGATCAAGCGCGCGACCTGGGCCCCGTCGCGTCGCGGCGCCGCCGCGAGTTCCTGCGGCTGTGCGCGGCCGCGGGCATCGCGCCGACCCTGCTGTCGCTCGGTGCGAAGGATGCGCACGCGGCCGCCCCGAAGGAAATCGTGCTGAGCGCGTGGGGCGGGGAAGCGCGCATGGCGTTCCGTTCGGCGTTCATGGACCCGTTCTCGAAGGCGAGCGGGATCAAGATGGGTTACGACTCGTCGCCGGAGGACGGCAGGATCAAGGCGATGGTCGAGAACAGGAACGTGATCTGGGACGTGATGGATCTCGACGCATTCGAGGCGATCAAGCTCGGCCGGCAGGGTTTCCTGCGGCCGATCGATTATTCGGTGGTCGGCCGCGACGCGCTGCCGGGGCTCGCGTCGGATTTCGGCGCGCCGGCCTACCTGCTGAGCTATGTGCTCGCGTACGACGCGCGCAAGTTCGGCGCGAATCCGCCGAAGAACTGGGCCGACTTCTGGAACGTCGGCAGGTTTCCGGGCAAGCGCGGGCTGTGGAAGTGGATGGGCGGCGCGCTCGAAGCCGCGCTGATGGCCGATGGCGTCGACAAGGACAAGGTTTATCCGCTCGACGTGCCGCGCGCGATGAAGCAGTTGAAGGCGTTGCGCTCGAACGTGCTGCTGTGGGATTCGGGCGCGGACAGCCTGCAGCTGCTGCGCAGCGGCGAAGTGAGCATGGCGTGCATCTGGCATACGCGCGCGAACGTGATCCAGCGCGAAACGGGCGGGCGGTTCCGTTATACGTGGGAGCAGGGGCTCGCGTCGTGCGACGTGTGGGGCGTGCCGAAGAACAACCCGTCGGGCGATGCCGTGTGGCGGTTCATCAAGTTTGCGCAGGGCGTCGAACCTCAGGTGAGCCTGCTGTCGATGCTCGGCAACGGGCCCGTGACGCCTGCCGCGACGGCCGCGGTGCCGGCGGCGCTGCGCGCCGACAATCCCGGCACGCCCGGGAACTGGGCGAAGCAGTGCAAGGTGGATCCGGCATGGTGGGCGCAGCACTACGAGGCGACGCTCGCGCAGTACACCGACCTGATGTCGTCCTGAACGGCCCCTTTGCGAGCATGACGCCATGACTACCCTGACTTCTCCCGCCGCGGGCGCCGTCCTCCCGCTCGGTCGAGCGAAAGCCGACCGCTACTGGCTGCTCGTCGCACCGCTGCTCGCGGTGTTGATCGTGCTGTATGTCTACCCGCTGGTACGCGTGCTGTGGCTCGGCATCGCCGTGCCGGAAGCCGGGCTGCACAACTATGCGCGGCTGCTCGAAAACCGTGGCGTGCACCGCGTGCTGTGGACCACGCTGCGCGTCTGCGCGATCACGACCGTGTGCGCGGTCGGGTTCGGCTATGCGCTCGCCTATGCGATGGCGCACGTCGGCCCGCGCCAGCGCACCGCGCTGCTGTTCGGGCTGCTCGTGCCGTTCTGGGCATCGGTGCTGGTGCGTGCGTTCTCGTGGCTGTTCCTGCTCGGCGAGCAGGGGCTCGTCAACACGCTGCTGATGCGCATCGGGCTGATCGATTCGCCGCTGCCGCTGATGCGCAACGAGGTCGGCGTCGTGATCGGGATGATCCATTTCATGATCCCGTATGCGGTGCTGCCGCTGTACGCGAACATGAAGGGCCTCGATCCGCAACTCGTGCGGGCGTCGCAGGGGCTTGGCGCGGGCGCGTTCGTCACGTTCCGCAAGGTGTATTTCCCGCAGACCCGCCCGGGCATCGTCGGCGCGGCGATCCTCGTGTTCATCTTCTCGCTTGGTTTCTACGTGACGCCGGTGATCCTCGGCGGCGGCCGCACCGTGATGATCGCCGAGTACATCAGCACGCAGATCCTGCAACTCATGAACTGGGGCAGCGGGGCGGCGCTTGCATCGCTGCTGCTGGCGTCGATCCTGGCCGCGCTCGCGCTGCTGGCGCGTTTCGTCGACCTGCGCGAGCTGTTCGGCGCGCGCTGAACCCGATGGAGGAAACAAGGATGAAGACCAGACTGACGGCCGGGCGCGCGCTGGTGATCGGGCTCGCGTGGAGCGTGATCCTGTTCCTGCTGCTGCCGCTGCTCGTGTCGGTGCCCGTGTCGCTGACGCCGAACGACTACCTGTCGATGCCGGACGGCGCGCTGTCGCTCCGGCACTACCGCGTGCTGTTCGACGACGCCGCCTGGGCGTCGAGCTTCCTGCAGAGCGGCATGATCGCGCTGGTGTCGTCCGCGCTCTCGGTGACGCTCGGCACGCTGTGCGCGATCGGTCTGTGGAAGATCGCGTCGCGGCGCGGCGAACTCGTGCGCGGCGTCATCCTGTTTCCGCTGATCGTGCCGCCGATCGTGTCGGCGCTCGCGTTCTACCGGCTGTGGGGCGAGTTCGGGATGCTCGACAGCTATCCGGCCGTGATCCTGTCGCACGTCGTGCTGTCGGTGCCTTACGTGGTCGTCGCGGTATCGGCGTCGCTCGCGACGCTCGGCCTGCGGATCGAACAGGCGTCGCGCAGCCTCGGCGCGAGCCTCGCGCAGACGCTGCGCTACGTGATCCTGCCGTCGATCCGGCCGGGCGTGATGTCGGCCGCCGTGTTCGCGTTCATCCTGTCGTGGGACGAGCTTGTCGTCACGCTGTTCATTTCGAGCCGGAGCGTATACACGATGCCGCGCCGCATGTGGGACGGGATGCGTGAAAACGTCGATCCGGCGATCGCGTCGGTGTCCACGCTGTTGCTCGCGGCGACCTGCGCCGCGATCGTTGTGTCGCTGTTGCGCAAGCGCGCGGCCGGATCTGTCTGATTCAATTCGATGTCAGTTATGCCTCATAGTGGAGACGAAGCGCACCATGAATGTCCTGATCGTTCACGCCCATCCCGAACCGCAGTCGTTCACGACGTCGATGTTGCGCCGCGCGGTGCAGACGCTCGAAGCGCAGGGCCACGCCGTCACGGTGTCCGATCTGTACGCGATGCAGTGGAACCCGGTCGCGAGCGCGGCCGATTTCGACGTGCGGAGGAATCCCGACTACCTTGTCTATGCGCTGGAGCAGCGTGAGAACGTCGCGGCGCGCACGATCGCGCCCGACATCGCGGCGGAGCTCGACAAACTGGTCGCGTGCGACCTGCTGATCCTGAGCTTTCCGCTGTTCTGGTGCTCGGTGCCCGCGATCATGAAAGGCTGGATGGATCGCGTGCTCGTATCGGGGAAGGTGTACGGCGGCGTGCGTTTCTACGATCGCGGCGGGATGCGCGGCAAGCGCGCGCTGCTCGCGTACACCTGCGGCGGGCGCGACCATATGTTCGGCGCGGACGGCGTGCACGGCGAAATGGATCTGATGCTGCGCCACGTCCTGCGCGGCACGCTCGGGTACGCGGGCTTCGACGTGCTGCCGTCGTTCGTCGGCTATCACGTGCCGTACATCGGCGACGCCGACCGCGCGGCCGTGCTGGCGCGGTACGGCGACTATCTGGCGGGGCTCGACGGACTCGCGCCGATGCCGTTTCCGACGCTCGACGATTTCGACGGTGACATGCGGCCGCGCGCGCAGGCCGCCGCGCAGGAATGAACAACCGGGCTGTTTCCCGACCCCCTCCGCATGTGAGTGCGTGCGATGACCTTGACGTCGAGCGACGTGTTGCTGTTCCTGACGGGCCTGTTGACGCTGTTCTGTCCGCCCGTCGCGATCCCGATGTACGCGGCGGTGACGGGACATTTCCCGGACGCGACGCAGCGGCAGATCGCGCGCCGGCTGTTCGCGTGGATCGCCGTGTCGATGGTCGGCGCCGTGTGGGGCGGCCCGTTCCTGCTGCGCATGCTCGGCTTGACGCTCGGCGCGCTGACGCTGACGGGCGGCCTCGTGCTGTGCCTGTGGTCGATCCCGATGATGCGCGGCACGGCCAACGACGAGCGCAGCGGCGGCGCGGGCAAGCTCGAATACGCGCAATGGCGCAACTTCGTCGCGGTGCCGCTGATCTTTCCGCTGTCGATCGGCAGCGCGGCGATCTCGCTCGTGATCACGACCGCGACGCGCTTTCATACGCTGGCCGATCTGTGCGTGCTGAGCGCCGCGTGCGTGCTGCATGCGGGCGTGATCGGCCTCACGTATGCGTGCTCGGCGTCGTGGTGCCGCCGGCTCGGCGAGATCGGCAGGGCGCTCGTCGAGCGGCTGTCGGGCATCGTGCTGACCGCGATCGCATTCCAGATGCTCGCGCAGGGGATCCGCGAACTGCTGCCGGGACTCGCGCACTGACGTCTGCGCCGTGGCGCGCAGGCAACTTTTTCTGATGGAAGGAACGACACCCATGAAAACGGTAGGCATGTATCTCGTCGAGCTGTTGGCCGCCTATGGCGTCGACACCGTGTTCGGCATTCCTGGCGTGCATACGATCGAGCTGTACCGCGGCCTCGCCGGCAGCGCGCTGCGTCACGTGAGCGCGCGCCACGAGCAGGGCCTCGGTTTCATGGCGGACGGCTACGCGCGCGCGACCGGCAAGCCCGGCGTGTGCTTTGTGATTACCGGGCCGGGCATGACGAACATCGCGACGTCGATGGCGCAGGCCTACGCCGACTCGATCCCGATGCTGGTGATCTCGAGCGTCAACGCATCGGGCGACATCGGTTCCGGCAACGGCCACCTGCACGAGCTGCCCGACCAGCAAGCATTCGCGGGCAACGTCGCGGCGTTCAGCTACACGGTGCCGCGCGCCGATGCGCTGCCGCAGGCGATCGCGCGCGCATTCGCGGTGTTTTCCGGGGGGCGGCCTCGGCCCGTGCACATCGCGATCCCGCTCGACGTGCTCGCCGCGTCGGCCGAAGCGCTGCCGCCGCGGCCGGCCGTGCCGCCTCGCATCGCGGCGGGCCCCGCATCGGCCGACGGCGTCGATGCCTTGCGCGCGCGCGCGGTCGCGGCGCGCGCGCCGCTGATCCTTGCGGGAGGCGGCGCGCTCGATGCCGCCGCCGACGTGCGCTGGCTCGCCGAGACGCTCGCGGCGCCGGTCGTGATGACGATCAATGGCCGGGGAGTATTGCCGCACGCGCATCCGCTCGGGATTGCATGGTCGGCGTCGAGCGATGCCGTGCGCGCGCTGATGGGCGACAGCGATCTGATCGTCGCGCTGGGCACCGAGCTGGGGCCGACCGATTACGACCTGTATGCGACGCGCAGCTTCAGGATGCCCGCGCCGCTGGTTCGGATCGACATCGATCCGCAGCAACTGTGCCGCGGCGCAACATCGGCGCTGCCGCTGCTCGGCGATGTCGGCGAGACGCTGCGCGCGCTGCGGCGCGTGTGGCCGGCCGATGCCGGGCAGCCGCGCGGCGAGCTCCAAGACGGCGCCGCGCGCGCCGCGATGTGCCGCGCGGCGGCATGCCGCGAACTGAACGACGAGATGCTGCGCGACCTCGTGTTGCTCGACAGCGTGCGCGATGCGCTGCCCGACGCGGCGATCGTCGGCGATTCGACCCGCATCGTCTATGCGGGCAACGTCGGCTTCGCGGCGCCGCGGCCGCGCAGCTGGTTCAATGCATCGGTGGGGTTCGGCTCGCTCGGCTACGGGCTGCCGGCCGCCGTCGGCGCGAGCCTCGGCGACCTGTCGCGGCCCGTGGTCTGCATGGCCGGCGACGGCGGCTTCCAGTACACGCTGGCGGAACTCGGTACGGCGGTGCAGCATGGTGCGCGCGTGATCGTCGTGCTGCTGAACAACGGCGGGTATGGGGAAATCAAGCGGGCGATGGTCGACGGCGGCGTCGAGCCGGTCGGCGTCGATCTGCATACGCCCGATTTCGTCGCGATCGCGCGGGCGTATGGCTGGGGCGCGCAACGGATCGACGAGGGCGCGCCGCTGGCGGATGCGCTGCGCGAAGCAGCCGGTCACGGCGCGCCGTACCTGATCGAGATCCGCGCGGCCTGATGGCGCGAACATTCTCGCTTCGCGCGGGCATGCGCGGGGTGACGCCGTCGGGCGTTACCGGCGCCCGCGGCGCGTCACGCGCGCTTGCGCGCCGTTTTCGGCGGCGGCAGGAACGTATCGACGACGCGCAGGCAGCTCGTCAGCGCTTCGTCGGCGGAAAACGACGTCGGGTCGCGCGCGAGTTCCAGCCAGAAGCCGTCGATCACGGCGGTGAGCGTCAGCGCCGCGAGATCGCTGTCGACGCTGCCGCCGCGGCCTTCGGCGATCTGCTCGAACAGCTTCTTCAGCGCTTGCCGGTAGCTGCTGTACAACTCCTTGTGCGCCTTGCGGATCACGGGGTCGCTATGCGCGACGCTCCAGAAGCCGAGCCAGACCTTCACGTTCTTCGGCGCGAACACGGGCGCGGCAAAGCATACGCGGATGATCGCGTCGAGCTTTTCCTCTGGGCCGGCCGCGTTCGCGGCGGCCGCGCGGGACACGTCGAGCAGGTCGGCTGCCAGCCGCTTGTAGGTCTGCGCCATCAGTTCGTCTTTCGACTGGAAATGATGGTTGATCAGCCCGCGCGACACCTTCGCTTCCGCGCAGATGCGGTCGATCGTGGTTTCGGAATAGCTGTAGCGCGCGATGCAGCGCATCGTTGCATCGATGATCGACTGCTGGCGCACCGCGGGCGTTTCCCGGATGCCGCGGCTGTGGGTCGGAACCGGCACCGTGTCAGGTGTTTTTCTCATGGAGTGACCTTACGAAATCGTCCTGGCACAGATTATAGGGGAGTGTCGGACGTTTGTTCAATTGCAATGGGTCGGCCCATGGCAGACCCGCGAAAACCCTCGTTCCGGGTTTTTTGAAAACTGTTGAAAATCTGTTCAACAGGGCCTATGCTCGAACCCGCATGAGGTTGGTCGGCCATTCAATGAAACGCCGCAATTTCACATGGAACGGGCGCGAGAGTTCGACACAGGAGACAGCATGTTGGCGCGGGTGGAGAGTGTGAAGTCGACCGTCGAGGCGCGTGTGCAGGTGAGCGGCCTGCACAAGCGGTTCGGCGAGCTGGAAATATTGAAGGGCGTGTCGTTGAGCGCGCGGGAGGGCGAGGTGATCTCGCTGATCGGCGCAAGCGGATCGGGCAAAAGCACGCTGCTCCGCTGCATCAACCTCCTTGAAACGCCGACGCAAGGGCGGATCGTCGTCGACGGCGAGGAGATCGGGTTGAAGCTCGATCGCAAGGGGCGCATGACGCCCGCGGATCCCCGCCAGGTCGAGCGGGTCCGCACGCGGCTCGGCATGGTCTTCCAGAGCTTCAATCTGTGGGCGCACCGCACGGTGCTCGAAAACGTGATCGAGATGCCCGTGCATGTGCTGCGCGAAGCGCGCGCCGATGCCGTCGCGCGTGCCGAGCAACTGCTCGAACGCGTCGGCCTCGCCGACAAGCGCAACGTCTATCCGGCCTTTCTGTCCGGCGGACAGCAGCAGCGCGTCGCGATCGCGCGCGCGCTCGCGATGCGTCCGACCGTCATGTTGTTCGACGAACCGACGTCCGCGCTCGATCCGGAGCGCGTCGGCGAAGTGCTGAAGGTGATCCGCGATCTTGCCTGCGAAGGTCGCACGATGATCCTCGTCACGCATGAGATGGCGTTCGCACGCGACGTATCGAGCAAGGTGCTGTTTCTGCACGACGGCCGGGTCGAGGAGAGCGGCACGCCGGCCGAGATCTTCGACACGCCGCAGAGCGAACGTTGTCGCCAGTTCGTCAACGCGCACCGGCAACGCCACTGAGCCACGGGTGTGGCCCGCACAGCCGACCTGATCGATCCGTACTGTTCCCCCGAAGGAGTTCGACCATGAAACGTGTCGTCCGCAGTTTGCTGTGCCTCGCCGGTTTCGCCCTCGCGACATTGACCCCGCTCGGTTCCGCCCACGCGGCATCCGGCGTGTTGCGCTTCGGCGTCGCCGCCGAACCTTATCCGCCGTTCCTGATGAAAAGCCCGACCGGTCAGTGGAGCGGCTTCGAGGCCGACCTGATCCGCGCGTTGTGCGACCAGATGAAGGCCAAATGCGAGATCAAGGAGGTGGCGTGGGACGGCATCATCCCGGCGCTGCTCAGCGACAAGATCGATGTGATCTTCAACTCGATGTCGATCACGCCCGAGCGCGAGAAGGTGATTGCGTTCTCGCGGCCGTATTACGAGACGCCGGGCACCTTCGTCGCGCAGAAGGGCACGAAGCTCACGCTGACGCCCGACGGCCTGAAAGGCAAGGTGATCGGCGTGCAGGGCTCGACCGCGAACGCCGAATTCATCAAGCAGGCGTACGGCAATGCCGCGGCGGTGCGGCTCTACAACACGCAGGACGACTGCAACGCGGATCTCGTGGCGGGCCGGATCGACGCGACGTATCTCGACCGGCTCGGCATCCTCGATTTCCTCAAGACGAAGGACGGCTCGGCGTTCGAGCTGAAGGGCCCCGGCAGCGTGAAGATGGATCCCGCGATCTTCGGCAGCGGCGTGGGCGCGGGCCTGCGCAAGGCCGATGCGCCGCTCAAGCGGCAGATGGATCAGGCGCTCGACCAGTTGCATGCGTCGGGGAAGTACGCGCAGATCTCGAAGAAGTACTTCCCGATCGATCTCTGGCCGCACTGACGCGCACGCGGCGCACGAACGAGGAGGCGGCATGGACGGTTGGGGATGGGTGAGCGATCTCGGCATGGACCCGGACGGCTGGGGCGTCGCGCTGTTGCGGGGCGCAGGCGTGACGCTGCAGATTTCAGTCGGCGCATTCATCGTCGGCATCGTGCTCGGGCTGCTGGGCGCGGCGGCGAAGCTGTCCGGCGTGCGCGCGCTCGAACGGATTGCGCAGGGCTACACGACGCTGTGCCGCGCGGTGCCCGAGCTGCTGCTGATCCTGCTGCTCTATTACGCGGGGACCGACGCGATCAATCTCGCGCTGACGGCGCTCGGCGGCGGCTCCGTCTCGGTCAACGGCTTCGCGGCCGCCGTGATCGTGCTGGGCATCGTGCAGGGCGCGTATGCGGCGGAGATCATCCGCGGCGCGATCCTCGCGATCCCGTACGGCCAGATCGAGGCCGGCCGCGCGTTCGGCGCGCCGCCGGCCCTCGTGTTCCGGCGCGTGACGCTGCCGGCGATGGCGCCGTACGCGCTCGCGGGCTTCGCGAACCTGTGGCTGATCCTCGTGAAGGACAGCGCGCTGGTCAGCGTGGTCGGCTACAACGAGCTGCTTTACACAGCGAAGCAGGCGGCCGGATCGACGCGCGAGTATCTGCACTACTACCTGGTGGTCGCGGCCGTGTACTTCGTGATCACATCGCTGTCCGGCGTGCTGTTTCGCGAAATCGAGCGCCGCTTCGGCCGCTGGATGCCCGCGTCCTGAGCCGCGCCGCTTCCCTTCATCGATTCGGGCCAAGATCATGGATCTGAGCGTAGTGTCATCGTATGCGTCGCTGCTGTTGCTCGGCGTGCTGACCACCGTCGAGCTGCTCGTCATCTCGGCCGTGTTCGGCTTCGGGCTCGCGATTGCGGTCGCGTTCGCGCGGCTGTCGCCGAATCCCGTCGTCGCGCGGCTCAGCAAGGGCTTCACCGAGCTGATTCGCGGGACGCCGCTGCTCGTGCAGATCTACCTGATCTACTACGGGCTCGGTTCGTTGTTCGCGGGCTGGCCCGCGCTGCGCGACAGCGTGCTGTGGCCGTTCCTGCGGGACGGCTTCTGGTATGTCGCGGCCGCGCTCGTGATCAGCGTCGGCGCGTATGTCGGCGAAGTGCTGCGCGCGGGTTTGCGCGGCGTGCCGAAGGGCGAGATCGAGGCCGCGCGCGCGATGGGGATGCGGCCATCGATGATCGCGCGGCGCGTGTGGCTGCCGCGCGCGATCCAGATCCTGCTGCCGACGCTGGCCGGCGAGACCGTGATGCTGCTGAAATCGACGGCGCTCGCGTCGACCGTCGCGGTGATGGACGTACTCGGCGCCGCGAACTACATCCGCGCGCAAACCTTGCGGACCTACGAGCCGCTGCTCACGATCGCGGTGATCTACGTGGCGCTCGCATTCGTGATCGAGCGTGCGTTCGGGCGGCTCGAGCGGCGCGTGCCCGCGCGCATGCCGCGCTGAGGCAAGGACGCGAAGACATGAACCAGGCGGCGGCCGGGCGGCCCCGCTCGAAGGAGGACGCATGAACTATTCGGCGCGGGTCGACCGCCTGCAGGGCAGGCGCACGACGGCCTGGGACATCCACTACGCGGCGCAGAAGGCGCTGGCGGCCGGCGAGCCGGCGATCGTGCTGAGCGTCGGCGACCCGGATTTCCCGACGCCCGACGTGATCGTCGAGCGCGCGGTGGCCGCGCTGCGCGGCGGCGATACGCACTACAGCGAAGTGCGCGGCCGCGCCGAACTGCGCGCGGCGATCGCGCGCGAGCACGTGAAGGCGGCGGGCCAGACGGTCGGCCCGGAGCAGGTGATCGTGACGGCCGGCGCGCAGAACGCGCTGTTCGCCATGTCGATGTGCCTGTGCGAGGCCGGCGACGAGGTGATCGTGCCCGAGCCGATGTATCTGACCTACGAGGCGAGCGTGCGCGCATCGGGCGCGACGCTCGTGCCGGTGCCGGTCGACGCGTCGGCCGGCTTCAGGCTCGACGGTGATGCGCTGGAAGCCGCCGTGACGCCGCGCACGAAGGCGATTTTCTTCGCGACGCCGTGCAATCCGACCGGCGTCGTGATGACGCGCGACGACCTGCAGCGGATCGCGCGCATCGCGTGCGAGCACGATCTATGGGTCGTCTCGGACGAAGTGTACGGCGAGCTGACGTTCGAGCGCGAGATGATCAGCATCGCATCGCTGCCCGGCATGGCCGCGCGCACGGTGACGATCGGCAGCCTGTCGAAGTCGCATGCGATGCCGGGCTGGCGGGTCGGCTGGGCGATCGGGCCGACCGAACTGATCGATCACGCGGAGCGGCTCGCGTTGTGCATGCTGTACGGGCTGCCGGGCTTCATCCAGCAGGCGGCGATCACGGCGCTCGACAACAAGGCCGCGATCGTCGCGGACATGCGGGCGTGCTATCGCCGCCGCCGCGACCTCGTATGCGGCCGCCTGGGCGATGTGCCCGGCCTGCGCTGCCTGGTGCCGGAGGCGGGGATGTTCGCGATGGTCGACGTGCGCGGCACGGGGCTCGACGCGCACGCGTTCACGTGGCAGTTGTTCCGCGCGAAGCAGGTCGCGCTGCTCGACGCGAGCGCGTTCGGCGAAGCGGCCTCGGGCTTCGTCCGGTTCGGTTTCGTCGTCGACGAGGCGCAATTGGCCGACGCGTGCGATCGCGTCGCGGCATTCGTCGCGAGCCTCGACGTCCGCGCGCGGCGCTGAGCGGCGGCGCCGGACTGGACGCGCGAAGCACGATGGTCGAAACGTTGACGTGGCAGGTGCCAGGCGATGCGGGGCAGCCGCTCGCGATCCGCGCATGGCGCCTGAGGGGCGGCGACGGGCCGCGCGTGCATTTGCAGGCCGGCGTGCATGCGGATGAGATCGCGGGGATGCTCGTGCTGCACCGGCTGCTGCCGCAGCTGAGGGCGGCGCACGATCGCGGCGTGCTGCGCGGTACGGTGACGGTGGTGCCGCAGGCCAACCCGCTCGGGCTCGCGCAGTTCCGGCAGGGGCGCCTGCTCGGCCGCTTCCACGACGCGACGCATCGCAACTTCAACCGGCATTTCCACGAATCGGCCGCGTCGCGGCGGCCGGCAACGACATTCGCCGCGTGGCAGCGCGTGCTGCTCGGCGCGGCGTGCGACGCAGACATCGTGCTCGACCTCCATACCGATTCGGAAGCGTTGCCCTACGTCTACCTGCATCGCAGCCTGTGGCCGGCCGGCCGCGATCTCGCGGCGTCGCTCGGGGCTGAGATCGCGATCCTGTGGGACCGGGACGACGACGGCGCGTTCGAAGGAGCGGTCGCCGCGCACTGGGCGCGCGAGGGCGGGATGCGCGACCGGCTCGTCGCCACGGTCGAGCTGCGCGGCCAGTCCGACGTATCCGACGCGCTCGCGGAGCGCGATGCCGACGGCCTTCTGGCGTTCCTGCGCGGGCGCGGCGTGATCGCCGGGCTGTCCGACGCCGGCGACTGGCGGGGCGAGGCAGTGCCGATCGCGCACATGGAGACCGTGCTCGCGCCCGCCTCGGGCGTGCTCGTCCATGAACGCGCGCTGGGCGCGACAGTCGATGCCGGCGAGCGCATCGCGCGCATCGTCGCGCATCCGGGCGTGCCCGGCAGCGAGCACGTGCTGATCGCGCCTCAGGCAGGGCGCATCGTCACGCGTAGCCGGGAACGGCTGGTCGCGCAGGGCGACGTCGTGGCGAAGCTGACGGGCGCACGCGTGTCGGCAGGGTGGTCGGGCGGTGTGCTGGATCCCTGAGCGGCGCAATCACAGCGCGGCGGTTGGTCCGGATACCCGGTGGGAAATTAAAAATACCAACCGGCAGCCGAGCGCTTTCGTGCCCGCGTTTCAGGCGGCGGGCCTGAGCTGCGCCTGGCGGTACAGGCCGGTAATCAGATCGGCCGGGGTCACGATGCCCGCGAGGCGCTGCTCGGTGTCCACGATCGGAATGTGATGGTGGCCCTGATCCGCGAACAGCGGCACGAGTTCGGCGATCGGCGTGGTGAGCGGCATGGTTCGCACGGGACGGCTCATGACGTCGCGAGCGGCCGGCGCGGCCCGTTTGTCCGCGCGGGGCCGACCCGGCGGCGTGCCGGATGCGCCGAACGCAGCGGACCTCGACAGATCGGCGCGCGTCACGATCCCGATTACCCGGCGAGCGGCATCGAGCACCGGCAGCGCCTTGATGCGATGCCGGTTCAACAGCTTCAGCGCGGCGGCCGCGGACGTGTCGGCGGCGATGCCGAGCGCGGGGCGCGACATGATGTCGGCGCACGACAGTTGGCTGAACGTGCGGGCATACGCCTGCAGTTCGACGTCCCGCAGCAGCGCCTCCAAATCGTCGGGGGCGGCGTCGATCCACTCGGTGCGGCGTTGCAGGACCGCATGGAGGTCGGCCCGGGTGAACGCGGCGCCTGCCGGGGCGGGGCGGGATGCCGCCGCGGCATGAGGATAGCGATGGCCGGTGAGCGCGTGATAGAGGAGCGCCGCGCACAGCAGCACGGCCGACTGCAACGCGATCGGTTCGAGCACGAAGCGAAAGCCGAGCGCGTGCACCGCGGGGCCGCCCAGGACGGCGGTCAGCGCGACCGCGCCGGACGGCGGATGCACGCAGCGCAATGCGAACATCGCGCCGATCGCGACGGCGACCGCAAGCGCCGCCGCCGCGACAGGATCGCCGATCCAGCGCGCGCAAGCGACGCCCACCAGCGCCGCGACCAGGTTGCCGCCGATGATCGACCAGGGTTGCGCGAGCGGGCTGGCGGGAACGGCGAACAGCAGCACCGCGGAGGCGCCCATCGGGGCGACGAGCAGGGGCACGCTGCTCGGGATGCCGGGCAGCCAGCGCATCAGGAGGCCGACACAGGCGATGCCGGCGAACGCGCCGACACACGAGCGCAGGCGTTCGCGCCCGCTGAGGGTGACCGGTGTCGGCGCGAAGCCGCGGAGCCAGGGTGGGAGGCGATGCGGAGCGAACGGGGAGCGAGACAAGGCTGACGGTCGGCTGACGACGAAGCGCGGACGAGCCGCAGGAAGCGCGAATTATATGCGATTGTGATATACCTCGCCGCGTCCGGGTTCGAGTCGACCTTCAAGCGCGCACTGTTCGGGCGCCGAAGCGGTGCGAGGAAACGGGCCGAGGGGGCCTGACGGTGAGCGTTCCGGCCCGCATCGGCGTACAATTCCGGCCTACCGATTTTTACAAATTGATGAATTGCCGCCCCCGATGCCTATTCTCCGCCCGTGTCCGCGCCCCGGCCCCGGCATCCGCTCGGCGATTCCATCCCTCTGCCGCGCCGCGCGCGCCGCTTTCCCCACTTGATTCCTCAGCTTAATTCATGGACATGCTCGAAAACATGCGCCTGTTCGTGCGCGTCGTCGAAGCCGGCAGTTTCACCGCGGTGGCGAAGGAGATCGATGCGACCACCGCCCAGGTGTCGCGCGCGGTCTCGAACCTCGAAGCGCATGTGCAGACCCGCCTGCTGCATCGGACCACGCGCCACCTCGGCTTGACCGAGAGCGGCCAGCGCTACTTCGAGCGGGCCAAGTCGATCCTGGCCGAGATCGACTATGCGAATGCCGAGGCGCGCAACGCGCTGCTGCGGCCGAGCGGGAAGCTGCGCATCCATGCGATGACGGGGCTTGGGCAAAGCCACGTGGTGTCGGCGATCGTGCGCTACCAGGAAGACAATCCCGACGTCTCGGTCGAGCTGACGCTCGCGCAGCGGATGCCGAACCTGATCGAGGAGGGCTACGACGTCTCGATCGTGTCGGCGTCGCAGCTGCCCGACTCCGGCTACGTCGCGCAGACCTGCGGCACCAGCTGCAGCGTGCTGGTCGCCTCGCGCGAGTATCTGGCGCGCCACGGCACGCCGACCTCGCCCGAGGATCTGCCGAAGCACGTGTGCCTGCGTCTCGATACGCCGGCTTCGCCGGGCGGCGAATGGCGGCTCGAACGCAGCGACGGCGAGGAAATGCTGTACGAGCTGCCGAACGGGCCGTTCCAGGTGAACGTGCCGGACGCGCTGGCCGTCGCGGTGCGCGCCGGGCGCGGCATCGGTTCGATCGCGTTGTACAGCGCGATCGACGACATTCGCGCGGGTCGCCTGATCCGCGTGCTGCCCAACTACCGGCTGCATACGCTGAGCGTCTACGCGGTGTACGCGACGCGCCGTTATCTGGATG
The DNA here is from genome assembly GCF_058803765.1 of Burkholderia sp. GW821-FHT14F03. Lineage (NCBI taxonomy): Bacteria > Pseudomonadati > Pseudomonadota > Betaproteobacteria > Burkholderiales > Burkholderiaceae > Burkholderia > Burkholderia sp. GW821-FHT14F03. The sequence goes on from NZ_JBXAPG010000001.1 coordinate 233,219, forward strand.
CGAAGATCCGGACGTTCCTCGATCACCTGCGTACGACCTTGACGCCCGCGCTCGAGGCCGACCTGCGCGAACTCGAGCGGCTCAAGTAGGCTATCGCCGCACGCGTGGCGAGGCGGCTTCCGGGATGGCCGGGCCGGTCCGGCAACCGCGTTCGCCGGCGTCACATCGATGCGATCGCGGTGAGCCGCGGCCGGCGGCCGTGAACCTTGCGCGCGGGCTTGCCGGCGCGGCCGGGCTTCGAATGCGTCGCGCGGGCGGCCGCGCGGCTCGCTCGTCCGGCGCGCCTGCGCGGCCTTCGCACGTCTCAGGCAGTCCGGCATGACGCGCGGGCGGCCGCGCGCCTCCGCACTCAAGCGCTGCGTTTCTGCGCAATCACGAGCAGCGCGCCATTGCGATCCTCCAGCACCGCGCGGGTTTCGTGCGGCCCTGCCTGCACGGGCACGCGCACCGATGCGCCGGCCTCGACGATCCGCGCGACGGCCAGCCCGAGATCGTCTCCGTCGTCGACGCGCAGCACCAGGGCCGCGCGCTCGACGATGCGCTCCGCGCCGGCCACCAGCGCGATCGTGAGCGGGCCGCCGTCGAGCGCGCAATAGCGGCCGCCGTCGCGAAGCCTCACGCTCAGGCCCAGCCCGTCGACGAACAGGGGAAGCGCCGTGTCGATGTCGTCGACCGGATACAGCAGCATCGAAATCCTCATCCGTTGCCTCCATTGCCGCGACGCGTCCGACGCGGACCGCCGGACGCCGCCGATCGATGCTGGCGCACCGTCCGCTCCATCGCACGATCCAGGCGGACGAGGGGAAAAGCCCTCTGTCTCCGCATGCGCGTCCTTACTCCAAACAGACGATGCCGCTCCGGGGCCGCGCGCCGACACTCCCATCCGTGGAATGTCCCATTCGTCCGCATCGAGCGGGCGGCCCGCGCGCCCCGCCCATCCTATCTGGAGACGCACGCAATGAAGTTTTCCCTCATCTACGAAGCCCAGACGACCGACGCCTCGCGCGAAGGCGACCATCGTGTATTCAAGGAGACGGTCGAACAGGCACTGCTCGCCGAGCAGGTCGGCTTCGACACGATCTGGTGCGTCGAGCACACGTCGTTGACCCACTATGCGCACATGAGCGCGCCGGAAACCTTCCTCGCGTACCTGGCCGGGCGGACGACGCGCATCGGTCTCGGTCACGGCGTCGTGTGTCTGCCGCCCGCGATGAATCATCCGATCAAGGTGGCCGAGCGGGTCGCGATGCTCGACATCCTGTCGGGCGGCCGCGTGCATTTCGGCGTCGGCAAGGGCGGCAGCCAGCAGGAGGCCGGCGCGTTCGGCTACGCGCTGGATCAGCTGCAGCCGATGATCGACGAATCGATGTACCTCGTGCCGAAGATGTTCGTGCAGGACGAGATCGAACACGACGGCGCGTACATCAAGATCCCGAAGCGCCCGATCCACCCGAAGCCGTTCCAGGATCCGCATCCGCCGATGTATCTCGCCTGCACCAACACGGACACGCTGCGGCGCGCGGGCCAGCGCGGCATGGGCGCGCTCGTGCTCGGCTTCGGCGGCCCCGACGAGGTCGCGAAGAAGAACGCGGTCTATCGCGAAGCGTGGGCGAGCCGCCGCCCGGAAGATCAGGTCGGCTTCCGCCCGACCCGGCACCTCGCCGCGCTGTGCCCGACCATCGTGCTCACGGACGGCCAGCAGGCGCGCAAGATCGGCATTCGCGGCCAGCGCTATTTCATGGAGTCGCTCGCGTACTGGTACACGGGCGGCGAGCGCCCCGATCCGGCGACCTGGGGGGACGACCTGGTGCGGGCCGACACGGGCGAGATGGTGATCCGCTCGCGCTTCGCATCGGAGGAGGTGGTGGTGAACTTCGCCGATCCCGCGCTCGCGTTGATGAACCCGAATCACGCCTACGGCACGGTGGACGACTGCATCGGCTACGTCGGCCGCCTCCAGGAAGCCGGCGTCGACGAGGTGCTGTTCCTGTGCCAGATGGGCACGGTGCCGCACGAAGCGCAGATGGAGACGATCCGCAATATCGGCGCGCACGTGATTCCGTTCTTCGCCGGCAAGGAACAGCGCGCGTACGCGTGACGCGCCGGGTCGCCCCGAGCGGGGCGGCGTCGAACCTCGACCGTCGATCCAACCGCAACAGGAGACATCCGTGCATCGCGACAACGATTCGAACGCGCTGACCGCCGTGCTGACCGCGCGCGCCGATGTGCTCGCGCCAGTGCTGGCCGGCCGCGCCGCGCAGGCCGAAGCACAGGGGCGCTTATCCGCCGAGACGATCGCCGACCTGCAGGCCGCCGGCTTCTTCAAGGTGCTGCAACCGAAGCGCTACGGCGGCCATGAACTCGATCCGCAGGTCTTCTTCGACATCCAGATGCGGCTCGCGCGCGGCTGCATGTCGACGGCGTGGGTGTACGGCGTCGTCGGCGTGCACAACTGGCAGCTCGCGCTGTTCGATCCGCGCGCGCAACAGGAGGTCTGGGGCGACGCTCCGGCCACGCTGATCGCGTCGACCTACATGCCGGTCGGCCGCGTGACGCCCGTTGACGGCGGGTTCAGACTGTCCGGCCACTGGAAGTTCTCGAGCGGCAGCGAGTGGTGCGAATGGGTGTTTCTCGGCGCGCTGACGCCGTCCGAGAAGGAGGGCGGGCCGCCCGAATACCGGACCTTCCTGCTGCCGAAGGCCGACTACCGGATCGAGCGGAACTGGGACGTGCTCGGCTTGCGCGCGACGGGCAGCCACGACATCGTGGTCGAGGATGTATTCGTGCCGGCCTACCGCACGCACAAGGCGATCGACGGGATGATGGCGACGAGCCCGGGCCTCGCCGTCAACGACGCGCCGCTTTACCGGCTGCCGTTCGCGCAGATTTTCGTGCGGGCGGTGGGCACGTCGTGCATCGGCGCGTTGCAGGGGGCGCTCGACGCGTTCGTCGCCGACGCGGCGACGCGCGTCTCGGCGAACAGCGGCGCGAAGACGGCCGACGATCCGGGCGCGCAGCATGCGTGCGCGAATGCCGCCGTCGCGATCGACGAGATGCAGGTGCTGTTGCAGCGCAACTTCGCCGAGCTGATGGCGTCGGTCAGCGGCGGTCCGGCGGTCTCGATCGAACGTCGCGTGCATTTCCGCTATCAGGCCGCGCAGGTCGCCGAGCGCTGCGCGCAGGCCGCCAACGCGCTGCTGCGCTATGCAGGCGGCAACGGCATCTATCACCGTCATCCGCTGGCGCGCCGCTTCCTCGACCTGCACGCGGCCCGCGCGCACTACGCGAACAACGTCGACCGCTTCGGCCAGAATCTCGGCGCGGTGACGCTCGGCCGCGAGAACGTGGATTTCTTCATCTGACGAGGCCGCGATGAACGATGCGCAAGCGCAACCCAACCTGTTCGACGTCGTGATCGTCGGCTCCGGCGCGGGGGCGCTGCTCGCGGCCTGCCGCGCGGCCGATCGCGGCCTCTCGGTCGTCGTGATCGAGAAGACGGGGCTGTACGGCGGCACCTCGGCGGTATCGGGCGGCGGCGTGTGGATCCCGTGCAACCACCATATCGACGAACTCGGCGCGACCGACTCGCGGGCGGCCGCGCGCCGCTATCTCGACGCCTGCACGACCGGCGCGACGCCCGCCGCCAAGCTCGACGCCTACCTCGACCGCGCGCCCGAGATGCTGCGCTACCTCGAGGCGGAAACGCCGGTCCGCTACCAGTCGATGCCGAAGTATGCGGACTATTACCAGAAGCTGCCGGGCGCGATGCCGGGCTACCGCTCGCTCGATCCGCTGCCGTTCGACGGCGCGCTGCTCGGCGACGAATTCGAGCGGCTGCGGCCGCCGTCACCCGGCACGCTGATCGGCGGACGGGTCGCGGTGACGGCGAAGGAAGCGCATGTGCTGTTCTCGCGCGGCTCGGGGTTCATGACGCTCGCGCTGGGCCAGTTCGGCCGCTACTGGCTCGACCTCGGGGCGCGACGCCGCTCGCGGCGCGATCGACGCCTGACGCTTGGCAACGCGCTGATCGGCGGGCTGCGCCGCGCGCTGCTCGACCGCCGCGTGCCGATCTGGCTCGACACGCCGATGCGCGACCTGCTCGACGCCGACGGCCGCGTGACGGGCGTGCGCGTCGAGCGGGCGGGCCGGCCGGTGACGATCGTCGCGCGGCGCGGCGTGATCCTGGCCGCGGGCGGCTTCGAGCGCAGCCAGCCGATGCGCGAGCGCTACCTGCCGCAGCCGACCCGCGTGCATTGGAGCGCGACGCCGCCCGCCAACACGGGCGACGCGATCGCCGAGGGCCATCGGCTCGGGGGGGCGCTCGCGCTGATGGAGCATGTATGGGGCGCGCCGACGCTCGGCGTCGCGGGCGAGGAAAACCCGCGCGCGCTGTTCGTCGAGCGCAATCTGCCGGGCTGCGTGATCGTCAACGGGCGCGGCAGGCGCTTCGTCAACGAGGCGGCGCCGTATTCCGAGCTGGTGCCGGCGATGTATCGCGACCACGCGAGGACGGGCGCGAGCGTGCCCGCGTGGATGGTGTTCGACGCGCGCTTTCGCCGCAAGTACCCCTGCGGGCCGATCATGCCGGCCTCGATGATGCCCGATGCGCGGATTCCCGAAGCGTTTCGCGACGTGCTCGTGAAGGCCGACACGATCGGTGCGCTCGCCGAGCGGATCGGCGTCGATGCCGCCGGCTTGCGCGAGACGCTGCGCGACATGGCCCGCTTTGCCGCGACCGGCATCGACGAAGCCTTCGGCAAGGGCGACAACCTGTTCGACACGTATTACGGCGACCCGCGGGTCAAGCCGAATCCGTGCCTCGCGCCGCTCGATGAAGCGCCGTTCTATGCGGTGCGGCTCGATGCGGGCGACATCGGCACGAAGGGCGGGCTCGTCACCGACGCCCAGGCCCGCGTGCTGCGCGACGACGGCATGCCGATCGACGGCCTCTACGCGATCGGCAACACGAGCGCATCGGTGATGGGCGCGAGCTATCCCGGCGCGGGCTCGACGCTCGGCCCGGCGATGACCTTCGGCATGATCGCCGCCGATCACCTGGCCGCGCAGGCGGCCGACACCGGCGGCCGCTCGGAGCGGCCGGCCGCAACGGAACTCGACGGAGCACGATCATGACCGATCTCACCAGCCATCCCCTGCGAGCGGACATGCTGCTCGCGATGCGGCGCGTCGCGCGTTCCGTCACGGTCATCAGCAGCGCGCACGACGGCCGGCGCTACTCGATGTCCGCGACGGCGGTCGATTCGCTGTCGACCGATCCGCCGTCGCTGCTGATCTGCGTCAATCGCGACGCGTCGCTGCACCCGCCGCTCGACGCGGGCGCGGCATTCTGCGTGAACGTGCTGTCCGCGCGCCATGAAGACCTCGCGATCGATTGCGGCGGGCGCTTGAAGGGCGAGGCGCGTTTCAGCAGCGGCGACTGGCAGGTGTCGTCGCATGGCGTGCCGTATCTGCGCGATGCGCAGGCGAGCCTCGTCTGCGAGCAGGACGGCCGCTTCGTGTACGGCACGCATACGGTGTTCATCGGGCGGATCCGCGAGGTGCGAATGAGTGGCGACGTCGATCCGCTCGTTTATCTCGATGGTGTGTATACGGCCCCCGGCGGGCCCGTCAGCCGCGCGGCCGCGTGAAGGGCGGCGAGCCGTCCATGAGCGAGGTCCGTTTTCACCGGTTGACCGTCGCGGAGGTGATCGTCGAGAGCGACGATGCGCGGTCGTTCGTGTTCGAGGTGCCCGCCGCGTCGCGCGACGCGTTCGCTTATCGGCCGGGCCAGTTCCTGACGCTGAACGTGCCGTGCGGCGAGCCGGGCGTCGCGCGCTGCTATTCGCTGTCGAGCGCACCGGGCGTCGACGCGGCGCTGAAGATCACGGTCAAGCGCGTGCGGGGCGGGCGCGCGTCGAACTGGCTGTGCGATCGCGTGCGCGCGGGCGACGGGCTCGACGTCCTGCCGCCGGCGGGGGTGTTCACGCCGCGCGTGCTCGACGGCGATCTGCTGCTGCTTGCGGCCGGCAGCGGCATCACGCCCGTGCTGTCGATTCTGAAGGCGGCGCTCGTGCACGGGCGCGGGATGCTGACGCTGATCTACGCGAACCGCGACGAGCGCTCGGTGATCTTCCGCGACCCACTGCAGCGGCTTGCCCAGCGTCATCCGGGCCGGCTGCGCGTGATCCACTGGCTCGACAGCGTGCAGGGCGTGCCGCAGCAGCGGCATCTCGAGGAGCTGGTTCGTCCGTTCAGCCTGCAGGAGACGTTCATCTGCGGGCCCCCGCTGTTCATGGAGAGCGCGCTGGCCGCGATGCTCGGACACGGGCTGCCGCGGGCGCGCGTGCACGTCGAGCGCTTCGCGTCGCTGCCCGATGCGTCGGCCCGGGCCGATACCGGCGCGACGGCCGCGCCGCGCGACGGCGCGGGCGCGGCGGTCGAGGCGCTGCTCGACGGCGAGTCGTTCGCGTTCGGCTGCGCGCCTGGCGAAACGCTGCTCGAGGCGATGTTGCGCGAGGGGGTGCCGGCGCCCCATTCGTGCCGCCAGGGGCAGTGCGGCGCGTGCATGTGCCGGGTCGAGCGCGGCGCGGTCGCGCTCGACGGCAATCAGGTGCTCGACGAAGACGAGCTGGCGGGCGGCTGGACGCTGGCCTGCTGCGCGCGGCCCGCAAGCGATGTGCTGCGCGTGGTGTTTCCCGATTGAGCCGCGGCGCGCCGAGGGCGCGCGCGGCATTCCTGCGGCGACGCACGAGACGATGGACAACGACATCCTGACGACGCCCGCGCTGATTGCGCGGGCCGCCGCGCGCCACGGCGCGCATCCGGCGATCGAATCGGAGCACGGCCGGCTGACTTACGCGGCGCTCGACGCGGCCCGCCGCGAGGCGGCGCGCGCGCTGATCGCACACGGCATCGAGGCGGGCGACCGGATCGCGATCTGGGCGCCGAATCTGCCGCGCTGGATCGTCGCCGCGCTGGCTGTCCATACGGTCGGCGCGACCCTCGTGCCGGTCAATACGCGGCTGAGGGGGCGGGAAGTCGGCGGCATCCTGGGCGACAGCGGCGCGCGGCTGCTGTTTTGCTGCGGCATGTTCCTCGGCGAATCGTATCCGGAGATGCTGGAACCGTATCGGCCCGCGGCGCTCGAACGCATCGTCGTGTTCGACCATGCCCCGCCGGCCGGTGCGCTCGACGAAACCTGGGACGCGTTCATCGCGCGCGCCGCGGACACGCCGCCCGAGGCGGTGCATGCACGCGAAGCGAGGGTGACCCCCGACACCGAGATGGACCTGATTTTCACGTCGGGCACGACGGGCCGTCCGAAGGGCGTGGTGACCGCGCACGGCCAGAATCTGCGCGCCGTGCAGGCCTGGGCGCGGATCGCGGGCCTGCGCCGCGAGGACCGCTACCTGATCGTCAATCCGTTCTTCCACACGTTCGGCTACAAGGCCGGCTGGCTCGCCGCGCTGGCGAGCGGCGCGACGGTGCTGCCGCACCCCGCGTTCCAGCCCGGCGAGGTGCTGCGCCGGATCGCCGAGGCGCGCGTATCGGTGCTGCCCGGGCCGCCGACGCTGTACTACGCGCTGCTCGACGCGCCCGAGCGCGATGCGCACGATCTGTCGTCGCTGCGGATCGCGGTGACGGGGGCGGCGGCGATCGCGCCGAGCCTGATCGAGCGGATGCGCACGGAACTCGGTTTCGAGACGGTGCTGACGGGCTACGGCCTGACCGAATCGTGCGGTTTCGCGACGCTGTGCCGGCGCGACGACGACGTGCAGACGGTTGCCGCCACGTCGGGCCGGCCGATGCCGGGCGTCGAGCTGCGCATCGCGGGGCCGGGCGGGGTCGTGCGCGCGGCAGGCGAGACGGGGGAGATCTGGCTGCGCGGCTACAACGTGATGCGCGGCTACGAGAACCAGCCGGCCGCCACGCGCGAGACGATCGACGCCGACGGCTGGCTGCACACGGGCGATCTGGGCTGCGTCGATCCGAACGGCAATCTGAAGATCACCGACCGGATCAAGGACATGTTCATCGTCGGCGGCTTCAACTGCTACCCGGCGGAGATCGAGCGGCTGCTGGCCGCGCATCCGGCGATCGCGCAGGTCGCGCTGGTCGGCGCGCCGGACGCGCGGCTGGGCGAGGTCGGGCATGCGTACGTCGTGCTGCGGCCGGGTTCGTCGGCGAGCGCGGACGAATTGACCGGCTGGGCGCGGCGCAACATGGCGAACTACAAGGTGCCGCGCCGCTTCACGTTCGTCGAGCGGCTGCCGACGAGCGCGGCGGGGAAGGTGCTCAAGTACCGGCTGCGCGCGCTGGACGGCGCGGCGGCGGACGGCGATCCGGCGGACGGCGATCCGGCGGAAGACGCGGCGCGGGCGCGCGATCGAACGGGATGAGGGTAGGAGCGGGCGGACGGCGGTGGCTTCGCGCCGGGCGCGGCATGGGCCTTGGGCGGCAGCGGCGCGGGCTTGACGGTCGCGCTCGGTCATCACCCGGGGCCGGGGAGCCGTGGGATTCGCGGCGAAGGTGTCGAGGTCACCACGCATGGCCTCGAGGTGGGCGATCCCGCGCAGGTTGGTGCCGCGCTTGCGGCTGTGATCGGGGCGCATGACCGCGCCCATGCGCTCGCATGGGCCGCCCGCATCAGCGGGCAGCGGTTGAATGTGCCGGGCGGGCGTGGGTTGCAGCGCGCCTGATCGCGATGTGCCCATGCTTGCGGCTTTCCCGGGCGCGAGGCCGTCCCTTGCACATCGGCCATTTCTGAACGCGCCACCCATCGAAGGCGGGACTTGCCGCATGATGCGGCGCGCATGGCATCCGTCGGGTTTCGACTTCATCGTCGGCGATCCCGGTGCGCGGGACCGATCCGCGCGCTGCGCTCGGCGTTGGCCGATCGGCAGTCTTTCCTGGGCCGTGGCCGAAGCTTACCTTCGTGATTGGACAGCAACCTGATGTGTCCGGGGTGAAGGGTTCCAGCCGCTGCATGTGACATGCCGTGATGCGTGCGCCGACCGACGCGTGCGTTGTTACGACACCGATGATATCAATGCTTGCATTTCATCGGCACATCGATATCATTGATATCAATCTGGCTGGGAGGGCTTATGGCAAATCTACTGGTGCGTAATGTGGACGACGATATTGTTCAGAGCCTGCGTGAGCAGGCGGCGGCGAATGGCCGGAGCGCGGAAGCCGAACATCGGGCCATTCTCGCGAATGCGCTTCGCGGGCCGAAGCGGAGGACGTTCGCGCAAGTGCTGGCGAGCATGCCCAAGGTTGGCGAGGACGCGGATTTCGCGCGCGTGCAGGATTCGGGCGAGGGCGGGCATGTTTTTACTTGACACGAACATCATCAGCGAAATCAGAAAGGGCAAGCGAAGCGATCCGGGCGTGCGGGCATTCTTCCGGGAAGCCGAGCGTGATGCGAGCGCCCTTTATCTTTCGGTCGTGACGGTGTCCGAGTTGCGGCGCGGTGTCGACATGATCCGCCATCGCGGCGATCACCGGCAGCCTTCGACGCTCGAGACCTGGCTGACGGCGATGCTGGCCGACTACGCGTCGAACATCCTGCCGGTCGATTCGGAGGTTGCCCAGCTGTGGGGGAAACTGCGCTCGCGGCATCCGGAGAACGCACTCGACAAGCTGATTGCCGCCACGGCGTTGATCAACGATCTCACCGTCGTCACGCGCGACACCGCCGATTTCGAGGCGACCGGCGTCAGGCTGCTGAATCCGTTCGCGTAGCGTTGCGACGGCGCGCCTGTCCGGCGCGCCGCCGTGCGCATGCCGCGCCATGCCCGCCCAGGGCGTCCGGCCGCTCGCCCCACCGTGTCCCGGCTCTTCCGGATCACGCACGCGGTTCGTCCCGCTCCCCCTCCGCGCCTCGTCCCAACAGACGATGTGACGCCTTCCCCGACCGGCCAGAATCCTTTCACGAACACCGGATTCCGAACGAGGAGGAGGTAGACATGATCGATGTCCGAGCGCTCGGCTATGTCGTCGTCGAGGCGACGCGCGTCGACGCGTGGCGGCGCTACGCGGAAGACGTGCTGGGCATGCAGGCGCTCGACGCACCCGACGGCGCGCTGTACCTGAAGATGGACGAACGCGATTTCCGCTATCTGATCGTGCCGGGCCCGGTCGACCGCTACCAGGCGTCGGGCTGGGAACTGCCCGACGGCGCCGCCTTCGACGCCGCCTGCGCGGCGTTGCAGCGAGCGGGCGTCGAGGTCGGGCGCGCGTCCCGCGCAGAAGCCGCGCTGCGCCGCGTGCAGGCGATGGCGTGGTGCGCGGATCCGTCCGGCAATCGTCATGAGCTGTACTGGGGCGCGCGCTGCGATTTCCGCCGCTTCGCATCGCCGCTCGGCGTGTCGCGCTTCGTCACGGGCGACATGGGGCTCGGCCACGCGGTGCTGCCCGCGCCGCAGTTCGACGCGACCGACGCGTTCGTGCGCGGCGTGCTCGGCTTCGAATTGTCCGACCTCTATCGTGTGAAATTCACCACCGATCCGGCCGAACCGGAGAAACGCATCCATTTCATGCACTGCCGCAACGCACGCCACCACAGCCTCGGGCTGTTCGAGATGGCCGTGCCGTCCGGCTGCGTGCACGTGATGGCAGAAGTCGATTCGGTGGACGAGGTCGGTCGCGCGCTCGACCGGGTGGCCGCGCACGCGGTGAAGCTGTCCGCGACGCTCGGGCGGCACTGCAACGACCAGATGATCTCGTTCTACATGAAGACGCCCGGCGGCTTCGATCTCGAGTACGGCTTCGGCGGCCTGACGGTCGACTGGCCTCGGCATTCGGTGTTCGAAGCGACCAAGGTGAGCCAGTGGGGCCACGACTTCAGCATCGGATACCGGTGACGCGCATGATGAAACCTCTCGACAAGACGATGTCCGCGCGCGACGTGGTCGCGCAGCTTGCCGACGGCATGACGATCGGCATCGGCGGATGGGGGCCGCGGCGCAAGCCGATGGCGCTGGTGCGCGAGATCGCGCGCTCGGGGCTGAAGGCGCTGACGATCGTTGCCTACGGCGGGCCCGACGTCGGCCTGCTGTGCGCGGCGGACAAGATCCGCAAGGTCGTATTCGGCTTCGTGTCGCTCGACGCGATCCCGCTCGAACCGCATTTCCGCCGCGCCCGCGAGCAGGGTCGCATCGACGTGTTCGAACTCGACGAGGGCATGCTGCAACTCGGCCTGCGCGCGGCGGCGGCGCGGTTGCCGTTCCTGCCGACGCGCGTGGGGCTTGGCACCGCGCTGCTCGATCACGCGCCGCGGCTGCGCACGATACGGTCGCCCTATGACGACGGCGAGACGCTCATCGCGATGCCGGCCATCGAACTCGACGTCGCGCTGCTGCACGTGAACGCGGCCGACCGGATGGGCAACACGCGCATCGACGGCCCCGATCCGTTCTTCGATGCCTGGATGGCGCGCGCCGCGACGCGCTGCTACGTCTCGACCGAGGTGCTCGACGCGTCGCTCGCGAGCGACGATCTCGACGGCGCGCGCCGCAGCCCGTTCGAGCGCTCGCTCGTCTCGGGCGTGGTTCACGCGCCGGGCGGCGCGCATCCGACGTCGTGCGGGCCGGCCTACGGCTGGGATCTGCCGCACCTGCGCGCGTACTGCGCGAGCGCGGAGGACGACGCGCGGGCCGCCGCTTATGTGCGCGACGTGGTGGGCCGGGACGAACGAGCGTACCTGGACGGTGTAGGCGGCTTGTCGCACGTGACGGCGCTGCCGTTGCCGATTCTGTAAAGGAGCGTCTGTGAGCGATTCTCTCGACCTTTCCCTCGCGGAACTGATGATCGTCGCCGCCGCGCGGCTCTGGCGCGGCGACGGCGAAGTACTGGCGACGGGGATCGGCACGGGGCCCCGGCTGGCGGCCGGCCTCGCGCGCCTCGCGTACAACGGCGGCCTGATGCTGACCGACGGCGAGGCTTATCTGGTCGAGGCTCCCGTGCCGCTCGGCCCGCGCCCGGACGGCTACCGCGTACAGGCGAGCGGCTGGATGCCCTACGAGCGCGTGTTCGACTGCCTGTGGCACGGGCGCCGCCATGCGCTCGTGATGCCGACGCAGATCGACCGCTTCGGCCAGGCGAACATCTCGCGGCTCGGCGGCGACCCCGCCCGCCCGGCCACCCAACTGCTCGGCGCACGCGGCTTCCCCGGCAATTCGACGAGCCATGCGAATTCGTTCTTCGTCAGCGGTCATGGCAAGCGCACGTTCGTGGCGGGGGAGGTCGACATGGTCTGCACGATCGGCTACAACCCGGCGCGCCGCCTGCCCGGCATGAGGACCTTCGTCGACCTGCGCGGCATCGTCACCGATCTGTGCGTGATGGATTTCGGCGGCCCCGACCACGCGATCCGCGTGTGCTCGCTGCATCCGGGCGTGAGCTTCGACGAGGTGCAGGACGCGACGGGCTTCGAACTCGCCGCGCATCCGGAACTGGGCGCGACGGCCGCGCCGGATGCGGAGGATCTGCGCATCGTCCGCGCGCTCGATCCGCACAACCTGCGCGCGGCGATCGTGCGCGGCAATCCGGCGCCGCGCCGGGGATGAGGTCCGACATGGAAGGCGCGCAATCCCGGTTCGCCGACGGTGTGGTCGGCTACGCGCTCGAGGAGGGCATCGCGACGATCACGATGAACCGCCCCGAGTATCACAACGCGCAGAACGCGAAGATGACCTATGCGCTCGACGCCGCGTTCCGGCGCGCCGCGCACGACGACGCGGTGAAGGCGATCGTGCTCGCGGGCGCGGGCAAGCATTTCTCGGCCGGCCACGACATCGGCACGCCCGGCCGCGACATCGACGAATCGTTCGAACGCACGTCGCTGTGGTACGACCACGTCGGCAAGGAGGGCGGCGAGTTCCTCTATGCGCGCGAACAGGAGGTCTACCTCGGCATGTGCCGCCGCTGGCGCGATCTGCCGAAGCCGACCATCGCGATGGTCCAGGGCGCATGCATCGCGGGCGGACTGATGCTGGCGTGGGTGTGCGACCTGATCGTCGCGTCGGAAGACGCATTCTTTGCCGATCCCGTCGTGCGGATGGGGATTCCGGGCGTCGAGTATTTCGCGCACGCCTATGAGTTGAATCCGCGCATCGCGAAGGAATTCCTGTTCCTCGGCGAGCGGATGCCGGCCGAGCGCGCCTACCAGATGGGGATGGTCAATCGCGTGGTGCCGCGCGAGCGTCTGCGCGACGCGACCCATGCGATTGCGGCGCGGATCGCGACGATGCCGCGCCTCGGGCTCGCGCTGACGAAGCAAGCGTTGAACCACGTCGAGGAACTGCAGGGCAAGCGCGCGGCGATGGATGCCGCGTTCGCCTGGCATCACTTCGCCCACGCGCACAACGAGCTGGTCAGCGGCGATCGCCTCGGCGGCCACGACGCGCGCAGCATGGCCCGCTCGCAGCGCGAACCGGGCGGCGCGTCCGAGGGCGAGGCGCGCGCGCCGGCCGCGATCGGGCCGGCCGCCGTATGAGCCTGACGCTCCACACGCCGCTCTGCGACCTGCTCGGCTGCCGCCATCCGGTCGTGCAGACTGCGATGGGCTGGGTTGCCGACGCACGGCTCGTCGCGGCCACGAGCAACGCGGGCGGCTTCGGCTTCCTGGCCGGCGCGACGCTCGAACCCGAACATGTCGAGGCCGAGATCCTGAAGGTCAAGTCGCTGACCGAGCAGCCGTTCGGCATCAACTTCCACCTGTTCCAGAAGAACGCGGAGCAGCTCGTCGATCTGGCGATCAAGCACCGGCTGCGCGCGGTGAGCTATGGCCGGGGCCCGGACGCGAACACGATCCGCCGCTTCAAGCGCGCGGGCATCGTCTGCATGCCGACCGTCGGCGCGCCGAAGCACGCGGCGAAGGCGGTCGAACTCGGCGCGGACATCGTGACCGTGCAGGGCGCGGAAGGCGGCGGCCACACCGGCCCGGTGCCGACCACGCTGCTGCTGCCGACGGTGCTCGACGCCGTGCAGGTGCCCGTCGTCGCGGCCGGCGGCTTCTTCGACGGGCGCGGGCTCGCGGCGGCGCTCGCGTACGGTGCGGCCGGCATCGCGATGGGCACGCGTTTCCTGATGAGCGCGGATTCGCCGGTGCCGCGCGCGACGCTCGAGCGCTACCTCGCGGTCGGCGATCCGGCGCGCATCCGCGTGTCCGACGCGCTCGACGGCCTGCCGCAACGCATGATCGACAACCCGTGCCTGTCGACGCTCGAACGCTTCGGCCCGCTGCGCCGCGCGCTGTACGCGCTGCGGACGGCGCAGGCATGGAGGCGGCAGAGCGGTCTGGGTGCAGGCCAGATGCTCGGCCTGGCGCTCAAGGCGCTGCGCGAGCACGACTATACGGTGAGCCAGACGCTGATGGCGGCGAATGCGCCGTTCCTGATCCGGCGCGCCATCGTCGAGGGCGTGCCCGACGAAGGCGTGCTGCCGAGCGGCCAGGCGGCGGCGATGATCGGCGCGCTCGAATCGTGCGATGCGCTGATCGCGAGGATCGTCGCGGACGCTGCCGCACGGCTCGATGCGCTGGCCGTGCTGCGCGGTTCGGCGGCGACACAGGACACTTGAACGACCTGACCGGGAGACGGAACAGATGACGGAGTCCAAGCACGCGGCCGGCGCTACGCCGTTCCGGATCGACCGCGCCGACGGCATCGCCGAGCTCGTGATCGCGCATCCGCCCGTCAACGCGCTCGACGCGCAGGGCTGGCACGCGCTCGCGCAGGCGCTCGACGCGCTCGGCGCCGACGACGAGGTGCATGTGATCGTCGTGCGGGCCGAGGGGCGAGGGTTTTGCGCGGGAGTCGATATCAAGGAGCTGGCCGCGCATCCGGGCCGGATCGTGGCGGTCAACGCGGGCAACCACCGGACCTTCCGCGCGCTGCACCGCAATCCGAAGCCGGTGATAGCGGCCGTCCACGGCTTCGTGCTCGGCGGCGGGATCGGCATCTGCGGCGCGGCCGACATCATCGTCGCGGCGGACTGCGCGCGCTTCGGCGTCCCGGAGATCGACCGCGGCGCGATGGGCGGCGGCGCCCACCTGCAGCGCCTGTTCGGCATCCAGAAGACGCGGGCCCTGTATTTCACGGGCGGCATGATCGATGCGGCCGAGGCGTATCGGCTCGGCGCGATCGAGCAGGTCGTGGCGCGCGACGCGCTGCGCGACGCGGCGCTCGCGCTCGCCCGCAGGATCGGCGCGAAGAGCCCCGCGATGTTGCGGCTCGCGAAGGAGGCGTTGAACGGCGTCGAGGACGGCGATCTCGAAGACAAGTACCGCTGGGAGCAGGGCTTCACGTTGCAGGCGTACCTGACGCAGGACTCGGCCGAAGCGCGCGCGGCATTCGTCGAGAAGCGCGATGCGCGCTTCGGCGAGCCGGCGTCGACACCGGTGGCGGAGGCGCGTACATGAACCTGACCTATACCGCCGGGCAGCGCGCGCTGCGCGCGGAGATCCGCGACTGGCTCGCGGCCCACGCGCCGCGCGAACGGCTGCCGAGCTTCGATACCGAGGCCGGCTTCGCCGCGCACCGCGCCTGGGAGCGCACGCTGCACGCGGGCCGCTGGAGCATGGTCACCTGGCCGCGCGAGCTGGGCGGGCGCGGCTGCGACCTGATCGAGTGGCTGATCTTCGAGGAGGAGTACTGGCGCGCGGACGCGCCGATGCGCGTGAACCAGAACGGCCTGTTCCTGCTCGGCCCGACGCTGATGGAGGTCGGCACGGCGGAGCAGAAGGCGCGTTTTCTGCCCGCGATGGCGGCGGGCGAGCACGTGTGGGCGCAGGGGTGGTCGGAGCCGAACGCGGGTTCGGACATGGCCGCGATCCGCGCCACGGCGCTGCGCAGCGGCGACGAATATGTGCTGAACGGCCAGAAGATCTGGTCGACCCGCGCGGTGTGGGCCGACTGGCTGTTCGGGCTGTTCCGCAGCGATCCCGGCTCGTCGCGCCATCGCGGCCTGAGCTTCCTGATGGTGCCGTTGTCCGCGCCGGGCATCACGGTGCGGCCGATCCGCCAGCTCAACGGACAGACGGGCTTCGCGGAGATCTTTTTCGACGACGTGCGCGTGCCGGTCGACCATCGTCTCGCGGCGGAAGGCGCGGGCTGGCAGGTCGCGATGGCGACGGCCGGCTTCGAGCGCGGGCTGATGCTGCGCTCGCCCGCGCGCTTCCAGCGCACCGCACAGGCGCTGCGCGACCTGTATCTCGCGCACCGCGGCAGCGCCGATCGCGACCCGGCGCTGCGCGAGCGCGTCGCCGCCGCCTGGATGGATGCGCAGGCCTATGCGCTGTCGACCTACGCCACCGCGAGCCGGCTGCGCAAGGGTGGCCATATCGGCGCGGAGTCGAGCACCAACAAGGTGTTCTGGTCGGAACTGGACCTGCGCATGCACCAGGCCGCGCTCGACATCCTCGGCGCGCACGGCGGGATCGTCCCGCGGACGGCCGGGCAGCACGCGGTGCTCGGCCACTGGCTCGACGGCTTCCTGTTCGCGCAGGCCGGCCCGATCTACGCGGGCACCAACGAGATCCAGCGCAACATCATCGCCGAACGGATGCTCGGCATGCCGCGCGCGTAGCCGCGCCCCACCATCCTATAGAACGGAACGCGCATGGACTTCGTATTCGATGCCGACCAGGAAGCGCTCGCGCAAAGCGTGAAGCGCCTGTTGATGATCGAGATGACGCCCGAACTGATCCGCGAACTGTGGACGACGCCGACAGGACGCTCCGAGGCCCTGTGGTCGTTGCTCGTGTCGCAGGGGCTGACGGCCGTGTCGGTGCCCGAGGCATACGGCGGGCTCGGCCTGGGCGAAGTCGAATGGGCGCTGTTCGCCCAGACCTACGGCTATTTCGCCGGCCCGGAGCCGCTGCTCGAAACCGGGCTCGTCGCGGCCGGCGTGCTGGCCGGGCTGCCCGCGAGCGACTGGCGGGACGCGCTGCTGCGCAAGCTCGCGGCAGGGCGGGCGCGCGTCGCGCTCGTGCATCCCGTGAACCCCTACGCGGAGGACGTGCACGTGGCGGATACGCTGCTGTGCGAGCACCGCGGCGAGTTGCATCGCATCGATCCGGCGCGCTGCGAATGGCGCGCGGTCGAGAGCATCGACCCGTCGCGGCGTCTGTTCACGCTCGACTGGACGCCGTCGGCCGACACCCGCGTCGCCCGCGCCGACACCGCCGCGCCGCTGCTGGCGCGGGCGCTCGATCACGGCGCATTCGCGACCGCCGCGCAGCTGCTCGGCCTCACGCAGCGCGTACTCGACGTCGCGATCGACTACAGCGCGCAGCGCAAGCAGTTCGACAGGGCGATCGGCGCGTACCAGGCGGTCAAGCATCTGCTTGCGGACGTCGCGATCCGCCACGAGTTCGCGCGACCGGTGGTCGCGCGCGCCGCGCAGGCGATCGCCGCCGACCACCCGCAGCGCGCGATGCTGGTGTCGCATGCGAAGCTCGCCGCGACGGCCGCGGCACAGCTGGCCGCGCGCCACGCGATGCAGGTGCACGGCGCGATCGGCTACACGTGGGAGCTCGATCTGCAGATCTTCATGAAGCGCATCTGGGCGTTCGCCGGCAGCTGGGGCGACAGCGCCTTCCACAAGGCCCGCGTGGCCGACGCGATCGTCGGCGACGCGCTGCCGATCGGCCCCGCGCAGACCTTCGACTTCGAGGAGCAAGCATGACCCAAGCCTATATCGTCGATGCGCTGCGCACGCCCACCGGCCGCCGCGGGGGCGGGCTCGCGCACGTGCATGCGGCCGACCTCGGCGGTTTCGTGCTGAAGACGCTCGTCGAGCGCAACGCGATTCCCGCCGACGACTACGACGACGTGATCTTCGGCTGCGTCGACACGATCGGCCCGCTGGCGGGCAACATCGCGCGCACCTGCTGGCTCGCGGCCGGTCTGCCGCTGCAGGTGCCGGGCGTGACCGTCGATCGTCAATGCGGCTCGTCCCAGCAGGCCGTGCATTTTGCCGCGCAGGCGGTGATGAGCGGTGTGCAGGACGTCGTCGTCGCGGGCGGCGTCCAGACGATGACGCAGATTCCGATCTCGTCGGCGATGACCTGCGCGGCGCCGCTCGGCTTCGTCGACCCGTTTTCCGGCAGCGTGGGCTGGCGCGCGCGTTTCGGCGATGCGCCTGTGTCGCAGTTCGTCGCCGCCCAGCGGATCGCCGATCGCTGGAACCTGTCGCGCGACGCGATGGAGCGCTATGCGCTCGAAAGCCACCGCCGCGCGACGGCGGCGATCGAGTCCGGCCATTTCGCGCGCGAGATCGTGCCGCTCGAAGGCGTGACGCACGACGAGACGCCACGCCCCGACACGACGCTCGCGAAGATGGCGGCGCTCGAACCGCTGACGCCGGGCGGTTCGCTCACGGCCGCCGTCGCGAGCCAGACCGGCGACGCGGCCGCGGCGCTCCTGATTG
This sequence comes from Burkholderia sp. GW821-FHT14F03, assembly GCF_058803765.1. Lineage (NCBI taxonomy): Bacteria > Pseudomonadati > Pseudomonadota > Betaproteobacteria > Burkholderiales > Burkholderiaceae > Burkholderia > Burkholderia sp. GW821-FHT14F03. The sequence goes on from NZ_JBXAPG010000001.1 coordinate 251,657, forward strand.
TGTCCGAGGCGGCGCTGAAGCGCTACGGCCTCACGCCGCGCGCGCGCATTCATCACCTGGGCGTGTACGGCGACGATCCGCTGTGGATGCTCACGGCCCCGATCGAGGCGACGCAGCGGGCGCTCCGCAAGAGCGGCCTCGAGTGGTCGCGGATCGATAGCGTCGAAATGAACGAGGCGTTCGCATCGGTGGCGTTGGCGTGGCTGGCCGAGACGCGCTTCCCGCACGAGAAAACCAATCCGAACGGCGGCGGGATCGCGCTCGGCCATCCGCTCGGCGCGACCGGCGCGCGGCTGATGACGACGCTGCTGCACGAGCTGGAGCGCACGGGCGGCCGCTACGGCATGCAGGCGATGTGCGAGGGCGGCGGCCTCGCGAACGTCACGCTCATCGAGCGCCTGTGAGCGCGTCATCTTCAACGGAGCACCGCATGGGAATCTGTAACGGGCGCACGGTCGTCATCACGGGTGCCGGCGGCGGCCTGGGGCGCGAATACGCGCTCGCGTTCGCCGCCGAAGGCGCATCGGTCGTCATCAACGACCTCCGGCGCGACGCCGCGCAGGCCGTGTGCGACGAGATCGCGCGGCGCGGCGGACGCGCGCTCGCGAACTCGGACGACATCACGAACGTCGCCACCGCGCAGCGGATCCTCGATGCCGCGCGCGACGCATTCGGCGAGGTGCAGGTGCTCGTCAACAACGCAGGCATCTGCCGCGACAGGATGTTCACGAGCCTGACCGAGCAGGACTGGGACGAGGTGATGCGGGTGCATCTGCGCGGTCATTTCTGCCTGTCGAGCCTGCTGGCGCGCGCGTGGCGCGATGCGGCGAAAGCCGGCAATCGCGTCGACGCGCGGATCGTCAACACGACTTCAGGCGCCGGCCTGCAAGGCTCCATCGGCCAGTCGAACTACGGCGCGGCGAAGGCCGGCATCGCGGCGCTGACGCTGATGCAGTCGGCCGAACTGCGGCGCTACGGCGTGTGCGTGAATGCGCTCGCGCCGGCCGCGCGCACCTCGATGACCGAAGGCGCGTTCGCGGAGCGGATGCGCAAGCCTGACGACGGCAGCTTCGACTACTTCGATCCCGCCAACGTCGCGCCGCTCGTCGTGTGGCTCGGCAGCACGCTGTCGGCCGACGTGACGGGGCAGGTGTTCGAGGTCGAGGGTGGCGTGATCGCGCTGGCGGAAGGCTGGCGCACGGGCCCGCGCGTCGATCGCGGCGCGCGTTGGGCGCCGCGCGACGTCGGTTCGGCCGTCGCGCGGCTGCTGGGCGATGCGCGGCCGGCGCAGCCTGTCTACGGGAGCTGAGCGATGGATCTCGCGCTCACCGACGAACAGACGATGATCCGCGCCGCGGCGGCCGACGTGCTGGCCGAACGCAGCGCGTCGGCCGAGGTGCGCCGCGCGCTCGCACGCTCCGCCGGCCGCGACGATGCGCTGTGGACGACGCTCGCGGGCGAACTCGGCTGGAATGCGCTCGCGCTGCCGGAGGCGGTGGGCGGGACGGGGCTCGGCGCGGTCGAGCAGATGCTGCTCATGGAGCAGCTCGGCGCGCGCCTCGCTTGCGTGCCGTATTTTCCGACGACGTGCCTGGCGGCGACCGCGCTCGCGCAGTGCGCCACGCCCGTGGCGAACGCATGGCTTTCGAAGCTTGCCGAAGGCGTGTGCAGCGCGACGCTCGCGTTGCCGCTCGAACCCCCGTTCGGTCGCGCGGTGGGCGCATGGCCGCTGCCCGTCTCCGCCACGGCCGTGGGCGGCGGCTATGCGTTGTCCGGCACGATTCCGTACGTCATCGACGGCGCGCGCGCCGATCTGCTGCTCGTGCCGGCGCGGATCGGGAGCGAAGGGCAGTCGATCTCGCTGTTCGCCGTCGACGCCGCTGCGGCATCGGGCCTGGCCGCCGCGCCGCTCGACACGCTCGACGCGACCCGGCCCATGGCCCGCATCGCGCTCGACGCATGCCGGGTGCGTCGCGACGCGCGGCTTGCCGCCGGCCGCGATGCCGCGCGCGTGCTCGAACGCGGCGCGTGGTTCGCCGCGCTCGCGCTGGCGGCCGAGCAGGTCGGCGGCGCGCAGCAGTGCCTCGACCTGACGCTGGCCTACACGAGCCAGCGCGTGCAGTTCGGCCGTGCGATTGCGTCGTTCCAGGCCGTCAAGCATCGCTGCGCGCAGATGATGGTGCTGATCGAGTCGGCGCGCTCGGCCGTGTTCGGCGCCGCGCGCGCGTGGGATGCGGCGGCGGGCGCGACGCCGGGCGCCGCGCTGTGCGCGGACATCGCGGCCGCGAAGGTCGCCGCGAACGAGGCTTGCGCATTCGGCTCGCAGGAAGCGATCCAGCTTCACGGCGGCGCCGGCTTCACGTGGGAATACGACCCGCATCTCTTTTTCAAGCGCGCACAGGCTTCGGGCGCGCAGTTCGGCGCCACGCCGCAACTGCTCGAATGGATCGCGCGCCATGCGATCGACGGCGGCGCGCCGGCGCGAGAGGGCGCGACCGCCGCATCCGTCGCGACACGCGCGCGCCCGTCCGCGCACCGAGCAGGAGCGCGCCCATGAACGGCGCATCGCGGGAACGGCAATTGAGTCATGAAGTCGCCGACTGGGTGGCGTCGCACCTCACGGGCGAGTTCGCCTGCCTGAGGCACCGCGGCGGCCCGGGCGACGAGGAGGCGTGGCCCGAACTGCGCAAGGCCTGGGAGCGGGAGCTGGCGCGCGGCGGCTGGACCGGCCTCGGCTGGCCGGCCGAGGCGGGCGGGCGCGGCTTCACGGTGGCCGAGCAGGTGATCTTCCACGAAGCCTATGCGCGCGCGGGTGGGCCGGGACGCATGGGGCATATCGGCGAAGGGCTGCTCGGGCCCACGCTCGTGGCGTGCGGCACCGACGACCAGCGTGCGCGCTTCCTGCCCGCCATCCTGGCCGGCACGCAGTTCTGGTGCCAGGGCTATTCGGAACCGGGCGCGGGTTCCGATCTCGCGAACCTGCGCACGCGCGCCGCGCAGGAGGCGGACGGCTCGTGGCGGGTGAGCGGCCAGAAAGCCTGGACGTCGCTCGCGCGCGACGCCGACTGGATCTTCGTGCTCGCGCGCAGCGACGCCGGATCGCGCGGCAGCCAGGGACTGTCGTTTCTGCTGATGCCGCTCGACCAGCCCGGCATCGAGATCCGGCCGATCCGGCAGCTCAACGGCGGCGCCGAATTCAACGAGGTGTTCTTCGACGGCGCGCGCGCCGGGGCGTGCGATCTCGTCGGCGCGCCGGGCGAGGGCTGGCGGATCGCGATGACGCTGCTCGGCTTCGAGCGCGGCGTGTCGACGCTCGGCCAGCAGATGCAGTTCGTGCGCGAGCTTGAATGGGTGATCGATGCCGCGCGCGCGTCGGGCGCGGACCGCGAGCCCGTGCTGCGCCAGCGGATCGGCCGCGCCTGGGCCGGGCTGCGCGTGATGCGCTACAACGCGCTGCGCATGCTGTCGGGCGCGGACGGCGCAGCGGGCGCGCCGCTGCGCCGCGAGGCGCTGATCTACAAGTACCAGTGGTCGAACTGGCACCGCGACCTGGGTCAGCTCGCGATGGACGCGCTCGGCGCGCGCGCGAACGTGATCGATCCGTCCGACGAGCTGCTTACCCGCCTGCAGCGCCTGTTCCTGTTCTCCCGCGCGGACACGATCTACGCCGGCACCAATGAGATCCAGCTCAACATCATGGCCGAGCGCGGGCTCGGCATGCCGAGGGAACCGCGAGGCCAAGCATGACTGAACCCGACCGCATCAACGAAGCGCCCCCCTACGTGCCCGGCCACCGGCTGCTCGCCGGGAAGGCGGTGCTCGTCACCGCCGCCGCGGGCGCCGGCATCGGCTACGCCGCCGCACGCCGCTGCGCGGAGGAGGGCTGTCGCGCGCTGTTCATCTCCGACCTCCACGAGAAGCGCCTCGAACAGGCCGTCGACACGCTGCGCGCCGAAACGGGGCTGCGGCGCATCCACGGGCGGCTCGGCAACGTCGCGGTGGAGGACGACGTGCGGGCGCTCGTCGCGGCCGCCGAGGCGCAGCTCGACGGCGTCGACGTCCTGATCAACAACGCGGGGCTGGGGGGAACCCGGCGGATCGTCGAAATGGACGATGCCGAATGGTCGCGCGTGATCGACATTAGCCTGACCGGAACGTTCCGGATGATGCGCGCGATGCTGCCGCACATGCAGGCCCGCGGCCGCGGCGTGATCGTCAACAACGCCTCGGTGCTCGGCTGGCGCGCGCAGGCGGAGCAGGCGCACTACGCGGCGGCGAAGGCCGGCGTGATGGCGCTCACGCGCTGCGCGGCGCTCGAAGCCGCGCCGTATGGCGTGCGCATCAACGCGGTCGCGCCGAGCCTCGCGATGCACGAATTTCTGAAGAAGTCGGCGCCGGCCGACTTGCTGAATCAACTGGCGGCGCGCGAGGCGTTCGGGCGCGCCGCCGAAGTCTGGGAGGTCGCCAACGTGATGGTGTTTCTTGCAAGTGACTACGCCTCGTATCTGACGGGCGAAGTGCTGTCGGTCAGCAGCCAGCGCGCATGACGGGCGCCATTTCCCACTTCGCGCGCGCGCGGCCTCGCGTGTTCGCGCATCCCGGCGAGCTGGCGGCGGCCGTGGGCGAAACGCTCGGCGCGAGCGCATGGCTCGCGATCGACCAAATCCGCATCGACGGCTTCGCCGAGGTGACGGGCGACCACCAGTGGGTGCATGTCGATCCCGCGCGCGCGAAAGCCGGCCCGTTCGGCGCCTGCATCGCGCACGGCTACCTGACGCTCGCGCTCGTCAACGCCTTCCTGCCGCAGATCGTACGCATCGACGGCGCGCGCTTCGGCGTCAACTACGGCTGCGACCGGATCCGCTTTCCGGCGGCCGTGAAGGTCGGCGCGCGCGTGCGCGGCATCGGCGAGCTGCTGCGCGTCGAGCCGTTCGACGACGGCGTGCAGGCATGGATCCGCGTGACGGTCGAGATCGAAGATGGCGACAAGCCCGGCTGCGTTGCCGACACGATCAGCCGCTACTACCTTGGAGCACCGGACAGATGACTGACGCCGTGATTATTTCCGTCGCGCGCACGCCGATCGGCAGGGCGTTTCGCGGGATCTTCAACGACACCGAGGCGCCCGCGCTCGGCGGTCACGTGGTGCGCGCCGCGCTGGCGCGCGCCGGCGTCGCGCCGCACGAGGCCGACGACGTGCTGATGGGGTGCGCCGCCCAGCAGGGGACGCAAGGCTACAACATCGGCCGGCTGTCGGCTGCCGCGGCGGGCCTGCCCGCCTCGGTGCCCGGCATGGCGATCGACCGGATGTGCTCGTCGGGACTGGTGTCGATCGCGGTCGCCGCGCGCAGCGTCGCCGCGGGCGATGCGCGGATCGTCGTCGCGGGCGGCGTCGAGTCGATCTCGCTCACGCAGAACCGGCACAAGAACGCCTATCGCGCCCGTTCGCAGGCCGTGCTCGCGCATCAGCCGTCCGCCTACATCGCGATGATGGAGACAGCCGAGATCGTGTCGCGCCGCTACGGCATCTCGCGCGCCGCCCAGGACGAATTCGCGCTGCGCAGCCATCGGCGCACCGCCGAGGCGCAGGCGGCGGGACGCTTCGAGGCGGAGATCGCGGGGCTCGACGTGCGGCGCGCGCTGTTCGACAAGGACGGCAATCCGGCCGGGCACGAAGACGTGCGGGCGGCGCGCGACGAAGGCGTGCGCGCGGACACGACGGCCGAGCGGCTCGCGGCGCTGAGCCCGTCGTGGCGCGGCGGCGATACGGTCGCGCAGGGCGCGTTCGTCACGGCCGGCAATGCGTCCCAGCTGTCGGACGGGGCGGCCGCCGTGGTCGTGATGTCGCGCGCCGAGGCGACGCGCCGCGGCCTCGCGCCGCTCGGCGCGTTTCGCGGGATCGTGGTCGTCGGCTGCGAACCGGACGAAATGGGGATCGGCCCGGTGTTCGCGATCCCGGCGCTGCTCGGGCGCTTCGGGCTCGCCGTGCGCGACGTCGGGCTGTGGGAACTGAACGAGGCATTCGCGTGCCAGGTGCTGTATTGCCGCGACCGGCTCGGCATTCCCGACGAACGGCTGAACGTCGACGGCGGCGCGATCGCGCTCGGCCACCCGTTCGGGATGTCCGGCGCGCGGATGACGATGCATGCGCTGCTCGAAGGCGCGCGGCGCGGCGTGCGATACGTGGTCGTCACGATGTGCGTCGGTGGTGGAATGGGCGCCGCCGCGCTGTTCGAGGTGGGCGCATCGCCGCGGCCGGGATGACACGGTGGCGATCCCGGGCCATCCGGAACCCTGACGTCGACCGTCGGCCCGGACCGGCGCACGGTATCCACGGCGGAGCGCGGTGCCGCAGCGCGCCTGAGCGCCCACGCCGGACGACATGAGCGCTGAGGCGCTGGACAGGAGACAAGCAATGAAACGAACCTTGCCCGGACTGGCGATGTCGGCGCTCGTCCTCGGTGCCGCGCTGTTCGCGTTTACGCCGCGCCCGCTGCCGGCGTTTCCCGCGACCTCGATCCAGGCGGATCGCCTGCAAATCAACGGTCTGGCAAGGGCCGGCGCGCGCCTCGTCGCGGTCGGCGAGCGCGGCGTGATCCTGCTGAGCGACGACGGCGGCTGGAACTGGCGGCAGCCGGCCATCACGCCCGACCGTCCGGCGACGCTGACGCAGGTGGATTTCATCTCGCCGACGCTCGGCATCGCGGTCGGCCACGACGGCCGGATTCTCCGCAGCGAGGACGCGGGCGCGCACTGGCGCGAGGTGCGCGTCGATCACGTGCATTCCGATCCGCTGCTGTCCGTCTGGGGCAGCGCGCGCGGCTCGCTGTTCGCGGCCGGCAGCTTCGGCGTGCTGCTGCACTCGGGCGATGCCGGCGCGACCTGGCGGACCGTGACGATACCTGCCGGGGATCGTCATCTGAACGCGGTCGTCGGCGACGGGCGCGGCAATGTGCTGATCGTGGGCGAGAGCGGCTTGCTGCTGCGCTCGACCGACGACGGCGCAACCTGGGACACGCGGCCTTCGCCGTATGCCGGTTCGCTGTTCGGCGCGCTGATGCTCGCGAACGGCGACTGGATCGCCTACGGAATGCGCGGCAACGTGCTGCGCAGCACCGATCGCGGGGAAACCTGGGCGCACGTGGACAGCCGCGTGCCCGCGTCGTATTTCGGCGCGGCGCAACGGGCGAGCGGAGAACTGGTGCTGGTCGGCCAGGGCGGCGCGATCGTCGCATCGCGCGACAACGGGTTGAGCTTCGACGTGCGCAAGCAGGGCGGCGTGCAGAGTCTCGCGGCCGTGCTCGACATGGGGCATGGCGCGCTGTTGCTCGGCGGCGAGGCCGGCATCACGCGGCTTGCCGCCTCGCCGTCCTGACCGGGGCGCGCCCGCCGGCTCGCCGCTCGGCAACCCGATTCGCCGCCTGCTCCCGCTCCGCCCGCCCGTTTCGACACGAGAATGCCATGTACGACGCGTCACCCCCCACCGGCTCCGTTCCCGCATCCCGCCTCGCCGCGTTCGTCGAGCGGTGCGCCGCGGCGATCATGTTCCGGCGCCGTGCGCTGATGCTGCTTGGCGTCGCGCTCACGCTTGCGCTCGGCTGGTCGGCGACGCGGCTCAGGCTCGATCCGGGTTTCAACAAGATGATCCCGATGCAGCACCCGTACATGCAGATGTTCGAACGCTATGCGGGCGCGTTCCCGGGCGCGAACACGATCCTCGTGAGCCTGCGCTGGAAGGGCCCGGGCGACATCTACAACCCGCTCTTCATGGACGCGCTGCGCCATGCGACCGACGACGTATTCTTCATCCCCGGCGTGAACCGCTCGCGCGTGTTCTCGCTGTTCACGCCGAACGTCCATTACACCGAGGTGACCGAGGCGGGCTTTCGCGGCGACGTGGTCGTGCCGGGCCGGTTCTCGAGCGCGGATCCCGACGATCTCGCCAAGGTGCGCCGCAATGTCGCGCGTTCGGGGCAGATCGGCCGGCTCGTCGGCAACGATCTGAAGTCGGCGCTGATCCGCGCCGAGCTGCGCGAGACCGACCCGATAACCGGCAAGCGGCTCGACTACGGCGCGGTCGCGCGCCAACTGGAGGAGATTCGCGCCCGCTACGCGGGGCAGGGCGTCGAGGTGAACATCATCGGCTTCGCGAAGCTCGTCGGCGATGTCGAGGCAGGCATCGCGGGCGTGATGGCGTTCTTCGCGCTCGCGTTCCTGATCACGGCCGCGCTGCTGCTGGCCTATACGCGTTCGCCGAGGACCAGCGCACTCGCGCTGCTGGTGGCGCTGCTGCCGGTCGTATGGCTGCTCGGCGCGCTGCCGCTGCTCGGACTCGGGATCGACCCGATGTCGATTCTCGTGCCGTTCCTGATCTTCTCGATCGGCGTGTCGCATGCGGTGCAGATGACGAATGCGTGGAAACAGGCGCTCGTGCGCGGCGAGTCGTCGATCGATGCCGCGCGCGATGCGTTCCGCAAGCTGTTCGTGCCGGGCACCGTCGCGCTGCTGACCAACGCGCTCGGCTTCATGGTGATCATGCGGATCGAGATCGACATCGTGCGCGAGCTTGGCATCACCGCCTGCCTCGGCGTGCTGCTGATGATCGTCACGAACAAGGTGTTCCTGCCGATCCTGCTGTCGTATACGCGCCTCGAACGCGGCGCGCTGGCCCGCGCGCGGCGTTCGGCGAGCGCGGGCGGCGGCCGGACGTGGGCGGCCTTCGCGGTATTCGCGCGGCCGCTGCCCGCGCTCGGCGTATTTGCGGTCGCGCTCGCGCTGCTCGCCTACGGCACGCTCGAATCGCGCCGGCTCGAGATCGGCGACGTCGGCACGGGCGCGCCCGAGCTGCGCGCGAACTCGCGCTACAACCTCGACAACGCGGCGATCACGCACCAGTACGACATCGGCGTCGACGTGTTGTCGGTGATCGTCGAGACGACCGGTTTCGACGACGCCTGCCTGCATTACCCCGTGATGAGCGCGATAGAGACGTTCGAGATGCGCATGCGCGGCGTCGCGGGCGTGCAGTCGGTGACGAGCGTGGCATCGCAGGGCAAGGTGCTCATCGCCGCGTTCAACGAGGGCAATCCGCGCTGGGCGGCGCTGCCTCGTTCGAGCGACGGCCTGACGCAGGGGTCGAAGGCGTTCGATCCCGACAACGGCATGAACACCGCGAACTGCAAGGCGATCCAGGTGCTGATCTACACGCGGAACCACGAAGGCGCGACGCTCGCGCACATCGTCGACGAAATCAAGCGTTTCGCCGCCGAGAATCCGACGCCGAACGTCGCGTTCCGGCTCGCGGGCGGCAACGTCGGCGTGATGGCCGCGACCAACGAAGCGGTCGGCGAAGCGGAGGTGGCCATGCTGATGTCGATCTTCGGCGCGATCGCGCTGCTGTGCGCGGTGACGTTCCGATCGTGGCGCGCGGTGCTGTGCATCGTCGTGCCGCTCACGCTCGTGTCGATCCTGTGCAACGCGCTGATGGCGCAGCTCGGAATCGGGCTGAAAGTCGCGACGCTGCCCGTGATCACGCTCGGCGTCGGGGTCGGCGTCGACTACGGCATCTACCTGTACGAACGGCTGCAGCACGCGCTTCGGCATGGCGCAACGCTGCCGGACGCATTCGCCGTCGCGATGCGCCAACGCGGCACCGCCGCGTTGTTCACCGCCGTCACGATGTTCATCGGCGTGGGCACCTGGGCCTTCTCCGCGCTGAAATTCCAGGTCGACATGGGCGTGCTGCTCGCGTTCATGTTCCTCGTGAATCTGTTCGGCGCGGTCTTCCTGTTGCCCGCGCTGGCGGTGTGGCTCGGCGTCGAGCGCGCCGAACGCCGCGCACCGCGCGCCGCGCCGGACGCGACGTCGAGCCCGGCGCGCGCGGTCGAATCCGGCCAGCCGCTGCGCTGAACCCACGCTTCCGATTCCCCCAGACGCGCGGCAGGCTGCCGCGCGCCCCTAAAAGGAGACGCTCCCATGTCCGCACGCCCCTATCAGATCGAAGCCCAGCCGCTCGTTCCGCGCTATGCGCGCGGCTGGCATTGCCTCGGGCCCGTCCGCGACTACAAGGACGGCAAGCCGCACACATTGCACGCGTTCGGCCGCAAGCTCGCCGTGTTCGTCGATTCGACGGGCAAGGCGAACGTGGTCGACGCGTACTGCCCGCACATGGGCGCGGACCTGAGTCTCGGCACGGTCCAGGGCGACAACCTCGTCTGTCCGTTCCACGGCTGGGCCTGGAACGGCGAGGGGCGGTGCGCGTCGATTCCCTACTGCAAGCGCGTTCCGCCGAAGGCGCGGATCGGCGCATGGCCGACCTGCGAGGAGAATCGGCTGCTGTTCGTGTGGAACGATCCCGAAGGCAGCCCGCCGCCGCCCGAGGTTGCGATTCCACGCCTCGATGCCTGCTTCTCCGACGCATGGTCGGACTGGATCGTCGATACGATGCTGATCCAGGCGAACTGCCGCGAACTCGTCGACAACATCTCGGATGTCGCGCACTTCGCGACCGTCCACCACGCGCCGGTCGATTATTTCGCGAACCTGTTCGAGGGGCACAAGGCGACCCAGCTGCTGGTCGGCCGCAGCGATCGGCTTGGCGGCGACAGCCTGACCGCGCTGTCGACGTATTTCGGGCCGGCCGTGCATATCACGCGGATGACGGGCGAAAGCGGCGGTCAGCCGATCCATTCGGTGCTGCTGAACTGTCACGTGCCGATCGACATGAACAGCTTCGAGCTGCGTTACGGCGTGATCGTGAAGAAGGTGCCGGGCTTGAGCGACGCGCGGAACATGGAGATCGCGGCCGCGTATGTGAAGGAGGCGCAACGCGCGTTCTACGAGGATGTCGACATCTGGCACAGCAAGACGCGGATCGACAACCCGCTGCTGTGCGAGGGCGACGGGCCGCTGTACCAGATGCGCGATTGGTATTCGCAGTTTTATCGCGACGTCGCCGACGTGCGCCCGTCCAGCGTCGCGCGCAAGGCATTCGAAATGCGCATTCGCGGAGAAGGCGAGACGCCGGCGCTGCATCACGTGTTCGAGCAGTGAGGGGCGACGCCCGGTGAGCGCCACCGGGCGTCTTCAGGCACGATGCGCGCCACGGCGACCGCAGGCGGGCGATGTCCCGCGAGCACGAGATCGGCACCGAAGATATCCCAACGCATGCGACGCGGCGCCGGCCATCGGCCGAGTGACGGCGCGCGTCGACGTCCGCCGGCAGCGACGGGGCTCGCGCCCCGTTCCATAGCGCACCGCCGGACGCTGCCCGAACCCGCTTACGCCATCCTTTCGCGCGCCATCGTCAGCGCGGCGTCCTCGATCATGTCCTCCTGGCCGCCGACCAGCCGCTGCCGGCCCAGTTCGACGAGGATGTCGCGCGCCGGCACCTTGTATTTTGCTTCCGCGCGCTTCGCGAACAGCAGGAACGACGAATAGACGCCGGCATAGCCCAGCGTCAGCGCATCGCGGTCGATCCGGATCGGCGCGTCCATGATCGGCACGACGAGATCCTCGGCGACGTCCGAGATTGCGAATACGTCGACGCCGGTCTCGATGCCCATCCGGTCGCATACGGCGACGAACACCTCCATCGGCGTGTTGCCCGCGCCCGCGCCGAGTCCGGCCGCGGCCGCATCGATCCGGTTCGCGCCCGCGGCGACCGCCGCGACCGAATTGGCGACGCCCATCGCGAGGTTGTGATGCCCGTGAAAGCCCAGCTCGGTCTCCGGCTTCAGCGCGTCGCGGACCTGGGCGATTCGCGCGGTCACGTCGTCGGGCAGCATGTGGCCGGCCGAATCGGTGATGTAGATGCAGTTCGCGCCGTACGCTTCCATCAGCCCGGCCTGCGCGACGAGCTGCCCGGGCGACGCCATGTGCGCCATCATCAGGAAGCCGACCGTATCGAGCCCCAGCGTGCGCGCGAGGTCGATGTGCTGTTCGGACACGTCGGCCTCGGTACAGTGCGTCGCGACGCGGATCGTGGCGACGCCGAGCGCATGCGCCATCCGCAGATGCTCGACGGTGCCGATGCCGGGCAGCAGCAGCGCCGACACCTTCGCCCGCTTCAGTTCCGGCATCACGGCGCCCAGGTACGCTTCGTCGGTATGCGCGGGAAAGCCGTAGTTGACGGAGGCGCCACCGAGCCCGTCGCCGTGCGTGACCTCGATCAGCGGCACCCCGGCCGCGTCGAGCCCGCGGGCGATGCCGCGCATCTGGTCGAGCGTGATCTGGTGGCGCTTCGGGTGCATGCCGTCGCGCAGCGACATGTCGTGGACGGTGATCTTCCTGCCTGCAAGTGTCATGGCGTGCTCCTCAGGCGGTGGCGGCCGTCGCGGCCAGCATCTGTTCGGCGAAGCGCTCGGCCGTGGCGGTCGCGGCGGCGGTCATGATGTCGAGGTTGCCCGCGTATTTCGGCAGGTAGTCGCCGAGCCCCTCGACCTCCATGAACATCGACACGCGATTGCCGTCGAACACCGGGCCGTTCTTCAGCGTATAGCCGGGCACGTAGCGTTGCACGGCATCGAGCATCGCGCGCACGGACGCCGTGATCGCGGCGACGTCGGGCGGCCCATCGGTCAGGCAGTGGATCGTGTCGCGCATGATGAGCGGCGGTTCGGCCGGGTTGATCACGATGATCGCCTTGCCCGTGCGCGCGCCGCCGATCCGCTCGATCGCGCCGGCGGTGGTGCGCGTGAATTCGTCGATGTTGCGGCGCGTGCCGGGGCCGACCGAGCGCGACGACACGGTCGCGACGATCTCGCCGTAGACGACCGGCTGCACGCGCGATACCGCGTGGACCATCGGGATCGTCGCCTGTCCGCCGCAGGTCACCAGGTTGACGTTCATCTGCGCGCTGTCCAGAAGCGCGTCGAGGTTGACGGGCGGCACGCAGTACGGCCCGATCGCGGCGGGCGTCAGGTCGATCATGCGCACGCCGAGCGCGGTGAGCGCGTCGGAATGCGCGCGGTGCGCGGCGGCGGAGGTTGCATCGAATGCGATGCGGACAGCGTCGCGTTCGACGTGCGGCAGCAACCCGTCGACGCCCTGGTCGGTCGTCTTCAGGCCGAATTCGCGCGCGCGCGCGAGGCCGTCGGAGGCCGGGTCGACGCCGACCATCCACACCGGTTCGAGCACGGGCGAGCGGCGCAGCTTGTACAACAGATCGGTGCCGATGTTGCCCGGACCGATCAGCGCGCATCGGATTTTCTTCATGGGACGCTCCTTTAGATGAAACGGACATCGCAGCCGCCGATGCCGGCGATCCGCATCGATAACCAGTCGCCGGCCGCGACCGGAATCAGCGCGGCGAGCGAGCCGGACAGCACGATCTCGCCCGCCAGCAGCGGCACGTCGTAGTCGGCGAGCGCGTTCGCGAGCCACGCGACCGCGTCGGCCGGGTGGCCGAGCGCCGCGTCGCCGCGCCCGTGCGCGACGGGCCCGCCGTTTTTCTCGATCGTCATCTCGCACGCGGCCAGATCGAGCGCGCGCGGATCGGCGCGCGCTTCGCCAAGGACGTAGACGCCGCACGAGGCGTTGTCCGCGATGGTGTCCTCGATCCGGATCGCCCAGTCGCGGATCCGCGAATCGACGATCTCGAAGCACGGTGCGACCGCGGCCGTCGCGGCGATCACGGCATGGCGATCGATCCCGGGCCCGCGCAGATCCCGCGCGAGGAGAAACGCGATTTCGCCCTCGGCGCGCGGCGCGATCAGCGAGTCGCGCGGAATCGCCGCGCCCGCTGCGTGATGCATGCCCGACAGCAGCACGCCGAAATCGGGCTGGCGCACGTCGAGCAGGTCCTGCACGGCCCGGCTCGTGGCCCCGATCTTCTTGCCGACGACTGTCTCGCCCTGCGCGACGCGCCGCTCGACGAAACGCTGCTGGATCCGGTAGGCGTCGTCCGGCGACAGCCGCCGAGGGCGGCCCGAGAGCGGGGTAACCGGCGCGCGGGCGCGCCAGGCGGTGTAGAGTTCGTCGCCGAGCGCCGTATGCAGGCAGGAACACATGGAAGGAGCCCTCGCAGTGGAAAAGGTCGCCGTCACGGGCGGCGTCGCGCGCCGGCGCATGAGTGACGGGTTCGTTCGACGTCAGTTGCCTGAGCTGCGGATCGCGTCCGGCGAGAAATAGGCCTCGTTGAACTGCGGGCTGTTGTTGAGCTTGGGCATCGGCCCTTCGTTCGACAGGCGGTCGGCCATGTACGCGCCGGAAATCAGGTCATGGAAGAACACGGCGCTCACGTAGAACAGCTTCGCGTCGAACGCATAGAGCGACGTCGCGACATTGGTGCGCCAGAGCTGACCGCGCGCATCGTAGTTGTCGGCGAGCGGCGTCGTCCACGTATCCTCGTCGAGGTACAGCACGCGCTTCGCGTACTGGTGGCGATAGCCGTTCTTCAGCGTGGCCTGCATCACCCACACGCGATGCAGCTCGTAGCGGATATACGCGGGATTCTCATGGCCCTTGGCCAGCAGGTCGCCGTACTTGATCGATCTGTCCATCACCTTGTAGTTGTTGTAGGGAAGGTAGATCTCGCGCTTGCCGAGCATCTTCCAGTCGTAGCGGTCGCCGGGGCCGTTGTAGAGACGGTCGTCGTCCACCGTGCGGAATCCGCCCGGGCCCTGCGGCTGGTCGTAGCCGAATTCCGGCGACTGGCGTACGCGCCGTGTGCCGGGGTTGTAGGTCCAGGTGCGCGACGCGTTGGTCGCGCCGACCTTGTCCCAGTTCGTGAAGCCGACGATCAACGAGCCGCGGTCCGACAGCGGCAGCTCGATCGCGTTGCGGTAGTACGTCCGGTTGTTCAGGTCGTTCGTCACGTCGTACTTGCCGAGGTGGCGCGGCGAGTAGATGTCGTAGCGGACCTTGCCCCACGCGATGTTGCCGTCCGAGTAGACGACCGCCTGGTCGTAGGTGGCCTGTTCGGAACCGACGCCCGACGAGAAGCGCTGGTTCCACAGCAGTTCGGCGGCGCTCTTCGGAATCGGATAGGGCACTTGCGGCGGCCCGTTCGTGAGGCCGTTCGTGTCGGATGTCATCGTCGAGTCGGGCGCATAGGTGCGGATGTCCTTGTACACCGCATCGGCGAAACGGAAATCGCGATGGCTTGGATAGACGAGCATCTTGAAGGTGGCGGGATAGCGCTTGAACAGGGCTTTCTGGCCGTCGGTCAGATGTTCGGCGTACTGCGCCATGTTCTCCGCGGTGATCGTGGCGATCGGCTTCTCGCTCGCGTACGGATCCGGGTAGCGGTCGCCGCGCTTGTACGGCAGGTCCGGCGGCGCGCCGAGCCACTTGCCGGTCCATTCGGGCACGCCGCCGTCCTGGCTGGCGGCGCGCACGGCGCCCATCGGCGTCAGCGGGCCGTCGAGCGCCTTCAGGTCTTCCGGCGTGACTTTCGGGAACGACGCGGTCGCGGCGAGCGCGCACACGATCAGCACCGACGCGTGCGGAAGGGGGAGGCGAATTCGCTTCATAGGCATCCTCTTCAGGCGGAGTGGCGAGCGGTCGGGCCGCTCAGAAGTGGTAGGTCGCCGAGGCCAGCACGTAGTCGCGATCGGCGAGCGGCCGCGTGGCGGGATTCGGCGAACCGAGGAACTTCGCGTAGACGAGCGACAACGACAGGTTGCTGAGCCGCGTGAAGGTCACCCCGGCCGTCACCCGGTTGTCCCCCTGGCCGGTCAACGCGCCGAGCGCGCCGGCCCGGGGCGAGGTGCCCACCAGGTCGAGCATGTAGGTCAGCGGAACGTTCAGGTCCCAGCCGTTGAACACGTTCTTGTAGCTGAGCGTCCACGCCAGCTCCAGCGCGAGCGCATTGCGCGAGTTCACGAGCGTCGTCGATCCGTCGACGGCCGAGAGGCCGCTCGCGTGGACGTAGGTGATTTCACCGACCAGCTGTTGCGACGCGGCGAGCGCGCTCGGCCCGATCGGGTAGATGCCGGACAGGTTGGTCTGCACGACGTTCGCGCGCGTCGCCTGCGGCCCCGCCGGCGTACTGACGAGCACGGCCGCGCCTTGCCGGTACGACGCTTCGCCCGCGACGTTCACGGGGCCGATCCGGGTCGAGAAGCTCGCGCCGGTGAGCTTGATATTGCTGAAATACGTCTGCTGGTACTGCGGCGTCGGGTAGTACGACGTGACGACGCTCGGGCTCATGTCGTTGTAGTGGAGATAGTAGAAGCCGAGTTCGGTGTCGCCCAACACGCGCAGCCGCGCGCCGACTCCCCACTGGTAGCGCGCGCTGGGCTTGTCGTCCGGGCCACGCGGAATCTGCATCCCGCCCGGGCCGATGAGGTACTGCGCACCCGGCCCCGTCACGTCCGAATAGCTCCAGTAGGAGCCCGGCGCGGTCAGGCGGTTCTCCTGGAACGAGAACTGGTAGTAGCCCATCAGGCTCAGGCGCGGCGTGATCTGCCACTGCGTCGAGATCTGCGGCACGGGCAGCAGGATGTCCTTCACCTCGGCGCCCGCGACATATGACTTGGTCGCATCCGACGGGCCTTGCGCGCCCGCGATGTTGGCGAAGAACAGGCTTTCGCCCCACGCGACGACCTGGTCGCCGACCTTCACGTTCAGGCTCGTCTCGCCGATCTTGAACGTATGGTATGCATAGGCGGCGAGCAGCGTCGCGTGTCCGCCCGACCAGTAGCGCGCGCCGCCCGTGAAGCCGTTGTACGCGCCGGCGTGGTTCACCGTGCCGGGCGCATCGTTGTAGTTCGAGTGGTGGTAGACCTGATCGTAGAAGGCGTCCGCGCGGACGAACACCCCCCAGTCGTCGTGCTTCAGGTTCACTTCGCCGAGCAGGCTGACCTGGTTCTGGATCAGCTTGTTCTTCGCGAAGTTCCGGTCGCCGTCGTCACCGTTGATGTTCGCGGGTGTGAGCAGACTGCCGCTCGGCGCGCGCGTGCGCATGCCGATCCCGTAACGGAGCGTGAACGTGTAGTCCAGCGTCGTGTCGGGGCCCAGGTCGATCGTGCTGCCCGCCTGGGCGGCGGGCGCGCACGACAACAGCGCGGCGGTCAGGGTCGGCAGGGTGGTGGCGGCCCGTCGACCGGCACGGAGCGAGTCCCGTTGATGCATGTCGTCTCCTCGGGGGTGTCGACGATCGTCGACGCGGTGGGGTGCGTGAGAGGCAGAGTAGGGAGATCGCGGTGGCAAGGGATCGTCGAAATGAACTAGATGCCTTCCCTAGGACAAGCGCTCGCCGCTCCGCATCGCCGCGGGCCCGGCGTCAACGCGCGGCGGCGGGACGGCGGCGAGGAACGCGGGTCGTTCTCCGCCGCCGTCCAGCCGCAGGTTCGCGCCCGACGCGTAGGCCGCCTCGGGCGAGGCGAGGAACAGGCAGGCGGACGCGATATCGTCGGGCGTCGCGAGGCGCCCGGCGGGAATCGTCGCGCGGATTGCCGCGAGCGCGTCGCTGTCGCCGTAATGGCCGTCGGCGCCCGCCTCGGTTTGCACAAGGCCCGGGCTGACAGCGCACACGCGCACGCGCGGCGCCCATTCGACCGCGAGCGAGGTCACCGCGCTGACGAGGCCCGCTTTCGCCGCGCCATAGGCGGCCGTGCCCGGCGAGGGCCGCGACGCGCTGACGCTCGCGACGAACAGCATGACGCCGCCGTCGGGCTGCGGCTGCATGAGCGCGTTGACGCGTTGTGCGAGTTGCAGCGGCGCGATCAGGTTCAGGCGCACGATCGATTCGGTGAAGCGCGGCGACGCGTCGGCCGCGAGCGCGAACGGCGAGCCGCCCGCGTTGTTGACGAGCACGTCGAGGCTGCCCGTCGCGTCGCGGATCGCGCCGAGCAGCATGTCGACCTGCTCGATGTCGCGCAGATCGGCGGCGACGAAGCGCGCCGTGCGGCCGCCGCCCGTGGGCGGCGTATCGGGGGCGCGGCGCGCGCAGACGAACACGCGCGCGCCCGCCGCCAGGAACCGCTCGGCGATGCGCCGCCCGATGCCCCGGGTGCCTCCCGTCACGAGCACGGTCCTGCCGCTGTAATCGAATGTCGTCATGTGTGCTTCCTCCCGGGTTGGAGCCGATGATAGGAAGATCCGAGCGGGTATTCGTAGTCCGAAAGGACGATGCGTGGCCGCGCGGGGCGCGCAATCATCGGGCGACGCACCCATCGAGCGACGAAGGATACGAACCGAGATGACGACTCCCACGACGCCGCCGGACGGCCTCTTCACCACCACGCCGGGCGGTTTGCGCCTCCATCATTTCGAGGCGGGCGAGGGCCGGCCCGTGGTGTTCATCCACGGCAGCGGGCCCGGCGCGAGCGGCTTCAGCAACTTCAAGCATAACTATCCGGCGTTCGCGGCCGCGGGCCACCGCGCGATCGTCGTCGATCTGCCCGGCTACGGGCAGTCGTCGAAGCCGTCCGATATCACGTATGCGCTTGACTTCTTCGTCGGTGCGCTGCACGCGCAGCTCGATGCGCTCGGCGTCGGGCCGGCCGTGCTGCTCGGCAACTCGCTCGGCGGCGCGATCGCGCTGAAATATGCGCTCGATCATCCCGACGACGTCGACGCGCTGATCATGATGGCGCCGGGAGGCGTCGAGGAGCGCGAGACTTATTTCCGGATGGAAGGGATTCGGCGGATGGTGCAGCTATTCACAGATCGCCTGATGAATCGGGACACGATGCGCGAGCTGCTGACGCTGCTCGTGCACGATCCCGGGTTCGTCACCGATGCGCTCATCGACGAGCGGATGGCGGTATGCGTCGAGCAGCCGGTCGAGGTGCTGTCGACGATGCGCGTGCCGAACCTGACCGGCGCGCTCGGCGACGTGCGCTGTCCGGTGCTGGGCTTCTGGGGGACGAACGACCGGTTCAATCCGGTCGGCGGCGCGATGACCTTCCTGGAACATTGCCGCAATGCGCGCTTCGTTCTGATGAACCGGTGCGGTCATTGGGTGATGGTGGAACACGCCGATTACTTCAATCGGGAATGCCTTGAATTTCTCGCGACGCTGCAGACGCGATAACGCGAGGCGGTCGTCCGGGCGAGTTCCGGGCGCCCTCAACCTGATGGATAGGGAGACAGCATGAAATATCTCAACGATCTGTTCGACCTGCGCGGCAAGGTCGCCGCGATCACCGGCTCGGCGCGCGGCATCGGCGCGGAGACGGCTCGCACGCTGGCCGCGGCTGGCGCGACCGTCGCGATCCTCGACGTGCTGTCGCAGCCGGGCGAGGCGCTCGTCGAGGAGATTCGCGCACAGGGCGGCCAGGCCGCGTACTGGCGGCTCGACGTGACGAGCGAGGCCGACGTCTCGCGCGTGTTCGGGGAGATCGTCGCGCGCTTCGGCCGGCTCGATGTGCTCGTCAACAACGCCGGCATCGAAGGACACAACGCGCCGACACACGAACTCACGCTCGCGCAATGGCGGCGCGTGCAGGACGTGAACGTCGACGGCGTGTTCCTGTGCACGCGCGCGGCGATTCCGCATATCGAGGCGGCGGGCGGCGGCTCGGTCGTGAACCTGTCGTCGATGTACGGGATCGTCGGTGGGCCCGACGTGCCCGCGTATCACGCGTCGAAGGCCGCGGTGCGGATGATGGCGAAGGTCGACGCCATGTTGTACGCGGCGAAGAACATTCGCGCCAATTCGGTGCATCCCGGCTATATCCGCACGCCGATGCTGGAGGAAGCGTTTCGGCAGGCAGGGCAGGATCCGGACCGCGCGTTCGAATACCTGCAGGCCAACGTGCCGCTCGGCCGGCTCGGCAGCCCGCGCGATATCGCGGCCGGCATCCTGTATCTCGTGTCGCCGGCCGGCCGCTACATGACGGGCGCGGAACTCGTGATCGATGGCGGGTACACGGCGCGCTGAGAAACCAGCGCCGCCGCTTGCCCGACGCACGGCATGGACAGGAGACGACGAGCATGACACGAAACCACGACACGCCGGTTGCCGTCGTGACCGGCGCGTCGCGCGGCGCGGGCAAGGGCATCGCGCGCGCGCTCGGCGCGGCCGGCATGATCGTCTATGTGACGGGCCGCTCGCTGAACGAAGACGACGGCCCGCTGCCCGGCACGATCCACGCCAGCGCACGCGAGATCGATGCGCTCGGCGGGCGCGGGTTCGCCGTGCCGTGCGACCACGCGGACGACGCACAGGTGAAGGCGCTGTTCGAGCGCGTCGAACGCGACAGTGGGCGCCTCGACCTCCTCGTCAACAACGCGACCAGCCTGCACGATCAGTTGATCCTGCCGGGCCCGTTCTGGGAGAAGTCGCTCGATCTCGTGAACATCCTCGACGTCGGGCTGCGCTCGGCCTATGTGGCCAGTTGGCATGCGGCGCGGTTGATGACGAAGCGCCGGACCGGCTTGATCGCGTTCACGTCCTCGTTCGGCGCGGGTTGCTACATGCACGGGGCCGCCTATGGCGCGCAGAAGGCCGGTATCGACAAGTTCGCGAAGGATATGGCCGTCGATCTCAAGCCGTTCGACGTCGCGGCGGTGTCGATCTGGATGGGGGTGTTGCGCACGGAGCGCACGACGCGCGTGTGGGACGCGCACCCCGATCTCCACAAGGAATTCTCGCTCGCCGCGGAAAGCCCGGAGTTCACGGGCCGCGTGATTCGCGCGATCCACGACGACCCGAGGCGCATGACGCTGTCCGGGCAGGTGCTGATCGGCGCGGAGATCGCGCTCGACTACGGCATCGTCGATCTCGACGGCAAACAGCCGCCGTCGTATCGCGAATTGCTCGGCGGGCCCGTGCCGGCTCATCCGGCAATCGTTGCCTGAGGGGCGCGGGTGGGCGTCGTGCCGCGGGGAAACGCACTCGTCCGCTACAGGCGGCCGTCCGCGCGGTGCGTTCAAGTCGGTGGTGTCGGCGTCAAGGCGGGCGACCGGCCGCGCGCGAGCGACGTCCAGGCGGCATCCGCGCGCATGCGCGCCGTGGAATCGACGTGAATCCGTGGTGCGCCGCGTGGCCCCATGGCCCCATGGCCCCATGGCCGATACCGCCCAGCCGCACGCGTCGCGTATCCGGCGACGGGGACGTTGCGATTCGTGGGCAGGAGCAGGGAGGGCGGCCGACGGCGCGAGCCGCGCGGCATGCCTGAATCGACATTGAAAGGAGCACATCATGAATCGACTGGAAGGGAAGGTGGCGATCATCACGGGCGGCGCTCGCGGGATAGGCGCGGCGACGTGCCGGCGGTTCGTCGAGGCGGGGGCGCGCGCCGTCGTGATCGCGGACGTACTCGATGGTGAGGGCGGCGCGCTCGCGCGCGAGCTGGGCGATGCGGCCTGCTTCATGCGGCTCGACGTCGCCGACGAAGCGAACTGGAGCCGCGTCGCCGATGCGGCGGCCAGCCGGTTCGGCGGTATCGACGTGCTCGTCAACAACGCGGCCGTGCTCACGTTCTGCGGCATCACCGAACTGTCGACACGCGATTTCGAGCGCGAATTGTCGGTCAATCTCGTGGGTACGTTCGTCGGCCTCCGCACCGTGGCGCCGTACATGATCGCGCGGAAGCGCGGCTCGATCGTCAACATCTCGTCGGTCGACGGCCTGCGCGGCGTCAATGCGCTGGCGGCCTACGCATCGAGCAAATGGGGCGTGCGCGGTCTCACGAAAGTCGCCGCGCTCGAATTCGGCCATCACGGCGTGCGCGTCAACTCGATCCACCCGGGCGGCGTGGACACGGTGATGTCGAATCCGACCGGCGCGCCGCTGGAAGCGATCAACCCGCATTATGCGAACGTGCCGCTGCAGCGCGTGGGCTTGCCCGACGAGATTGCGCGCGCGACGCTCTTTCTCGCGAGCGACGAGGCGTCGTATTGCAACGGCGCGGAACTGGCCGTCGACGGCGGGATGGTCGCGGGCGCGTATTACCCGGGGTTGCCGGGCGCGCCGCGCTGAGCGGGCCGGCCCCGCCCTCCGTGTGCTCAAGGGGGGCCTGGCTCGCGAAGTCGTTTCCCGCGCGGGCGACAAGGTCGGCACACCGATCTTGCCGCCCGCCGGAGGTGGCGCGCGGAGGCCCGGCTGCTCCGGCTGCTCCGGATGGTCGTCGGCCGAGATCCTATTTCTGCGAGGTAAACGCGCGCCGCTGTTGTCCCGCCTGCGCATGACGTGCGGCGGGGCGAGACCCGATGTGCTTACGCGCGGGAATGCGCATCGACGACCTCGTCGATCGCGCGCTGCACGTCGCCGCGCCGGTAGCGCAGTCGCGCGAGGTCGGCCGAGTCCGGCTCGTAGGCAATGATGTTGCCGCGTCCCGTGTAGATCGCGATATCCGGCAACAGCGGATGGGCCTGGTCGAGCGACGGCACCGGTTGCGGATTGCCGGCCGCGCGGAAGAAGGCGGCGAAATAGTCGGCGAAGCTGAGGTTTTCGTCGCCGACGAGATAGGCCCGGCCGGCTTCGCCGCGTCGCAGCGCACCCCAGATCGCTTCCGACAGTGATTGCGTCGACATGAAATTGCTGCCGCCGACCGGCCCGAATACGGGCAGGCCAATGAGCCTGCCCTGGGCATAGCGCGTGTACGCGGCGAACATGTCGCTGCGCAGCCCTGGCACGGAACCGACGACAAACGGCGCGTTGACGCTGCATACCTCGAACGAAGTCGTCGCGAGTGCCCGCACGCGTTCATCGGCGAGATGGCGCGAGCGCACGTACGGGACCGTTTCGACGAGCGCGGGCGCGACCCGCGGATAGAAGCTGCCGACCAGCACGGCGCGTTTCACGCCCGCGTCGCGCGCCAGCGAGAAGAAGCGCGGCACCGCGTCGATGTTCGCGCGTTGCCAGTGCGCGGCTTCGTCCACGCCGGGCGGGAGGTGACGAATGTCGTTGCCGGCCGCGAACACGAGCGCATCGAAGCGCGCCAGATCGTCGCGCGCGAAGTCGTCGGCGACATAATCGCCGCGCAGCAGGTCGAATTTCGCGAGTGCGCAGGCGGTTGCCGGCGGCTTGCGCGCGGCGAGCGTGACGTCGTTGCCCTGCGCTTTCAGGTGCAGCGCCGCGTGACCGCCGATCAGGCCCGTGCCGCCGATGATCAGGATGTTCATGATGGGTCCTCTGGCGGCGCTTGCGCGCTGCATGAATGAACGTTCACGAGGCGCGCTCGGGCGCCTCGGTTCGGGAAGGGAAGCCCGCAGCTGGCGTCGGCGGGTGGATGGGGGCGGAGCCGGTCCGGATCGAGCCGTACGCCGCGCCGCGCGCGCGGCTGGCCGGCGCCGGCGCTCGGCATGGGTGCCTCGGGGACGACGCGCTTTGCGGGACTCATGCGGACGACGGAACCGGGCGACGCCTCACAACGACGAGACGAGTTGCGCGTTGTCGATCCGAAGTTCGGCGCCATTCACGAAGCGCGACTCGTCCGAGGCGAGGAACAGCACGAGATTCGCGACGTCCCGCGGGTCGCAGATGCGCGCCATCAGGTCGTGGCCGACGCCGGGCGTGGCCGGATCGATATCGGGCATCAAGGCCTGCGTCATGGGCGTCCAGATTCCGTCCGGATGAACCGAGTTGCAGCGGATCGGATAGCCGTTGCGCTTGCAATGCACGGCGACGCTGCGCGTGAGCGCCGTCACCGCGCCTTTCGAGGCCGTGTACGCGCACATCATCGGCAGCCCGGCGAGCGCGGCGACCGACGACATCATCACGATCGACGACGGCGCACCGTTGCCTTTCATCGCGCCGATCGCATGCTTGCAGCCCAGGAAATAGCCATCGGCGTTGGTGCGCATCACGCTACGCCAGCCATCGAGGCTGGTTTCCTCGATCGTGCCGGCCGGGCCGACGGCGGCGTTGTTGACGAGCACGTCGAGCCGGCCGAAGCGGTCGAGCGTGGCGGCGATCGCGCGCTGCCAGCCGTGCTCGTCGGCGATGTCGTGATGCACGAACAACGCGGCCTCGCCGATCTCGTCAGCGAGCGCGCGGCCCGTGTCTTCGTTGATGTCGGTCAGCACGACGCGCGCGCCTTCGGCGGCGAACAGCAGCGCGTCCGCGCGGCCGACGCCGTTCGCGGCGCCCGTGATCAGCGCAACTTTGTTGGCGACTCGGTTCATGGTTGGTCAGGCTCCTCTGAGGTCTGGAAGGCGGGCGCGTTCACGCGGCGCCTGGTACGCGGCCTACGGTTACGGCGTCCAGCACGGTCGATGCGCGAGCGTCGCGTCGAGGCGCGGGTTCGTGCGCAACTCGTGGCCGCCGTCGACGGCGAAACGCTGACCCGTCACCCAGCCCGATTCGGGGCCGGCCAGATAACGCACCGCTTGCGCGATCGCGGCCGGGTCGTCGCCGGCCGTGCCGAGTGGAATCTGTTCGAGACAGGCGCCGCCGGGCTGGATCTCGACGCGGCCGCCCGGCACGGCGTTCGTCAGCTGGCGCAGCGGGTGTTCGAGCGCGACGCGGCGGCGGGTCATCAGGACGACGGTTGCGCCGTCCGCTTCGAGCGCATGCGCGCAGGCCGCGCCGATGCCGCCGGCGCCGCCCGTCACGAGCACGGTCCGGCCTTCGAGAGGACGAGAGGCGGGCATCGCTCAACCCTCCAGCGGCAGGTCTTGAACCCAGTCCACTTACAGCGTGCGCGCGGCGAAACGCCACGTGCCGCCGTCGACGGCTTCGCGCACGCAGCGGTCGCGATCGCGCAGCCCCCGGTCGAGCTTGCGCCTCACGCCGTCGCGCACGTGCACGTGGCACGCGATGCCGTACGTCTCGACCGCGGCCTCGTTGCCGTCGAGCGCGACGAGCTGGTTGTGCACGTGAGGCTGGGTCGTCTCGTAGCGCTCGATCATCTGCATCCCGGCGACGATCGCGTCGCGGCCGTCGAGCTGAAAGCCGGGGCCGGTCAGCCGGGCGTCGGTGGTGAGGAGGGCCGACAACTGCGGCCAGTCGCGCCGGTCGACCGTCTGCGCATACCGGCACGCGAGGTCGTACAAGGCTTGGCGGGGGTTGGATTCGGTCATGCCGGACTCCCATGAATGAGTGAAACCAAAAAGGGCGGCGCGAACACGGCCGCATGACGACATCGACCCGCAGGTTTGCATCGGGGCGGGCGCGGGTCATCGTCCATATGGAGCAGGGCGGACGCGGGCCCGGCACCCGAATCGCGCAAGGCGGCGTCCGGCAGGACGCCCGGGCGACCCGGCCAGGGCAATCCGTCGCATCGACCATGCGCGCCGCCGCGGCGTTCGCATTCGGGCAGGTCAGGGGCGGATCGCCCGGCGCGCCGCCCGTTCGGCGTTTGTCCCTAGTCGGAATGGATGATGGCCCGCGTTCTGCGTGCGGCTACCGTGCAGTCATCCGGTGCGGCTTCTCGCGCATCGGGTACGAACCGCATCAGGCGGCGCTACCGGAGGGGGCAACGATCATGGGATTGGCGACTCGCAAGATCAGCGTATTGGCGGCAGGCACGCTCGCCCTCGTGGCGATGGCGCGTTACGGCCTCGAATGGATGCCCTCGCCGCCGTATTCGCCGGGCATGCTGCAATGCCGCTCGGTCGACGTGAACGGCCTGCCGGCCGGGTGTGTGTCGATCGACTTGTCGCGCTTCGGGTTCGCCGCGTTGCGCGGCATGTGACGGCGCCGCATCGCGAAGGGTGGCGCGCGGCGCGCGCCACCGTCCGGTTGCGCGCCAATCCGTGCGTCGATGCTTCGTCATCGTGCGTTCTCGAGCCCGGCCGACTGTGCCGTCGGCCCGGTTGGTCGTTGCCCGTCGGATCTTTCGTTCTGCCGATTCCTTTCCCATGTCATCCGGGATTTCTCCAAACCTCCCCGTGAATGCTCGCGAAGTCGGCCGTTGGGATGCCGAACACGACGTCCTGATCGTCGGCTTCGGCGCGGCGATCGAAGCGGCGCGCGCGGGCGCCGATACGCTGAGCGTCGAATGCGCGACGTGCTATGGCGGGCCGAGCGCGCTGATCTATCTCGGCGGTAGCGGCGGCACGCCCGCGCAGCGGCCGGCCATGCGGCGCGCAGCGTATCGCGCCGCGTAGCTGCGCAGTCTCGCTATCGAGAGAGAGAACAAGCGACGAGATTCCAAGGGCATACCGCACGGGGCGTCTTCCTATCCTCCGTCAGGCGGGCGCGCATGCGACCGCGATTGAGACACGGGCATCGGCATCGGCGTCGCGCGGCGCGCTCGCGCGCAATGACCGTGGGACGCGGAAGGACGATGGCCGAGGCTGGCGAGTCGAGGCGCGCGCGGCGCTTCACGCGCGCCCCGCATCGGCGGCGGATAGCGTCCGACGGACGACAGCGATGCACCGGCGGGCGGACCGCACTGCCGCGAAGCGCGCCGTGAGCCCTTGCGTCCGCATCGGCCATCACCCCAGCGGCACCACGCTCCCGAGCAGGATCCGCACCAGCGTCGCCTGACGCGTCACGCCGGTCTTCGAGAAGATCGCGCGCAGATGCGTACGCGCCGTGTTCTTGCTGATGCCCGATGCGTCGGCCGCTTCCTCGAGCGTCAGCCCGTTGGTCAGCAGCAACGCGAGCGACGTCTCGGCCGGCGTCAGGTCGAACAGCTTGCGGATGATTTCCTGCACGCCCTGCGGCTTGCGGTCGGGGTCGCGCAGGAAAAGCGTGACGGCCACCTGCCGCTTGTTGTCCTCCGACCACTCCGACAGCAGCACCGTACGCACCAGCAGCCCGAGCCGCGGTTTGTCGAAGCTGCGCGTGATCGGCATCGCCTCGACGATGGCCGCGGCCGTGCCGTGATGCCCCAGCACCGCGTGACGGATCAGCCGTTGCAGCGTGCGATTTTCCTGCGCGTCGGTCGCCTCGATCGTGCCGCGCGCCAGCGTCAGGCCGTTGTGCTGCTTGACGATCTCGTGGGCGACGCTGTTCATGTCGATGATCGCGCCGTTTTCGTCGAGCGTGATCGTGCCGATCTGCATCCGGTTGATGGCGTTCGCATAGATCGACCGCTCGACCTCGACCGTATCGAGCCGGGAATGCAGTTCGACCGCGCGCTTGAGATGCGGCAGCAGCAGCGCGCAGATCGCCTTGTCGCGCGCCGAGAACTGCTTCGACGCATGATTGCGGCACACGCGGAACCGGCACTCGACGCCCGACGGCGTGCGCAGATCGGCGCCGAGGATGTAGCGGACGTCCTGCGGTTTCAGGAACTGCTTGTAGAGTTCGCTCGACAGCCAGCCGGTGTCGCCGAATACGTCGTCGACCGTGACCACGCGATCGGCGGGCAGGCCGACGAACGGATCGAGCGAATAATAATAGCTGTTGTAGGACGCTTCGCCGGGCACGATGGGCCCGAGTTCCGAGGCATGCACCGACAGCGGCGCGCGCCGGTCGCACGCGGCCGCGCGCAGGATCAGCGTCACGTAGTTGGCCTGCAGCCAGCCGCGGATCAGCTCGAGCGCACCGGCCCACGGCGTGGTTTCCAACGGCCCCTGGTAGATCCGCGTCATCAGTTCGCTGAAATCCGCGATGCCGATGCCGGCTTGGTCATCGATTGGCTGGCTCTCTTGCGGAGCCCGTTTCGTCTCCATCAGCACGTTCCATCCTCCATGCAGCCCGCGCCGGGTTCGATCCAGCCGCGCCGCTCAGATTAATCCCCGCTCTGACACCGCCGTTACCGGGAGAGGTCCTGCATCTGGAGCTTTGGTCATCCGGACCGGCGAACCATCGTCCGATCGGATGATGGCGCGCCCGCGCGTCTGCGCTGGAATGCCTGCCAGGCCGTGCCCACACGTATTCAGCACGTGCTTAGGGGAAATCGCGATGCGGGTTTTCCTGATTCGGACCAAATCCATTCCTGACAGGAGTTTCCATGCCGCTCGACCCTCAAGCGGAGGCGCTGCTCGCGACGTTCGCCCAGGCGTCCCCGATCGACTGCGATCAACTGACCGTTCAGGCCTTCCGCGCAAGCCTTTCCGCGGGGGGCGTCTTCGCGCCCGGCGACGCGATCGCCGAGGAACTGGATTGGGCCATCCCCTTGGCCGGCCGTGCGTTGCCCGCGCGCCTGTACCGGCCCGCGGGCGGCGGGCCGTTGCCGCTGACGGTGTTCTTCCACGGCGGCGGCTTCGTGTCCTGCGGTCTCGATTCGCACGCGAACCTGTGCCGCAGCCTCGCCAGGCGCGCGGGCGCGCTCGTGCTGTCGGTCGATTACCGGCTCGCGCCCGAGGCGCGTTTTCCGGCGGCCGCGCACGACGCGTGCGACGCCGTGCGCTGGGCGGCTTCCAACACCCGGGATCTCGGCGCGCGCAGTGGCGCGATCGCGGTGGCGGGCGACAGCGCGGGCGGCAATCTTGCCGCGGTCGCGGCGCTGCGGTTGCGTGGCTCGGGCATTGCGATCGCGCATCAGCTGTTGCTGTATCCGGTTGTCGATTGTGCGATCGAACATCCGTCTTATGCCTCGCTCGGCGAAGGGTATTTCCTGACGGCCGATCTGATGCGCTGGTTCAAGCGCCAGTATTTCGGCGAGGACGCCGATCGCGCATCGCCGCTCGCGAGCCCGCTTGCCGCGCCGGATGTCGAGGGCGTCGCCCCGGCGACGATCGTCAGCGCCGAATTCGACCCGCTGCGCGACGAAGCCGAAGCGTATGCCGCGCGGCTTGCCCGAGCGGGCACGCCGGTTACGCAGGTGCGCTGGCCGGGGCAGATCCACGGTTTCGCCAGCATGCTCGGCGTGCTCGATGCGGCCGACCGCGTGCTCACGTTCAGCGCCGATGCGCTGCGCCATGCATTCGATCGGACGGCGATCCGTTGACGCCCGGCGGCGCGGGCCAGGTCCGCCGAATTCACGATTGGAGAGCGGGCGGTGTGTCAGCCGGCCGCCGGACCGGAGAGGCACAGGTGCGGCGGTGCGCCGTCCAACCGATTCGGCGAGCCGGCGAGCGGCCGTCGAATGGCCGTCGGCGGCGCGCGGAGCGCGCGCGCCGTTGTTGCATTGCCGCCGCCGCGCTTCTCGCCGGACCGCGCGAGCAGCGGCGGGCGATGCGCCTCAATGAGTAATCGACAGGAACAGGTAGGCGGCGAACAGCGACAGGTGCACCGTGCCTTGCAGGACCGTCGTGCGCCCGGTGCTCAGCGTCAGCGTGCTGACGAGCAGCGTCAGCGCGAGCAGCACGGTTTCCATGCCGCCGATGCCGAGCGTGAGGGGTCGGCCGGTCCAGATGAACACCACGGCCACGGTCGGGATCGTGAGGCCGATGCTCGCGAGCGCGGAGCCGAGCGCGAGATTCATGCTGGTCTGCAACCGGTTCGCGCGTGCCGCGCCCACCGCGGCGAGCCCTTCGGGGAGCAGCACTAGCGCGGCGATCACGATGCCGACCGCGGCTTCCGGCGCGCCGAGGCTCATCATCGAGCGCTCGACCGCTGGCGACAGCAGCTTCGCGAGCAGCACCACCGCGATGAGGCACACGAACAGCAGCACGAGGCTCGTGAGCGCGACCCGTACGCTCGGCGGCACGGCATGCACATTCTCGTCGGGGCTCGCGCCGACCAGGAAGTAATCGCGATGGCGTACCGTCTGGACGAACACGAATACGCCGTACAGCACGAGCGAGGAGACGCCGGCGAACGCGAGTTGCGACGTCGACAGTTGCGGGCCGGGCACGGCGCTCAGGTAATTCGGCATCACCAGCGACAGCACCGACAGCGAAGCGAGCACGGCGAGCGCCTTGTTCGCGCCGCGCCCCTGGAAGTCCTGTTCGCCGTGTTTCCAGCCGCCGACGAGCAGGCACATCCCCACGATCCCGTTGCAGACGATCATGACGGCTGCGTAGACGGTGTCGCGCGCGAGGCCGGATTTCTCGGGGCCGGCCGACAGCATGACGGAGACGATCAGCGCGACTTCGATGACGGTCACGGCAATCGCGAGCACGAGCGTGCCGAACGGTTCGCCGACGCGGTGCGCGACCACTTCCGCGTGGTGCACGGCCGCGAACACGGCGCCGGCGAGGGCGACGCCGAACAACGCAATGATGAAGCCTTCGGCCGGCGCGACACGCGACAGCGCGAGCACCAGCCACGCGGCAAGCGGGGCCCAGAGCGTCCAGCGCGGGAGGGCATGCGATGAGTTGGGCATGTTGGGGTCCTTGATTGGCAGCTCACGCGAGCGGATTCTAACAGGGGCGGGACAACGGCTTCAGTGATCGACCGTGCCACGGGTTGACCGTCGAACTTACTAAAAAGTGCCGGATGCGCGCAAGTTTCTCGCGCAACTTCGTCAAATTCTCATGGTTCGGGCCCTGGAATCCACGTGTTTATGTTTTTATATAAACATACCGACCGGTCGGCTTATAATCTCCGCTCGTCAATCACCATGGGTGCAGTCCGATGAGCCGATCTCCAGACAACACAGACCACGCGCCGCGGGCGCTCGGGCGCGCCGTCCCGGTGGGCGTGATCGGCGCGGGCGCGATGGGCGCGGGCATCGCGCAGGTCGCGGCGGCGGCGGGCCATCGGGTGCGGTTGTTCGACCTGAGCGAGGCGGCGGCGGCGCGGGCGCTGGCCGGCATTCGCGCGAATTTCGCGCGGCTCGCGGAAAAAGGCCGCCTGAGCGCCGAAGCGGCCGAGGCGGCCGGCGCGCGCGTATCGCTCGTCGGCGCGCTCGATCAGCTGGCCGACGCAGGGCTGATCGTCGAGGCGGCTGCGGAGCGGCTCGACATCAAGCGCGAGATCTTCACGACGCTCGAGCGCCACGTGGCCGACACCTGCATCCTGGCGACCAATACGTCGTCGCTGTCGATCACGGCGATTGCCGCCGGCTTGCGCGCGCCGGAGCGGGTGGTCGGCATGCACTTCTTCAATCCCGCGCCGTTGATGGCGCTCGTCGAGATCGTCAGCGGCCTCGCGACCTCGCCCGAGACGGCGCGCACGATCTATGACACGGCGACCGCGTGGGGCAAACGGCCGGTGCATGCGAAGTCGACGCCGGGTTTCATCGTCAACCGGGTCGCGCGGCCGTACTACGCCGAGGCGTTGCGCGTACTGAACGAGCAGGGCGCCACGCCCGCATCGCTCGATGCCGTGATGCGCGACGCGGGCGGCTTCCGCATGGGGCCGTTCGAACTGATGGACCTGATCGGTCACGACGTGAACTTCGCCGTGACCGAATCGGTGTTCCGCGCGTACTTCAACGATCCACGCTATACGCCGTCGCTGATCCAGCAGGAGCTGGTCAGCGCCGGTTTCCTCGGGCGCAAGTCCGGGCGTGGCTTCTATTCCTATGGCGAGGCGGCCGACCCGCCGACGCCCGCGATCGAGCCCGCGCATGAGGAGCCCGGACATATGACGCTGTTCTCGCGGGGCGGCCATCCGCGGGGCGGCCATCCGTGGGGCGGCCCGGTCGCGTCGCTGCATGCGCGGCTTGCGGCCTGCGGTATCCCGCACGATACCGCCGACGCCGATACCGACGCGCTCGTCGCGACGTTCGACGACGTTGCGCTCGCGCTGACCGACGGCCGCACGGCCACCGAGCGCGCCGCGTCCAGCGGCCGGCCGAACCTGGTGCTGGTCGACCTCGCCCGCGACTACGCGCAGGCGACGACGATCGCGCTCACCCGTGCTCGCCAATGCAGCCCTGCCGCGTATGCGCGCGCGGTCGGCCTGTTCCAGCGCGCGGGCTTCGCGGTCGTCACGCTTGCCGACGTGCCGGGAATGATCGTGATGCGCACCGTTGCGATGCTGATCAATGAGGCGGCGGACGCGGTGAACCAGGGCGTCTGCACCCCGGCGGATCTCGATCTTGCGATGGAGAAGGGCGTCAATTACCCGCGCGGACCGCTGGGCTGGGCCGACGAGATCGGCGTTGCGTACGTGCACCGCGTGCTCGCGCATCTCGCATCGGGCTACGGCGAAGACCGCTACCGGGTGTCGCCGCTGCTGTCCGCGCTGCGCGCGGCCGGCCAGCCGTTCCACGCTTGACGCGGGCCGCCGCGCGGCGGGCGGGACAACCGCCTATCGACTTCATTTCATCAGCACCTCAGGAAACCATTCCGTGACGCATACCCATCAAACCCTGTCGGTCACGCACGACGCCCGCGGCATCGCGACCGTGTGCCTGCGTCGCGAAGACGTGCTCAACGCGTTCGACGAAACGATGATCGCCGAGCTGACGCGCGTATTTACCGACCTCGGCGCATGCGCTACGGTGCGTGCGATCGTGCTGCGCGCGGACGGTCGAGCATTCTGCGCGGGCGCCGATCTGCAGTGGATGCGCCGCGCGAGCGTGAACGATGCGGCGGCGAATCTCGTCGACGCGCAGCGCTTCGCCGCGATGATGCGGGCGATCCGAGAATGTCCGAAGCCGACGGTCGCGCGCGTGCAGGGGCATGCGTTCGGTGGCGGGGTCGGGTTATGCGCCGCCTGCGACATCGTGATCACGAGCGAGCACGCGCGTTTCGCGGTCAGCGAGGCCCGTTTCGGGATCCTGCCGGCCGTGATCGGGCCGTATCTGGTCGAAGCCGTGGGCCAGCGGCAGGCGCGCCGGCTCGCGTTGACGGGCACCCAGCTGAGCGCGCGCGAGGCGGTCGAGATCGGGCTCGCGCATCAGGCCGTGCCGCTCGATACGCTCGATGAAGCGCTGGAGCGCACGCTCGCCGAGCTGAGCCGAAACGGCCCGGCGGCGCTGATGGAGATCAAGCGTTTCTTCGACGTGGTCGGCGAGTATCCGCTTTCGCCCGAGCGCACGGCGTTCACGGCGCAGACGATCGCGCGCGTGCGGGCGACTGCCGAGGCGAAGGAAGGGTTCGCGGCGTTCTTCGCCAAGCGTCCGCCCGCATGGGAGAGCGGCGGCGAGTAAGGGGACCTGGCGCGGCCCCGGCGCACAGCCGGGCTCGCGCGGGCGTGGCGGTTGCGCTGTCGACGAGGCGGTCGATCGAAACGCATGGGGATTCTCCGTTCGCGTGTCCGGCGCGCCGGCGAAGCCTCACGCCTCGTGCGGTTCGCGCGGCTCGACCTTGCGGTTGATCTCGTCGCGGGTCGGCAGGATCTTGAGATCGTAGTCGATCTGGAGATTCAGCCAGAACTCGGCGGTCGTGCCGAAATAGCGCGCGAGCCGATAGGCGGTGTCGGCGGTGATGCCGCGCCGCTCCTTGACGATTTCGTGCAGGCGCGTGGCGGGTACGACGAGGGCGAGGGACAGCGCATTCACGCTGAGCGCGAGCGGTGCGAGGAATTCCTCGCGCAGCACCTCGCCCGGGTGGATCGCGGGCATCGCGTTGATGGTTTTCATAGGCCTTCCTCGAGCCGGGGCTCAGTGATAGTCGACGATCTCGACCTGCGCCGGACCTTTTTCCGTCCATTCGAAGCAGAGACGCCAGCGTTGGTTGATCCGGATGCAGTACTGGTGCCGCCGATCGCCCGACAGGGCTTCGAGCATGTTTCCAGGCGGTGCGGCCAGGTCGCGCAGGGCGTGCGCCGCGTCGAGCATCGCAAGCTTGCGGCAGGCGACGCGTTCGAACGCGCGAAACGCGGGAGGCGGCGCGCCGGCAAACAAGGCGGCGGTATTCCTGCAACGAAACGATTGGATCATAACGCTCCCGGTATTACGCTCAAAGTAATATTTGATGCGTGAACCTGAAGTACGGCACGAGGGTGCTCACGCCAAGCCACTCTGATCCGCTATCGCGCGGGCGCCTAGCTGGCCGTCCGGTCAATCAGAAGATGTTTGCCGAATGTGTCGCGCGCCGGGCCGGGCATATCCGGGGTGACGTGATGGGGCCTTGCTCTGCAATGGCGCGACCGGGGTCGCGCCCTGTCCGCCAATCCTTTTCGTGCGTATTCGATGATCGTCGACCGTCTGATCTCCGAGATCCTGTTCGGCTTCACTGGCCTGATGGGCATCATCAATCCATTTGGCATCGCCTTCCTGTTTCTCGAACGCACGGAATCGCTGACCGAGGCCGAACGTGGCGTGCTCGCGCGCAAGGTCGCGCTCAACGCGTTCATCGTGTTGATGGCGGCCTTTTTCGTCGGGACGCCGGTGCTGCATTTCTTCGGGATTTCGATGGAGGCGCTGCGCATCGGCGGCGGCTTCGCGGTCGCGGTGTCCGGCTGGCAGATGCTCAACGAGCCCGACGTGCCGGGCGGCGACACGGCGGTCAAGCCGATCGATGCGCGCAGCGCGATGGCGCGCGCCTTCTTCCCGTTGACGATCCCGCTGACCACCGGCCCCGGCTCGATCGCCACCGCGATCGCGCTCAATGCGAACCGCACGCACAAGCTGTCGGAGTTCGTGCTGTCGAGCATCGTGTCGATCGCGGTCTCGCTGCTCGTCGCCGTGGTGATCTGGCAGACCTACAGCCGTGCGGCGTTCCTGGCCCGCTACCTCGGCGCGGAGGGCACCAAGGTCGCGATGCGCGTTTCAGCGTTCCTGCTGCTGTGCGTCGGCGTGCAGATCATGCTGACCGGGTTCTCGGAATTCCTGCGCCCGATCGCCGATCAGATCCGCTGACGCCGCGCGGCGGCCTCAGCGCGCCGCCTGCAGCATCGGATAGGTGAACAGCGTGAAGTGGATGAGGTTCAGGCCGAGGTGGGCGAGCACGGCGGCGCGCAGGCCGCCGTGGCGGTAGGCGAGCCCGTAGCCGACGCCCGCGACGGTGCCGAGCACGGCCCAGGGCCAGCCGCCCGCCAGATGCGCCGCGCCGAACGCGACGGCGGCCAGCGCCAGCGCGAGCGTGCCGCCGCCGCGCCGCGGCGCGAGCAGGCGCTCGAGGCCGCCTTGCAGATAGCCGCGAAACAGCGCCTCCTCGGCGAAGGTGACGAGCAGCGCATTGTTGAGCAGCCACAGCCAGCCGAGCGCGGGCCATTTCGGCGCCCAGCCGACCATCCCGAGCGCCAGCGCGAACGAGAGACATGCCGTCGAAGTGGCGAGCGCCGAGCCCAGGCCGATGCGCATGCTGCGCGCGCAGGGCACGGCCGGCCGCAGCCAGGGCAGCACCCACATCAGCCAGAAGCCGACGAGCGGCTTGTCGAAATTCAGGTACATCGTGAACGGCACGGCGTCGGGCGTGAAGCGCACCGGGCCGATCACGCGTGGATTGTGGAAGCCCGGCAGCCAGTGCAGGGTCAGCGCGACCGCGAGCACGATGAACAGCAGGTGTCCTGACCAGCGCGCGGCGACGGGCCGCTGCGGGGCGACGAGATAGGCGGCCGCGGCGAGCAGCGCAAGCGGCGCGACGGCCGCCGGGGCAAGCTGCCCGGTCATGAAGCCGCCTGCGTAGCCGAGGGCGCATACGCCGAGGCTGAGCCGGCGCAGCCGTGGAATCCAGATCGCCAGCGCTGCGAGGAAGATGGCGCTCCAGGGAAGCGCAAGCCAGAGAGTCGAGCCGGACATAGAGAAGTACTAATGTTCAGATGAAAGGCCGCACATCATAACGCGTCCGTTCCACGAGGCGAAAGAAACGTAAGGAAGGCGGCACGGCGGAGGGATTACAACGCCGGCGCGCGGGCGCGCCGTTCGTCATGCAGATGCGCGAGCAGGCCGTCCCAGAGTTTCAGGCGATCCTCGATCGCCGCGAGCCCCGCCTCGAGCGCCGCTTCGAGCCGGACGGGATCGTCGCCCGCGGCCTCCAGGATCAGGGTGCGCGCAGCCGGCCCGTGCTCGCCCGAATCCACCTCGATGTGGCGGTCGAGGTAGTAGGCGAGCAGCGGCACGTCCTTGCGGTCGACATGCCAGACGTCGAGCAGTGTGCGGAACATGTCCGGAATCACGTTCTCGCGGCCATGAAAGAAATTGCCGAGCACCTCGTGGGTCGGGGCCGACATGCAGACCCGCATCGTTTCCACCACGAACGCATGGACGGGCGGCGGCGGCGCGACCGTGTCGAGCGCGGCGCCGATGCCGACGCCCGAGCGCAGCAGCGCCATCAGCCGCTCGATCTGCTCCGTCGACGCGCCGATGTCGCGCATCGCATGCAGATAGAGGTCGTAGTGGCTCATGTACCCGCGCGGCGTCTCGTCGCATTCCTCGCCGAGCACGATCTCGTTGATGAGCCGCGCCGCGTTGATGTTGAGGGGCGGGATCCACGGCACCGACACCGTCGTCAGGTCTGCCTGCAGCCGCTTGACCAGCGACATGAAATCCCACACCGCGAACACGTGCCACTCCATGAACGTCCGCAGCTCCTCGATCGACCGAATCGAATGGAAAACCGGGTGATTGGCCAGCGCGTCATGCCGCGCGGCAAGCTTCGATTCGAGCAATTCAATCTTGGCCATGATGTTATCCCTTGATGAAAATCGGATTATGTTTTGATGCCGGGAAAAAGATCGCGGGAAGATCGTTACCCGTCATGGCGAGCGGAACAGTGTGTCATGCGGCCCGGCTCGCGCCTCCATATTAATAAGTCGGAAGCTCGCGGCAATGCCTTTTCGACTGACGGTGAAGCGATCTGGGTGACCAAGGCCCGGCCAGCCTGCGAAGGGATTTTTACTCAGCCAGGTGGATTTTTTTATTGATTTTTGTCCGTGCGATCTGGCGTGCTTTGCGCAAGCACAGGTCGAAAATATAAATTTTGTTAATCCGGGGCGCGCGGAATTTTATTCATCCCGGCGATGTCGCGCCCCGCATGCCCGTCGCAATCCGACGTAACAAAACAAATACGGGGAGTCAGCCTGCACCGGCGACTCCCCGCTTGAGGCCATGCACGCCGCGGCGGGCGCGCGCGGATCAGCGCTTATTCGGCGCTTATTCGGCGCGGGCCCCGAGCACGAATTCGAACGCGTCGACCCCGTCGACGCCACCCGTCACGCGGTCGCCCGGCTGCAACGCGCCGACGCCGGCCGGCGTGCCGCTGAAGATCAGGTCGCCCGGGCGCAGTTCGACGGAGCGGGACACGTGGCTGATGATGTCGGCCACCGGCCAGATGAGGTCCGCGAGATCGCCTTGCTGGCGCAATTCGCCGTTGACCGCGAGCCAGATGCGGCCGGCGGACGGATGGCCGAGCGTCGCGGCCGGGTGCAGCGGGCTCAGCGGCCCCGAGGCGTCGAAGCCCTTGGCCCAATCCCACGGCCGGCCGAGCTTCTTGGCCTCGGCCTGCAGGTCGCGCCGGGTCAGGTCGACGCCGACGCCATAACCCCATACGTGGTCGAGCGCCGCGGCGGCCGGGATGGCGCGGCCCGCGCGACCGATCGCGATCACGAGTTCGATCTCGTGGTGCAGATCGGCGGTCAGCGGCGGGTAAGGCACGCTGTCGCGCGCGGGCACGATCGCGTCGGCCGGCTTGGTGAAGAAGAAGGGCGGTTCGCGGTCAGGATCGTGGCCCATCTCGCGGGCATGGTCCGCGTAGTTGCGGCCGACGCAGAAGACCCGGCGCACGGGGAAGCGGGACGTGCTTCCGGCGATCTCGACGGAAGGCGCGATGGGCGGCGGCACGGCAAAGTCGGTCATGTTCGGTTCCTGTCTGGTTGGGACATCGGCGCGGCCGGCCCGCGTGGGCCCGCGCGCCGCTCTGCCGTCACGATAGCAAGACTGGGGCGGCGGCACCGCGACGCAAGTGGCTGATTCATGGACATAACTACGCCCCGGGCGGCCCGCCGGCGCTGTTGGCCTCCCGGTAATCCTTCGGCGACAGGCCGACGCGCGCGCGAAAGCGCCGCGAAAAGTACGCTTCGTCGCGAAACCCGACCGACCGCGCGATATCGGTGATGCGCCGCGTCGTGTGCGCGAGCAACGATTGCGCCAGTGCGATGCGGCGATCCGTGACGAGATCGGTGAAGGTGCTGCCGGTTTCCTTGCGGATCAGGTGCGCCAGATAGTTGGGCGACAGGAACGCCGCCTCCGCGGTGCCCGCGAGCGTCAGCTCGCCGTTGGTCAGGTTCGCGCGCACATGGCGCAGCACGCGGGCGAGCGCATCGCGCCGGCCCGCGCGCGGCGCGCCGCCGTGCGTGAGCCGTTCGAGCGGCCCGGCGTATTGCATGCAGACGAGGCCGATCAGCTGCAGCAGGTAGCCGCGCAGCAGCGGCACCGAGCCGAACGTGCGCGCGCGGTCCGCATCGAGCATGCGTTCGGTGAGCCGGCGCGCCTCGTCGAATGCGGCGCCCGTCAGGATGAAATCGAGATGCTCCTGGACGCGGAACGGCGCCAGCTCCGGCGCGCGTTGCGCGGGCAGATCGTCGAGGTCGAGCGGGTCGACGTCGAGGTCGGCGCGCAGGAAGGCCAGCGAGAAATTGACGACCACGAAATGCGCGCCGGGCGGATGCGGGATCAGGTGCTCGCGGTAGGGCGGCACGAACGCGAGCGCGCCGCGCGGAAACGGGCGCGTGACGCCGCCGATGCGCTGCTCGGTGTCGCCGCCCAGGTTGAACTGGATCTGGAAATACGCATGCCGATGAGGCTCGGTGATCGCCTGGCGCGTGGTCTGATCGCGGATGTAGAAATCGAGGCGATCGCTGCGCTCGGGCATCGCGTAGATGCGCGGCTGGGAATCGGAAGACATGACGGTGGTGCGTGAAATGCGTGCGAGTCGCGATGGTACAGCGGTTGCGCTCCGTGCGGGCGTCGCGCGTCTTCCTCCTTGGTCAGTTTTGTAAACTGTATATAATAATCATTCTCATTTACAAACTCGCACCCCGGTCACCTCGGGAACAGACGGCTCATGTCGGCAAACAAACTGCTGCTGCATCAGGAAATCGGCACGCTCTATACCGGCCACCATCGTTGGCTGCACAGCTGGCTGAGCAGGAAGGTGGGGTGCGCGCACCGG
This sequence comes from Burkholderia sp. GW821-FHT14F03, assembly GCF_058803765.1. Lineage (NCBI taxonomy): Bacteria > Pseudomonadati > Pseudomonadota > Betaproteobacteria > Burkholderiales > Burkholderiaceae > Burkholderia > Burkholderia sp. GW821-FHT14F03. Next base: position 290,282 of record NZ_JBXAPG010000001.1, read on the forward strand.
GCCGCCGACCTTGCGCACGACACCTTCATGCGGCTGCTCGCGCGCGACGAGCCGATCGACGCCGGTGAGCCGCGCGCGTTCCTGACCACGGTCGCGCAGCGCGTGCTGTTCAACCACTGGCGGCGCGAGCAGGTCGAGCGCGCTTACCTGGATGCGTTGCAGCAACTGCCGGAAGCCCATGCACCTTCGCCCGAGACGCGCGCGATCCTGCTGGAAACCCTGATCGAGATCGACCAGTTGCTCGACGGCCTGCCCGTCGTCGTGAAACGCACGTTCCTGCTGTCCCAGCTTGACGGGCTCACGCACACCGAGATCGCCGCCGAGCTGGGCCTCTCGCTGTCCACCGTGAAGCGCCATCTGGTCAAGGCGGGCGCGCAGTGCTTCTTCGCGCTGGCCGCATGAGGACGGCGACATCCTGGCCCAGCGTGCCGCCCGAGGTGGCGCAGCGTGCCGTCGAATGGTGGGTCGAGCTGGGATCGGGGCGCGCCACCGACGCCACCCGCGCAGGCCTCGCGCGCTGGCGCGCGCAGGATCCGCTGCACGAGGCCGCATGGCGTCATATCGAGAAGGTCAACAGCGGGTTCGCCCGGTTCGCCGGCGGGTCCGGCGCCGAGGCGGCCCGCGCCGCGCTGCTCGCGCCCGCGCGGCGCCGGGCGGCGCTCAAGACCCTGAGCGTGCTGCTCGGCGTGGGCGGCGCGGCGTGGATGACCGAACGCAGCACGCCCTGGCAGGCCTGGCGCGCCGACCTGCGCACCGCGGTCGGAGAGCGCCGCGCCGTCACGCTCGCCGACCGGACCGTGCTCACGCTCAATACCGATTCGGCGGTCAATCTCCACTTCGATGCGTTCGCGCGCACCATCCGGCTGGTACGCGGCGAAATCATGGTCGCGAGTGGCCACGATCCGCATGCGCCGGCCCGCCCGTTTTCCGTCGTCACGGAGCAGGGCGCGCTGCAGCCGCTCGGCACGCGCTTCGCGGTGCGCGGACAGGCCGCGACAACCCGGATCGAGGTGTTCCAGGGCGCCGTGCGCGCCACGCCGCACGATGCGCCCGCCGCTGCCCGCGTCGTCGACGCCGGCCAGACCACGCGCTTCACGCGCACCGCGCTCGAACCCGTTGCGCCGCTCGCCGACGACGCGGCGGCCTGGACCGATGGGATGCTGGTCGCGGCCGGCATGCGGCTCGGCGACCTGATCGCCGAGCTGGATCGCTATCGCCCGGGCCGCCTCGACTGCGACGCGGCGGTCGCGGACCTGCGCGTCTCCGGCACCTATCCGCTCGACGACACCGACCGGATCCTCACGGTGCTGCGCGCGACCTTGCCCGTCGGGATCGCGTCGTTCACGCGCTACTGGGTCAGGGTCGTGCCGGCCCGGACCTGAGCCCTATCAAAATATTTTCGGCCGGGGTGAGCTGTTTTTCGATGTTCGCGTGACATGGGAAATGAAAGCAGCACTTCGCCCAACGTCCCATCCGTCACCGATCATGAATTCGTTCATTCGCCTCCCTCCTCGCCGCGCGCCGCGGCGGATCGTCCAGCATCTCGCCGCCGCCGCGCTCGTCTCGGCCCTCGCGCCGCCCGCCGCGTGGGCCTCCCCGGAGGGCACACCGTCCGCCGCCGAGCGCGCCGCGCGCCGCGCCTACGCGATCCCGGAAGGTCCGCTCGAAGCGACGCTCAACCGTTTCGGCCGCGAGGCGGGGATCCTGCTCGCGTTCTCGCGCGAACAGGCCGACGGTCTGCGCAGCCCGGGCGTGCGGGGCGAATTCGATACAGCGGCCGCGCTCGACCGGCTGTTGACCGGCACTGGCCTGATCGCGGTGCGCCAGCCCGGCGGCGGCTACACGCTGATCCGGGCCGGCGCGCCGGGGGTGACGACGGGCGGCGTCGCCGTCGAAACCGCGCTGCCCGCGGTCGCCGTACGCGCGAGCGGGCCGCAGGCCGACAGCTATCGGCCCGCCGAAGAGGCGTCGATCACGCGCTCGGACGCGAAGCTTCTCGACACGCCCCAGGCGATCAACGTCGTCCCCGCGCAGGTGCTGCGCGACCAGCGGCCGCGCAACCTCGACGACGCGCTCGCCAACGTGAGCGGCATCACCCAGGGCAACACACTCGCGGGCACCCAGGACACGCTGATGAAGCGCGGCTTCGGGGCGAATCGCGATGGCTCGGTGATGCAGAACGGCATGCCGCTCGTGCAGGGCCGCGCGCTCAACGAGACCACCGACAGCGTCGAGGTGCTCAAGGGGCCGGCGTCGCTGCTGTACGGGATCATGGATCCCGGCGGCGTGATCAACGTCGTCAGCAAGCAGCCGTCGCTGACCCGCTACCACGCGATCTCGGTGCTCGGCTCGACCTACGGCCATGGACGCAACGGCGCGGGCGTGACGTTCGACTCGACCGGCGCGATCGGCGACTCGCGGCTCGCGTACCGGCTCATCGTGAACCAGAGCGACGAGCCGTACTGGCGCAACTTCGGCACCAATCGCGGAACGCTCGTCGCTCCCTCGCTCGCGTGGTACGGCCGGGACACCCAGGTGTCGCTGTCCTACCAGTACCGCACATTCCTGGCGCCGTTCGATCGCGGCACCTCGCTCGATCCGCGCACCAACGCGCCCCTCGATATTCCCGCGCGCCGTCGTCTCGACGAGCCGTTCAACAATATGGAGGGAGAATCGCACCTCGCTCAGCTGATGATCGACCACCGGATCAATCCGGACTGGTCGGTGCATCTCGGCTACAGCTACAACCGCGAGACCTACGACGCGAACCAGCTGCGCATCACCGGCATCAATCCGGGCAAGGGCACGCTCACGCGCAGCAACGACGCGACGCACGGCTCGCTCAGCACCGACAGCTACGGCATCGCGTATGCGAACGGGAAGCTGCGCGTCGCGGGCATGGAGCACGACGTGATGGTCGGCGTCGACAGTGAGTACCGGCGCATTTATCGCGCGGACCTGCTGCGCCAGGCCGTCAAGACGCCGTTCAGCTATCTGAATCCGGTGTACGGCGGCCTGGGCGCGTCGAGCACGGTGTCGGCGGGCGACAGCGACCAGACCGACACGCTGCACGACGCCTCGTTCTTCGTGCAGGACAGCGTGAAGCTCACCGACAAGTGGATCCTGGTCGGCGGCGTGCGCTTCCTGACCTACAACCAGGTGGCGGGCCGAGGCCGGCCGTTCCAGCGCAATACCGATATCGACGGCCGCAAGTGGTTGCCGCGCGCGGGCCTCGTCTACAAGTGGAACGACGCGTTCTCGCTGTACGGCAGCTATACACAGTCGCTGAAACCGAATTCGACGATCGCGCCGCTCGGCTCGAACACCGTGATCGACTCGGCGATGCTGCCGGAACAGTCGACGTCGTGGGAGCTGGGCGGCAAGCTCGACCTGCCGGCCGGCCTGACCGGCACGCTCGCGCTGTTCAACATCGACAAGCGCAACGTGCTCGTGTCGCAATTCAACGACGCCACCAAGCTCACCGACTGGCGCACCGCCGGCAAGGCCCGTTCGCGCGGCGTCGAACTCGACGTGTCCGGCCAGATCGGCGAACGCTGGAACGTGATCGCGAGCTACGCGTACATCGACGCCAAGACCACCGAGGATCCGCTGTACGCGGGCAACCAGCTGTGGAATGTCGCCCGGCACACGGCGTCGCTCGCGGCCGTCTACGACGTCGGCACCGTGTTCGGCGGCGACGATCTGCGGATCGGCGCGGCGGGCCGCTACGTGGGCGCGCGCCCCGGCGATTCCGCGAACAGCTTCACGCTGCCGTCCTACGTGATCGCCGATGCGTTCGCCAGCTACGACACGCGGATCGGCAAGCAGAAGCTGCAGTTCCAGCTCAACGTGAAGAACCTGTTCAACCGCACCTACTACCCGTCGAGCGCGAACCGCTACTTCGTCGCGATCGGCGATGCGCGGCAGGTCTCGTTGCTGACGACCCTGCAGTTCTGAGTCACCGTCCAGCGAGCCGACCAGGAGATTTACCATGTCCGATCATTTCCGTTCCTTCAAACCCTTGCGGCGCGCCTTGCTGCGCGCGGCCGCCGGCGCGGCGCTCGCGTTCCCGGCTGCGCTGCCGCCGGTATACGCGCAGACGCCCGCGCAGCCCGGCGCCGGCAAGCGCGTCGTGATGCTCGTGCAACTGCACGGTCCCGACCTGAAAGTCGACGCGCGCGCGCAGGCGCATCTGGCGGCGCGCGGCTACGTGGTGCGCCTCGTCGACGAGGCGCAGCCGGTCGAGGCCGCCGCCGATGCCGATCTCGTCATCATTTCGTCGACCGTCGCGTCGAAGCACGTCGCGAGCGGCTGGCGCACGCTCGCGAAGCCGCTCGTCACCTGGGAAAACGACCTGCTCGACGATCTCGCGATGACCGGCAAGCGGCACGACGCCGATTTCGGCGAGACCGGGAAGGAGCGTTACCTGTGGATCGTCAACGCGCCGCATCCGATCGCGGCCGGGCTGCGCGCGGGCGCGACCAACGTGTACGGCCGCCAGGCGAGCATGAGCTGGGGCAAGCCGGGGCTCGGCGCGTCGATCATCGCGACCGTCTACGGGCAGCCGGAGAAGGCCGCGATCTTCGCCTACGAGACCGGCGCGACGATGGACTACGAATCGCTCGCGCCCGCGCGCCGGGTGATGCTGTTCCTGAACAACACGACGTTCGAGAACCTGTCGGCGGACGGCCTCACGCTGTTCGACGGCGCGGTGGACTGGGCGGCCGGGCTGCGCTGAGCGGCGCGCCGCTCAACCCGCGCGCCGCGGTGCGCGGGTGGGCTGGGCGAGCGAGCCGAGCGCGAGGACCGCGAAGATCAGCACGCCGGTGGCGACCTGCTGCCAGTAGAAGTTCCAGCCGATCAGCAACAGGCCGTTCGCGGCGAAGGCGAGCAGCAGCACGCCGACGAGCGTGCCGCCGACATTGGGCCGCGCCTGCCTGGACAGCGTCGCGCCGATGAATACCGCGCCGATCGCATTGAGCAGATAGGCGTTGCCGGCGAGCGGCGCATAGGCGCGCACGGTCGACGACAGCACGATCCCGGCCACCCCGTCGATCAGTGCGCTCGCAACCAGCACGGCGGCCGTGACCGCGCCGACCGGCAGGCCCGAGTAGCGGGCGACGCCCGGCGCGGCGCCGAGCGCCGCGACCGCGCGTCCGAAGCGCGTATGCGCGAGCGCGGCGTAGAGCGCCAGCGCGAGGCCCGCGACGATCCACAGCGGCGCGGCGACGCCGGCCGCGCCGCCATGCGCGAGCGTGTCGAAAGCGGGGGGCAGCGCGACGCTCAGCAGGTAGATCGGCTGGCCGCCGTCGGTCGCGAGTTGCTGAATCGTCTGGCCGATGAACAGCGTGCCCAGGGTGGCGAGAAACGGTGCGATGCCGAGCCGCGCAACCAGCACGCTGTTGAATGCACCGACCGCGAGCGCGGCCGCGAGCCCGGCGCAGGCGGCGGGCGCGACGCCCAGGCCGTGCGCGAGCGCGACGACGAACGCGAGGCCCGCGACATCGATCGAGGTGCCGAGCGAGAGGTCGATCGCCCCGATCGACAAGGCGAGCGTCATGCCGAGCGCCGCGATCGCGAGCAGGGCGACGTTGTCGACCAGCACCCGCTCGATGTTGGCGAGCGTCGCAAACCCGGGCGCCGTCGCGGCAAAACCCGCAAGCACGATGAACAGCGCGCCGAGCACCGCGAAGCGGCGCGACTGCGCGAACCAGTCAGCCATCGGCTCTTCCTCCCGCATGACGCCGCCGCATGAATGCGGTGGCGGCGACGACGAACAGGATCAGTGCCCCCTCGACCCCGTTGACCCAATAGCTCGACAGGTTGTTCAGCTGGAAACCGTTGACCAGCATGCCGACGAACAGCACGGCGACCAGCGTGCCCGGGATCGTCGGCACGAAGCGTCGCGAAAACACCGCGCCGAGCAGCACGGCAGCGACGACGGGCAGCAGGTTGTCGCCGGAACCGGGGGCGCTGCCGCTCAGGAGGGCCCCCGAAGCGAGCGCGGCGAAGGCCGCCGCGATGCCGCTCGCCACATAGCTGGCGGCAATCCGGCGCGCAGCCGGGATGCCCGCCGCCGCCGCGGCCGCGCGGTGCGCGCCGACGGCTCGCAGGTGCAGCCCCCACGGCGTGCGGTGCACGGCGACGCCGAGCACCGCGGCCGCGGCGAGCAGCGCGCAACCGATGCGCGGCACGCCGAACGGCCCGTCTTCGAGCAAGGCGCCGAGCAGGGGGCTGGCGGCTTCCACGGCGGTGTTCTGCGTCAACACCAGTTCGAGACCCGCGCACAGGTTCATCGTCGTCAGCGTGGCGAGCAGGGGGAGGATCCGCAGCCGCGTGACGGCCCACGCGTTGAGCGCGCCCACCGCCGCGCCCGCGCCGAAGGTCAGCGCGCAGGCGAGCGCATCGCCGAGCCCCGCGCGCGTCGCGACCGCGAATACGGCCGCGCACCAGCCGAGGTTGGCCGCGATCGACAGGTCGAGCCCGCCGGTGATCGCATCGTCGCCGCCGCCGATCATCACGATGGTCAGGCCGAGCGCCAGTAGCCCGGTCACGGCGCTCTGCTGCAGCACATTGCCGAGGTTCGCGAGCGTCAGGAACAGCGGCGAGCCGAGCGCGAAGCCGGCGCAGACGAGTGCGACGGCAAGCCACGCGCCCTGCCTGAGCCAGGCGCGCGCCCGAAGGGGCATCGGTGGCGCGCCGAGGGGCGTGTCCGGTACCGCGTTCATGCCGGCACGCCATCGGGCGGGTGCGGCGCGCGGGCGCCGGTGGTCCACGCGAGCAAGGTCGCGGCGTCGGTGCGCGCGGACGGGCAGGCGGCGACGATCCGGCCGCGCGCCATCACGAGCACCCGGTCGGTGAGCGCGAGCAGCTCGTCGAGATCGCTCGACAGCACGAGTATCGCCGCGCCGGTCCGTGCGAGTTCATCGACGAGCAGGTAGATCTGCGCTTTCGCGGCGACGTCGACGCCGACCGTCGGCTCGTCCAGCAGATAGATCGTCGACGCGCGGCTCAGCCATTTGGCGAGCGAGACTTTTTGCTGGTTGCCGCCCGACAGGAAACGCACCGCGCGCTCCGGATCGGCGGGGCGGATGTCGAGACGCCGGATCAGCGCCCGTGCCGCGGTGGTTTCATCGCGGCGGCGGATCAGGCCGACGCGGGCGAAGCGCGACAGGTTGGCCAGCAGAGCGTTCTCGCGCACGCTCAGCGTCGCCGCGACGCCATGCGCGTGCCGGTTCTCCGGCACGAGCGCGACGCCGTGCCGGACCGCGTCGCGCGGGCGCCGGAGACGGACGGCGCGGCCCGCGATCGACAGGCTGCCCTCGGTGGCCGGCTCGATGCCGAACAGCGCGCGCACCAGCGCTTTCGCGCCGGAGCCCAGCGCGCCCGTTACGCCGACGATTTCGCCGCGCCGCACCTCGAACGACAGCGGTCCGAAATGTCCCGGCCGAGCGAGGCCGCGCGCGGCCAGCACGATCTCGCCGTGGCGGCGCGGCGTCGTGACCGCACGGCAGCGCGCGGCGTCGCCGACCATCGCCGCGACCAGCGCGGCGGCCGGCGTGGCGCGCGCATCGAAGGTGGCGATGTCGAGGCCGTCCCGCAGCACCGTCACGCGGTCGCACACGGCGGCGATCTCGGCCAGGTAATGCGAGACGTAGAGCACCGTCACGCCGTCGTCGCGCAGCCGTTCGATCGTGCGCAGCAGCCGGTCGATCTCGCCCGACACGAGCGCGGCGGTCGGTTCGTCGAACACCAGGATCGACTTGCGCCGGATCAGCGCGCTCGTGATCTGCACGATCTGCTGTTCGGCGACGCTCAACTCGCCGATCAGGCGGTCGGGCGGCAGATCGATCGCGAACTGTTCGTGCAGACGGGCGCGGCATTCGCGCCGCATCCGCTTCAAGTCGAGCGGCAGCAACGCGCGCAGCAGGTTGGGGCCGCGGCCGAAGGTCGGCGGCTGCGCGAGGAACAGCGCCTCGGCGACCGTGAGCGTTCTCGGCAGCAGACGCTCCTGATGGATGAAACCGATTCCTGCCGTCCGCAGCGGCGTGGCGGGATCGGCCCGCTGTGGGGCGCCGTCGATCGCGATCGTGCCCGCGTCGGGCGCGTACAGGCCGGCGAGGATCTTGATGAGCGTCGACTTGCCCGCGCCGTTCTGGCCCACGAGACCGTGCACGGCGCCGCGCGCGACGTCGAGCGACGCGCCGCGCAGCGCGGTCACGCCGTCGAAGCGCTTCACGATCCCGTGCAGCGTGAGCGCGGAGGCGCCGCGCGTCATGCGCGGGCGGTCCCGGGGAGGACGGCCGCGTTCGCGTGCTGCCCGAGCGTCTGTTGCGCGACGTCGGCGTTGTCCTTGGTCACGAGCACCGACGGCACATAGGTGTAGGCGGGCAGCGCGCGTTCGCCGGCCAGGTAGCGGGCGACATTGCGCGCGGCGGTCTGGCCGATCAGCGCCGGCTGTTGCGCGACCACGGCGGCCGCGCTCGACTTCGGATCCTTGACGAGCGCCACGGCGTCGGGGCTGCCGTCGACCGCGTAGGTGCGGATCTCGCGCCGGCCCGCCGCGTCGACCGCCTGTGTCGCGCCGACCTGCGGCACATCCCACGCGGCCCAGATCGCCGAGATCGATCCTTTCGGGTATTTCTGCAGCAACTGGCTGATCTGCGCGTAGGCATTCTGCACCGTGTTCGGGATCACGTCGCGCAGCTCCGGTTCCAGGATGCGCACCTTCGGATACCACTTCAGCACGGCCTTCAGCTGGTCGTAGCGAATCGCGCAGACCGGTACGCCGTAGAAGCCGTTGAACACGAGGAGGTTGCCTTCGCCGCGCATGTCGTTGACGAGCTGGAGCGCCAGCTGCGAACCGATCAGGAAGTTGTCCGACGTGACGACGTTCAGGCTCGAAGGCGAGGCGGTATCAATCGTGAAGAGCGGGATGCCGGCCTGGCGGATTTTCCGGAGCCAGGGTTCGAGCACCGAAGCCGTGCCGAGCTGCTCGATGATGGCGTCGGGTTTCTGTGCGATGAGCGTCTGGATCTGCGCGATCTGGCGGCTGTCGCTGCGCCCGGCATCGAGCGCGATCGGCGTGCCGCCGAGCCGCCTCACTTCGTCGATCGCGCCCTGGTAGGCCTTGAGATCCCAGTAATGATCGGTGCCCACCGCGCTGATGCCGATCCGCTTGCCCTTGAGCGAAGGCGGCGCGGTGCCGGCGGCGGCATCGGCGCGCGCGCTGCCCAGCCCGGCGGCGAGCGCGGCGGCGCCCAGCGCGATGAACTGGCGGCGGTCGAGGATAGGCGGGGCAGCGATCATGGCGGGAGACGAAGCGAGGAAGCCGGCGTTGGACGAGCGATCACTGTATGCAACCCGCGCCGGGAACGGAACGATCGATTCGCGCTTTGGTTATGCGCTGGGCGCACATGCCGAAACGGGACCGGCTGCGCGACGGGGGCGTTCATGCGTCGCGTGTTGCATCGAAACCGTCATGAAAATGAAAGAATGTAATGATCGGGTTTAACCCTCGACCGGGGAAAGATGGATTTCCTTTATGCGTAAATTTGCGTAATGTGGAGTAACAAAATGTTGAATGTTTTGAGCGGTTTATTCACTGTTCGACAAATGGAAAGGGTAATCGGCGCACGCGCCGAAATAATCGACGGCCAGCGGGGGCGGGCCTGGAAGGGTAGCGAAGACGGGGGAGCGAGTGGAACGGGCGCGCAGGCCGGTGCGCGCCCGGCTGGACTGGAAGTTTGAAAAATATCCGGGTTGAAAGCCGGAAATAGAATGGCAAAAGGCGGCCGGGGTTTTGATGTCGAGATACTGCATCCGGCTATTGGCATGAGTCGACGCTTTGAATGCGCGCGGATGGCCCTTCGGGTCATCCGCGTTCATCCGGCACCGCAGGGGGATCGTGGTCATGACACCGGTCAGCGAACACGAGGTAATCACGAGTGCTCCGCGCGTGGGAGGTCAGTCCATCGCGCGCGCGCGGCCGATCGCGCCGACAGTGCCCGAGAACTGGTTCAGCGTCAGCGTCGAAGTCGCGGCGCGCGTGGCGGCCGGGCTTGCGCTCGGCATATTCGGCTATGCCGCGTACATCGAATGGATCGCCGATCCGTCGCGCATCACGCTGGTGCTGCTGGTGATCACGGCGGCGCTGAGCGTGGGCCTGTCCTTATTCTCGAAGGTGCCGACCAAGCGGGACTGGAGCCCGTTCGCCGTTTTCTTTTCGGTCGCCGGCACGTTCTATTATCTGCTGTTCCAACTGTCGGCCAGCCAGAAAATCATCCCGGAAGACATTGCCGCCTCGATCCAGGTTGTCGGGCTCGCCTGGCAATTGTTCGCGAAGCTGTCGTTGCGGCGCTCGTTCGGCATTCTTCCCGCCAACCGCGGCGTTGTTTCGCGCGGCGCGTATCGCTTCGTCCGCCATCCGATGTACCTCGGTTACCTGATGATCGACGTCGGCTTCCTGTTGGCCAATTTCAGCGTGCAGAACGTGCTCGCGGTGTGCCTGCAGGTGTTGCTCCAGGTCGGACGGATCTATCGCGAGGAGCGGATCCTGTCGGAGGACGGCGCTTATCTCGCCTACAAGGCCAAGGTCAGGTATCGGGTCATTCCCGGGGTGTTCTGACTTGATGCGGTTCGCCTTCGCGAGCGGGTGTCGCGGAGCGAATGCGACCGCGTGGCGCCACGTTCCGACTGACCGCGCGCGCTTGGTGCGCGAGGGCGCCGGGTTTCAGTTCGCACCGAAATGGCTCAGGACCTGATAGACGAGCAGGTAGGCAAGGCCGCCGGCCAGCAGTGCGATGGGTGGAATGATGAACCATGATGGCTCCCACCTCGGCTTGCTGCCTTGTGGGCCGGATGGCGCGGGATGTGCCGGACGAGGCGGTGGCGCGGGATTGTCCTGTTGCGCCTGTTTCTCCCGAATGGCTTCGCGATACCAGTCGCGATCGTCAAGACTCATGGCGGCCCCTCGGTTATTGTTGTCGCCGCAATTGTAAGCCTGCCGGGAAGGGCGACCGACGAGAAGTTCGAATAAGCACACCAACCCGAAAAGGTGATGTTTCCCGCACGGGAGCGTGCATTGCCTTGCCCCAGCCGATCGAGGTGAAACATGGCTCACGTCGTACAGGTGCCCGCACAAGATCCTTGGGTCAATACCGGCATACGTGTGAAAGCGGGGATGCGTCTGCAATGCCGAGCGATCGGGGTATGGGTGGATGCGGTCATTCCATGTACCGCGGAAGGGTATCCGGCGCCACTGTTCTACACGACAGGGCATCCGCCGCGAATCCCCGACGACGGTCGGTATTTTCGTCTGATGGGGCGCATTGCGCCGAGCGACACGGCACCGGCCGAGGACGATCCGACGCAGACGTTTCGCATGGGCGCCCAGAGCGACCACGTCGCGACTTCGGATGGCGTTCTCTTCGTATTCGCGAACGACCGCAGCGGCTATTACTGGAACAACTGGGGCTCCGTCACGTTGACCGTCGTCACTGACGAAGCGGGCAGCGCATAGTCCGGACGAGCAGGGCGATTGCGACCTATTGCTGCCTATTGCGGATCGGTCTTGCCGTAGAGATCCGCCACGAAATCGATGAAAGCACGCACCCTCGGCGACACGTGACGCGATTTCGGATAGAGCGCGTAGTCACTGGTATTGGCTGAATGAAAAAGCATCTTCTGGTTGCGCTCGCGTTGGGCATGTGCGCTTTCGGACGTGTCTACGCCGATGCGCAGCTGCCAAGTTTTGACGCGTACCCGGTCGCCGACGGGTTCAAGGGGAGGGTTGCGAAGGTCCGGATCCAGTCATCAAAGGACCGGGAATTTGCGACTCGCTTGCGAGAGGTCACTCACGGCAAACCGAATTTTGCCGGGCACTACATCTTGAGTAGCTGGGGTTGTGGCGCTTCGTGCGTCACAACGGTGGCCGTTGACGCGAAGACAGGCCAGACGACGTGGCTGCCGTTCACGCTGTGTTGCTGGGCTCCTGAGATTGACGTGCCGATCGAGTTTCGCGCTAACAGCCGATTGCTGATCCTTCACGGGAGCCGTAACGAGACTGGCTCGGGCACGTACTATTACCAGTTGGGCGGATCGGGCTTCGAGCTGGTGAAGGCCGTAGAGGTCGGCGCAAGTCAATAGGTGATGAGTTGGGCCCGTCGGAGCTGCTGGAGCGCCCGGAACTTTCGGAGCGTGAGTTGAGTGAAGTTGCCAGGGAGATCCGCCGGCTGTACTGGACGATCCGCAACACGAGGCGCGGTGTCCACGACGCGCGGCGGCGACGGGCGTACGCGATCGCGGTTCAAAAAACGCCTGCTCATGGCAGGCCTCTCAAAGGAGGCGATTCTGGGACTGCTACGCTGTTGCCGGGCGCGAGATCGCCAGCAACAGGGTTGCTTTGATTGCCCGCATCGCATCGACAAGCTTGCGCATTCTATTTGACATAAGGTAAATTATCAAAACTAATTGTAGTGGCTGACGATGCGCAAGATGGACCGGTTCAAGGTCATCCAGCCGGTGACCGAAGCGCGGCTCAAGCCCGGCCAGGCCGCAACACGGCTGGGGTTGAGCGTGCGGCAGATCGAGCGGCTGGTGCTGCGCTACCAGGCCGCGGGCGTGGCCGGGCTGAATCGTTCCGGGCAACCGGAAGCCGGACGAAGGTCTGGCCATCCGGGCCTTGATCATCACTCGTGAGCGTTATCCGGATTTCGGCCCGACTTTGGCTCGTGAGAAGCTCCGGGAATGCCATGACCCGGGGCTGGCGAAGGTAACGGCTGGCAAGCTCATGACGGAGGTCGGATTGTGGATTCCGCACCGGACGTGGTTGCCCAGGCTGCCAGCCACGCGCGGACGGGCCTGCCCCTGCCTAGGCGAACTGATCAAGATCGACGGCAAGGACGCCGCGCCGGTGCGAGGTGGGACCGCCGTTCGGTTGAGGTCGACGCGGCTCCCTGTCAACAAGGCAGTGCAGCACCCGCCGCCGCCGCCGTGAACGAGTTGATCATATCGAGCCGATAGCCATGCATATACACGGCGCCCAATTGAAGGCCATTCTCGGGGCGAATGGCCAACTTTTGCCGAAGCCGGTAAATATGCGTATCAAGACTTCTCGACGTGCCATCAAGCGTTCTGCCCCATGCCAGCGTCGACAAAAGATCCCGGGAAACGACGTTGCCAAGATTATTGAACAAGCAGTTTGCCAGGGAAAACTCTTTCGTCGTCAACTCAACGATCTCGCCGCGGAAGGTCAAGGTCCGCGTCACCGAATCCAAGACATAACCGCCGACCTCGATTCGATTTGCGTTTTTCTTGTTGCGGCTGTTCCGACGCAGCAGAGCATTGATCCGCGCGGCCAGCTCGACCTCCCGGAATGGCTTGGCGATGTACTCGTCCGCTCCCGCATTCAGCGCCGCGACCACGTCTATCTCGAGGGTTCTGGCCGTCAAAAACAAGACCGTAGGCCCGTCGCCGAGATTCGCACGAATCCAATGCAGCAAATCGAGACCGCTGGTATCCGGAATCCGCCAATCCAGCACGACCAGATCCACCACATTTTCCCGGAGGAACTGGACTGCCCGCGTATTATCCTTGACTCTCGAAATTTCTCGATCGGATGCACGCAACGCCTTTTCGATGGCTGCGGCTTGATTAAGATCGTCTTCCACTAGCAAGATGCTCATCGCACTCTCCAAAATTCATTCTGTCCGAATGATCCCTGGTTAATTGAAAATCATTTTTTGCGCAAAAACAGACGCATACCGTGATTTCCCGCTAATGGAAAACCACCCTACCCTGAATAAATCAATTGTTTTTGTAAAGAAATGGTCTTGCGTCAATGACGTCTATTCCAATATGCGTGTCGCATATCCGGGGAATTCCATCCGTCGACGCAACGGCAGGCACTGCCGTCACCCAGACGAGGCCCTCTCGTACCCGTTGCCAGACGATCGGGCGGCTGCAACATCGGCCTGATGCCAAAATGATCAGGCACCGTTATCCATAAGATCAGGCCGACCTCGCCTGCCCTGCTTCTTGACATTTCAAATCTGGACATATCATCTGGATGTCACTGACATATCAGTAGAATACTTATGATCGGTCAGCGGGTCAAAGGTTGTAAACCCGTATAAGGACTGGAGCCCTTAAAGATGGAGTTGGAAACAACGGAGGATCACGCTAATATGTCAGTGATATTCTTCTAACTTGGCAGCGGACATGAACGGACAGATAAGTGCTTCCCTTGCGGATCAAGCCCACCAGAAGCTGGAGGAACTGATCGTGACGCTGGAGCTGGCGCCGGGCAGCGTTTGGTCGGAGGTGTCGCTCGCGGACAAGCTGAACACGGGTCGAACGCCGGTTCGCGAGGCCGCGCAACGCCTGGCCGCGTCGCATCTCCTGCAGATCGTGCCGCGTCACGGCATCATGGTCACGGTTCCCAGCATCCATGATCAGTTGCTGGTGCTCGAAACGCGTCGCGAACTCGAACGCCTCATCGCGCAGCGCGCGGCGCGGCGCGCCTTGCCCGAGGAGCGCGAACGGATGCGCGAGACGGTTGAGCAACTCGAGGCAGCCGGCGAATCACACGATGTCGTCGCCTACCTGAGAAGCGTGTACAGGGCCAATCAGCTGATGGCCGAGCTGGCGCGGAATCGGTTTGCGGCCGAGGCGATCGCCCCGCTGCATGCGCTTTCGCGGCGCTTCTACTTCATGCATCACAAGTATTTGAACGACCTGCCGCTGGCGAGCCAGTATCACGCGCGGGTTGCGCGAGCCATCGTCGACGGGGACGAACAGGAAGCCGGGGGCGCGTCGGACGCGATGCTGGACTACATCGAGATGTTTACACGCGACTCTTTTACGCGGGATTTCGAACCGCATCGCGCTTGATCGTCGCGGCGGCTCAAATCAGCACGCCATGCTTCGCCACCAGCCCGCTGATTTCCGCCTCCTGCACAGGCTCGGAGACGTAATACCCCTGGCAATCAACCGGCGTCATGGTTTTCAGCCATGCGAACTGCGCTTCCGTCTCGATCCCTTCGATGACGACCTGTTTGCCTAAACGGCGCCCAAGCGAGATAAGCGCCTCGACCACGGCTCTTGATTCCGGATTCTCGGGAATATCGCGAATGAAGGATCGGTCCAGTTTGATCGTGTCGATCGAAAGCCGATGCAGCGCGATGAGTGACCAGCATCCTGCGCCGAAGTCATCGATTGCGACGCTCACACCCATGTTCCGGACCGAGGTGACGGCAGACGCAAACATGTCGATCGGGCCGGGATCGTTGGATTCCGTGATTTCGATCTGAAGCCGTTCGGCCCGCACCGCGCGAGAAGCGAGTGTCACGGCCAATTCATCGGCCATCCCGGGCCGCATGATTTCCTGGGCAGGTAGATTGATGGACAACGAGAGGCTGCCGTAACCGCAGGCAGTCCAGCTGGCGAGCACCCTCGCCGATTCCGCGATGGCGAACTCCGTGAAGCGCTGCGTCAGCGGCGAGTTTTCAACGAGTTCGATGAATACAGACGGCATCAGGACGCCGTACGTCGGGTGACGCCAACGTATCAGCGACTCGAAGCCGGACAGCAATCCTGGCTGGAGCCGCAGCTTGGGCTGAAAAACAAAGAAAAACTCCTTCTCATCCAGTCCACGCGCGGCATCGTTGACCAGGGTACGCGGGCAGCCGAGTTCGGCTGCCTTGCCGATGGTCGACGCTGCGGTCCCTATGCCACGTTTTCCGGTGTTTGACAAAATGCTCTCGCTGTTCGCTCAAGCTCCGGTCCGACCATGCCGCAACACGCTATTCCCAGGTTTGACGCCAAGCCTCTGCGTTGCAACCGAAACGTGGAGCAAAGTACTTTTTGCATAGTAATAGAGCGAATTCAGGGCGACTGTGAACGATTGCCACGCTTTGACTGGGCGCCCTTCCCTGCGCTTCAGATATCCGAATCCAAAAACCGAGGGAGCGTGTCAAGGCGAGTAGCGGCAGTGCCGCGGGGGTGGTGGCAACGCCGAGTGTCGGCGTGCCGCATGTGCGTCGGTATACCCGGCGACGCTGTCCGGTTCTGGAAATTCAGCGCATTCAGCACGGATTTCGACGGCTTGTAGCTTGAAACGCCGACCGGCGCGCACCAACTGAGCGCGCCGGTCGGACGGCTGGCGTTACTTCCACTGATACAACATGCCCGCCCCGATCACCTTCTGGCCGCCGCTGAAGCCGCCGTTGAGCGACGCCTTCAGGTTATCGGTGATCCGTGCCTGCATATTGACCGCCATCGCTTTCTGACCGAGGAAGGTCGACGTGCCGACCCCCATCCCGAAGTTGGCGTCGCGGTCGAGTTGCGGGATCGACGCCATCGCGCCGACGGCTGCGATACCCTGCCGCGCCATCTGGTCGGTCTGCTGCAATTGCGAGCTGAGGCTGTTGATCTGGACCTGCTGGCTGGACAGCGCCGTCGACATGGTCGACTGCACGGCGTTCAGCTGATTCAGGTTGACCGCATCGGTGCCCTGCGTACCGGGCGCGACATTGATGATCTGCCGCTGCTGCGTGTCGCTGCCGACCGACACGACGTTCGAGCGGCCGCCGTCCGTCGAATTCGAGCCGATCGCCACCGAGTTCGAGCCGGCGGTGACGGTCGGCTTGTCCGAACCCGTGCCGTTCATGTCGGCCGCGACACCCGTTGAGTTCTGCGAAAGCGTCGTGTTGTTGATCGAGGTCGAAAGCGACGTCAACTGGTTGTTGATGTTCGCCACCCCGGTCGACAACGAACCGATGCTGGTCGACGTGGAACTGGACAGCTGTGCCACCGTGCTGTTGGTCGTGCTCAAACCCGTCGACAGTGAGGTGACTCCCGTCGACAGCGAGCTGATGTTGGTCGCCGTCGACGTCGACAGGCTGTTGAGCGCCTGATTCGTCGCGTTCAGCTGGCTGCCGTTGACCGCATCCGTGCTGGTCGCGGAGACCCGGCCGGCGGCGACATTGGTGACCTGACGCTCCGCGCCCGGCGCGCCCACGCTCACGACGCTCGTCGGCGAAGTGCCCGCGAAGCCGTACGAGACGCCGCCGATCGTCGCGCTGGCCGTCGGGTTCGGCGCGGCCGTGACCGAGCCGGAACCGAGCGCGACGTCGTTCGCGTTGTTCGCGACCGCATTCGAGCCGAACGCGAGCGAGCCGGCGCCGACTGCCGTCGCCGTATTGCCGAAGGAGATCGAGCCCGTGCCGGCAGCCGTGCTGGCATTGCCGATCGCCAGCGCGTCATTGCCGCTCGCCACGCTCGCCGCGCCAATCGACACGGCCTGGCTGCCGCTTGCCAATGCGCCCTGCCCGATCGCGACCGCGCCGCTCGACGAGGCGTTCGCGCCGTCGCCCACCGCGACGCTGCTCGCGCCCGAGGCGCTCGCATTCGTCCCCGCGGCAAGCGCGTTGGTGCCCGTCGCGCCGTCGTTGTTGTAGTTGCCTTGCTGCGTGCCGTTGTCGTTCACACTGTAGTAGTGCGTCTTCGCGGCGCTAATCGCGGTCGAGGTCGACGTCGACAAGGACGCAATATTGCTGTTCGTCGTCGACAGGCCGGTGGACAAGGAGCTGATCCCGGTCGAGGTCGACGTGGACAGCGACAGGACCGTGCTGTTGGTCGTGCTCAAGCCCGTGGACAAGGAACTGATGCCGGTCGAGGTCGACGTGGACAGCGAAACGATGCTGCTGTTGGTCGAACTCAAGCCCGTGGACAACGAACCGATCCCCGTGGACGTCGAGGTGGACAGCGACACGATCGAACTGGTCGCCGATGACAAGCCGGTCGACGTCGAAGTCGACAGGCTGTTGATCGCCGTGTTCGTCGAGAACAGTTGCGAACCGTTGATCGCATCCGTGCTCGTCGCCGTCACCTGGCCTGCCGCGACGTTCGTGATCTGGCGTTCCGCGCCCGGCGCGCCCACGCTCACCACACCCACCGGGGTCGTGCCTGCGTAGTTGTAGGTCACCCCGCCGACCGTGCCCGTGGCCGTCGGATTGGCTGCCGCCGTCACCGAGTTCGAACCCAGCGCCACGCTGTTCGCGATGCTGGCGACTGCGTTTTGGCCCAGGGCGACCGAACCGGCCGCGCTGGCGTTCGAGCCGTCACCCACTGCCACCGCGCTCGCGCCCGCTGCCGTCGCGTTCGTGCCCGCTGCCAGCGCGTTGATGCCCGTCGCGCCGTCGTTGGCGTAGTTGCCTTGCTGCGTGCCGTTGTCGTTGACGCTGTAGTAGTGCGTCTTCGACGCGTTGACAGCGGTCGACAGCGACGAGATCGAGCTGTTTGCGGTCGACAGGCC